>CAZJED010000001.1:0-57851 GCA_964544965.1 uncultured Enterobacteriaceae bacterium
CGAACCCACATCATCAGCTTGGAAGGCTGAGGTTCTACCATTGAACTACACCCGCCTAGTTTATATCGTTCATTTTCAACCAGCTTTTGACTGGAAGACCCGATCCATTTTCAATCTCTCTAGCGAGTCACTCAACATTCCTTCTTTATCAGCTTCCTAAATCCGTTATATATATACCTTATAATCAATACCCTGATACACTCCAACAAAACAAACTTGTTCTGGTGGAGGGGGTAGGATTCGAACCTACGAAGGCTGAGCCAACAGATTTACAGTCTGCCCCCGTTGACCGCTTGGGTACCCCTCCAAAAAATCCAAGCCGGCCATTCTCGAATAAACGTTTGACACTGTCAATATGCGTGTTATCAATAATTTAGCCTGAACGTAAAATATTTCCTGTTTGAGCATCTCTAATTTCACTAGGATTTTCATTATTGGCAATTTTTGCTGGTATTACATAATCGATTTCCCTAGGAAAATAGGCGCGTACACGCTGGGAAGACTTAGCTGGAGGAGCGTTATGAGGATTAGCGCTTGTTGAAACAATAGGCCCTAGCTCTGAACAAAGTGATTTAATTAAATCATAAGAACTAACCCTTACAGCAAGTGTATTATGTTCACCAGTTAGCCAAATAGGGGTCGTACGTCTTGCTGGGATAAGCCAAGTTATCGGACCTGGCCAAGTATGAAAAACGGCTTTTAAATTTTTAACCTTTGAAAAATCAACAAATTCCTCAAGTTGATTAATTTCTCCAGCTATCAGAATCAGCCCTTTTCGTATAGAACGTCTTTTTAATTTGAAAATTCTTTGAACAGAGTGTTTATAAACGGGAATACAGCCTAATCCAAAAACCGCCTCTGTGGGGTATGCAATTATTCCGCCCCGCTGGCAAACATGGATAGCTTTCTTCACATGCAGCTTTTTCATAACCCAGCCAAAATACGAATTTCTTTGTTTATTACTTTCAATATTACTTATGTTTTAAGTTCTCAGAACTTTGGTTACCTGACATTTTCTCGAAGTCTTCCCTTGAGTCTAATGGTTCTTCAACATATCTCTCATGTCCTTTTGATTCGCGAGGGGCGGGTTCATGATTCTGGGGCATTGTTTCCTTCTTTGTGGTTTTTGCTTTCTTCTTTGTGGTTTTTGCTTTCTTCTTTGTGGTTTTTGCCTTCTTCTTTGCTATTGTCTTTTTCTTACGACCACGCGCACCTCTGGCGGGTGCGGCTTCTAAAAGGGCAATCGATTCTTCGAGACTCAGGCTACTTGGTTCTACATCTTTAGGAACTTTTGCATTCTTTTTACCATTTGTAACATATGGACCATAACGACCATTTAAAATTGATATGCCCTCCTCCTCAAAAAGTTTTATTTGTTTTTCAGCATCGGCTTTTTTCTTTTCTGCCACCAACTCAAGTGCCCTCTCAAGGGTAACAGTATATGGATCATCTTCTCTTTTTAACGATACAAACTTACTACCATAACGAATATAAGGACCGAAACGGCCAATGCTAGCAGCAACTTCTTCGCCTTCACTGGTTTCGCCTAAAAGTCTTGGCAACTTAAAAAGTTCCAACGCTTCCTCAAGACTGATCTGGTCTAATTTCTGTGCTGGTTGTATCACTTCCCCGCTAATAGGGTCTTTGATCTCTCGACGTAAGCCTGCAAATTTTGGTTTGTCTTCATCATCTTTAGTTCCAATTTGCGCATAAGGACCGTAGCGACCGATACGCACCGATACTTCCAAACCAGATTTCGGATGATTACCTAATACTCTCGCCTGAATAGCTTCTTCTCGAGTAACTTTTTCTTCCTTGTCTTGGATCTGACTATTAAAAGAATCCCAAAAATTTTTCATTAATGGCACCCACTCTTTTTCTCCCCGAGATATAGCATCTAAATCGTCCTCGAGTTTTGCTGTAAATTCATAATCAACGTAATCACTAAAATGAGCTGTCAAAAAATTGTTTACTAATTTTCCAACGTCAGTCGGATGAAAACGTTTACTTTCCACTTCAACATACTCTCTGTTTCTTAAAGTTGATATAATATTGGCATACGTTGAAGGTCTCCCAATACCATATTCTTCTAAAGATTTAACTAACGATGCCTCGGAATAACGTGGTGGTGGGGCAGTAAAATGTTGTTCATTTCTTATTTCTTTTAATTTTACTTTGTCGCCTTCTGTTAATTGAGGCAACATCTTTTCATCATCTTCATTATTTTCTGAATCATCAACACCCTCAAGATATACTTGCATAAAACCGGGATCAGCTATTGATGAACCATTAGCTCTAAATAAATTGCCTTCGCCACAAGACATATCAACAGCAACAGAATCGATAGTTGCATGGGTCATCTGACTAGCCATAGTTCTTTTCCAAATTAGTTCGTACAATTTAAATTGTTCGTCCGTCAAGCTATCTTTTATCTCGCTCGGCACCCTAGTAACTGAGGTTGGTCTTACTGCCTCATGAGCTTCTTGTGCATTTTTAGATTTCTTTTTAAAGACCCTCGGCTCATTTGGTAATGATTCTTTGCCATAACGAGATGATATAAAATCGCGTATTTCCGTTAATGCCTCTTCTGCAAGATTTACAGAATCGGTTCTCATGTAAGTAATTAAACCAACCGAACCTTCGCCAATATCTATGCCTTCATATAATTGTTGTGCGATTCTCATTGTCCATTGGGCTGTAAAACCGAGTTTTCTTATCCCTTCTTGTTGCAATGTTGATGTTATGAAAGGAGCAGTGGGTTCGCGTTTTCTTTGTGTTTTTTTGACATTTCTAACTATCAATTCCCCTGTAAACGCCTTTTCGAGAGTAGATTTTATAATAGATGCTTGTTCTGTATCCTCTATACTAAATTTTTTGATTTTCTTATTATCAAACTCGGTTAATTTACCTAAAAATTCAGACCCGCTAAATTCTAAATCTGACTCTATTGTCCAATATTCTCTAGCAATAAAATCTTCTATTTCTTTTTCGCGCTCAACAATCATTCTCAATGCTGGAGATTGAACACGCCCTGCAGATAAACCCTTATGTATTTTCTTCCATAACAATGGAGATAAATTAAATCCAACTAAATAATCAAGAGCACGTCTGGCTTGTTGTGCATCAACTAAGTTTGATGATAATTCTCTTGGATTTTTTATTGCATCTTGTACTGCGCTTTTGGTTACTTCATAAAATGCAACTCTGTGAACTTCTTTATTCTCAAGACAACCATTTTCTTTTAACAGTTCATATAGGTGCCATGAAATTGCTTCGCCTTCTCTATCAGGGTCAGTTGCCAAATACAATGTGTCAGCCTTTTTCAGAGCTCTTTTAATTGCGTTAACATATTTTTCATTTCTTTCGATTCCTTCATAAATCATTGCAAAATTATTATCAGGATCTACGGCTCCCTTTTTAGGTAGCAGATCTCTAACATGGCCATAAGACGCTAAAACTTTGTAATCTTTACCCAGATAACTTTCAAGCGTTTTAGATTTTGATGGAGACTCAACAACTACTAAAGAGTTTGACATGTTTAAAGTTAAATAATATTAATTTAAAAAATAAATAGAAATCTTATTGTGTGTAATTTAGTTTAATGAACTACGGTACTAACTTCGTCCAAGATAATATCTTCCATCCAAGCAAATGCAGCTTCCTTACCAGGTCTATTAAATAAAACCATTAAAACAACCCATTTTAGTTGCTGTAATTCTATTATCTCGGTTTCAAGGGCCATTACTCTGTCGATTACAAGCTCTCGATCCTCATAATCGAGAACCCCAGATTGTTCTAAAAAAATCAAAAAACCTTTGCACTCGACATCAAGTTTCTCATTTTCAATATCACTAAACACTCTGGTAGATTCTGAACAAACAATACTTGCATCAAGTTCATCCTTTTTTACCGCAAGACCTTCTAACCAATCAATTGCCTTATCTATTTGTATATCTGCAAAACCAGCTTGATTCAGCTGACTTTTTAAATCCTTTTGGTTAGGTATTATCTCAAATTCCTGTTCAATGTAATGGTCGAATAAATATATAAGTACATCTAAAACTGATTCTTTCATAAAAAATCTGTCTCGATTATTAAAGTATGATTTAAAAAATACATTAAATGTTTTATTTTTAAGGCCAAAAAATTTATAAACTTTTTACCGTATCAAAAACATGTACAGGTCCATTAATTTCCATAACTAAAGCATAGCTAACTTTCTCAAAAGTCCTAAAGACCATCATAACTCCAACATATTCTTCAGGTAGCGAAACAATTTCTGATTTTGATTTCCTATTAGCGAATGTAGGAAATCTTTTGTCAAATTTTTTAACAGCATTGCGAATCGTGTTAACCAATTTACTAAGTTCTTGATCAACAAAATTAGTATCCTCACGTTCAAATTCAATTCTATCGGCATCTTGCTCTTCTAATTTTTTAGGCTGATTCGGTCCTATCGTATCTACCACCTTCAGATTATCTTGAAATATACCAAGTACATTACCCGGTTCTACCCCGCTGCTATTACCAACATTTAGCACTACGACTTGATACTGGCCTATCTGTGCAACACCGCCTAGCTTTGATATCCCGGTTAATACAGACAAAATAGTGCCCTCAACCTCAGTTTTAGTAGAACTTGGAACAAATTCAACATTTATGTCTTGTTCAGAATTAGGAATTAACCGATCCCCCGTCAAAACTTCTCTATCAACTGAAGTTATTACAGCTGATGCGGGGTCACCTTTTTTTTGCATTACGGCTTGGCCAATATATATTGCCTCGTAGCCTAGTATTTCATCCTCTTCATCTTTATCTTTTTTTACATTAATGTAGGCTGGCCCTTTCCGGTATATTGAATACTCATTTGTTTCCGCATAGTCCGGAATCCCTCTGACATAAATTGTATTATTTACCGAGGCTATTAAGTGGCCTTCATAGCTTGAAACAACATAAGGCCAATCTTCCATTTCATCTCGTTCAAAAATTAGCGGCCATTTCAAAAATTGTTGAATTGCATCAATAGGTATAGCCGGTATTGCTTTATCATTTTCAGAACTACGTATTGTTGGTGAAAGTTTTACATTCCTGCCGGAAGCTGTTTGTCCGGCTCGTTCAAGATTTAAAACTGGTTGATCGCCTTCATAAGTAAGCGAAACCATATCCCCAGGATAGATTAAATGTGGATTCTTTATTTGTGGGTTTGCCCGCCAGATTTCCTGCCAAAGCCACGGTTTTTTTAAAAAACGCGCCGAAATATCCCAAAGCGTATCCCCTTTAACAACCGTATATTTACCAGGATGTTCAGGATTAAGCTCTATTTCGCCTGCATTTGCATACAGAAACATCAGCAAAATTGCGAATGAAATTAGAATCTTATTAACCATGTCTACTACCTTACGTAATCTATCGGATGTAGATTATCAAAAAGCTGAGTAAAATGTCAGTAAGATAAACGTTTTGTTTATCTCTGCTAATTGGGGAAAACTGAGTTTTCTACGTATTATCAGTAAGTTAAATGATTTTTTAGGATAAAAATTACGATGACAATACTCAAAGTTTTGCATTTTCCGGACGAAAGACTCCGTCTAAAAGCTGCCCCTGTCGAGGAAATTAATCCGGAAATAGGTGCTGTTGCAGAAAATATGCTCGAAACTATGTACGCAGAAGGGGGTATTGGATTAGCTGCTACCCAAGTCAATATACAAAAAAGGATTATAGTTATAGATATTTCAGAAAATAAAAATGAGCCACTAACTCTTATTAATCCTGAGATATTAAAATTAGAAGGTAAAGAAGAATCGCAAGAAGGCTGTCTATCTGTACCCGATTATTTTGATGTGGTTCAAAGAGCTAAAAATATTGAATTTCGCTACACAACACTCAAAAATGAAGTTACCACAAAAACAATTGATGGTTTATTAGCAATCTGCATACAACATGAAATTGATCATCTGAATGGAAAATTATTTATTGATTACTTATCTCCATTAAAACGCGATCGTCTTAAGAAAAGAATTCTTAAACAAAAAATAAAAAAACGTCGTTTGAAAAATTCAAAACAACCCGATAATGAGTCATCTAATAAAATACTGTGAGACACACCAAGCTTAAATTGGCATTTGCAGGAACTCCTGAAATTGCCAGAATAGTTCTCGAATCTCTTATTGATGCCGATCAACATAATGTCGGAATTGTTTTCACCAAACCTGATAAACCAGCTGGTAGAGGACATAAAATTAGACAAAATGAAGTAAAAGTTTGTGCCATAAAAAATAATATTGAAATTCTTCAACCGAAAAATTACCAAGAACTCGAGTCTTACTCATTAGAGCATTATGATTTATTGTTAGTCGTTGCTTACGGGTTGTTACTCACACCTAAAATCTTAGCGAAACCAAGGTTTGGATGTATAAATATACATGCTTCATTACTGCCACGTTGGCGTGGTGCTGCACCTATACAGCGAGCTATCGAGGCAGGAGATATGAAAACTGGTATAACAATAATGCAAATGGATAAAAATCTTGATACTGGGAAAATTCTAAAACAAGTCAGTTGTTCAATAAAAGAAAGTGATACGAGCGGAATTTTGCACGACCGTTTAGCGAATATTAGTGCTGAAAATATAAATAATGTTCTTTCGGAAATAGCTGAAGGTGAGCTTATCGCAACAAATCAAGATAATTCAAAAGCAACTTACGCAAAAAAAATTAGTAAGCATGAAGCAAAATTAGATTGGAATAAAACGGCGACGGAACTGGAAAGAAAAATTCGTGCCTATAACCCAACTCCAGTAGCACACACAAATTTTAAAGGTGTAAACTTTAGAATATGGGAGGCAAAAGTAAAAACCAGTACAGTTAAGTTAAAACCTGGAACTCTACTTAAAGGAAAATCAACACTAGATATAATGACAGGTGAAAATCTTCTTTCCGTAACTAAGCTACAATTGCCTGGAAAAAAAATAATTTCAGCAAAAGATTTTTTGAATAGTCATACCGATTTTATGAACGATTAATATTTATAATTCATATAGAAAATCTGCAATGTCGCCCCGTCTAATAACAATCCATATTATTGAAGAAGTTCTTGAAAAAAATCTACCACTAAAAATTGTTATTAATAAAAATGAATCGATTAAAAAGATAGGAAAAGATAGTAGTCTAATTAAGGAAATGCTGTTTGGAACATTCCGTTGGTATATACAACTAGAATATATCCTTGATCAATTAGTTGAAAAACCCTTAAAAAAGAAAGATCGGCTACTTAAACATTTAATAATAATTGGGCTATATCAATTAATATATATGCGAATCCCTAATCACGCTGTAGTGTCAGAAACAGTAGAAACATGTGAAAAAATAAGCATGGGATGGGCTAAAGGATTGGTTAATGCCATACTTAGAGAATATATTCGAGAAGAAAAAAAAATAGGCTTGATGATTCAAAAAGACGAAGCAATTAAATTTGCACATCCTGCTTGGTTAATCAATAAAATTAAAGCTGATTGGCCTAGTAATTGGGAAGAGATTCTTATTGCAAATAATGAACATCCTCCAATGTTTCTTCGTGTAAATAAACTTCATAACAATAGAAAATACTATATTGATAAATTAAAGGAAGCACGTATCGAAGGGGTAGAAACAGAACATTCGCCTCATGGAGTTTTACTTAAAGAACCCGCAAATATTGAGAAATTACCAGGATTTTCAAAAGGTGATTCTTCTGTTCAAGATCTAGCAGCTCAGCTTGCGATTGGGTTACTTGATCTTAAACCTAATCACAGAGTTCTTGATGCATGTGCTGCTCCAGGAGGAAAAACTGCACATATTCTTGAATCAGAACCAAAAATTGAGAGTCTAACAGCTATTGAAAAAGATAAAATACGCGCAAAAAGATTATACAACACGTTGGATAGAATTGGATTACGCGCGCATGTAAAGGTTGAAGATATTATAAATACTGATAAATGGTGGGATGGTAAAAAATTCGACAGAATCATACTCGATGCGCCCTGTTCAGCAACTGGAGTAATACGCAGGCATCCGGAAATAAGGCTATTAAGAACAATGGATCAAATAATTAAAATTAACAAATTACAAACAAAGCTTCTAACAACACTCTGGAGCACTCTCAGAGACGATGGCCTGCTTTTATATGCAACTTGTTCTATATTTAAGCAGGAAAATCGTGATCTAATAAAAGATTTTGTAAATAATCATTCTAACTGCGGCTTAAAAACAATTATTAAAGAATGGGGAGTTGATACCGGATATGGCAGACAAATCCTTCCGGGGCAAGATAATATGGATGGATTTTTCTATGCATGTCTTACAAAAAAATAACGAATGATAATTATAATAAAAAAAATAAATCTAATTTTTATTATTATACTAACAATGTATATAAATCAGTTTGTTTATGCTGATGGTGTAAATATAAATTCAGCGGTCACTTATATTGATAATAATACCTATTATTTAGATGTATCCTCTGAATTAACCTTAACTGAAGAGTCTTATAGAGCACTACGTCAGGGAATATCTTTTGAAATACATACAGACTTTCAACTGCTTAAAAAACGTAAATGGTTATGGAATAAAACTGTATTTGGAAAAAAGTTAATACATAAACTTGAACATAAACCATTAACTGAAAATTTCTTGATAACTAATTTAAATACTGGGATTGTAAATTATTACAAAAATTTAGATGCGGCTGTTAATGCAATTTGCAATATATCAAAAATGAAATTATTTGATAAAAATAAACTACAGAAAAATATAAAATATTTAGCAAAAATTCGTTTATATTTAGATATAGACTCCTTGCCAAGCCCTTTAAGACCTAGAGCATATTTTTCATCAGATTGGAATATTTCAAGTCAGTGGTATAGGTGGAAAATATGAAAATAAAAAAGGGCGGTAAACTAATAACGCTTATAGGGCTGTGTCTATTTATCTTCATGCTCTCATCGCTTTTAATGATGAGTAAAACTCTGCAAAATTCAGAACTATTTGATCGTTTTTATTTGGGCCTACTCTTATTCAATACTTTGGGTCTAGTTAGCCTTAGTATTTTAATCGTACTAAATTTGAAACGTCTTATACGTCAATTAAAAAACCGAGTAATCGGGTCACGAATGACGGTTAGAATTGTTATTCTATTTTCATTGCTCTCTGTAACACCAGTTTTAGTAGTTTATTATTTCTCTCTAGACTTCTTGCATCGCGGTATAGATAGTTGGTTCGATTTAAGAGTTGAACAAGCACTTGATGATTCGCTTGAATTAAGCCGTCTTGCTTTAGATGTCAGAATGCGTGAGCTTTTAAACACTACAGAAAAAATTGCTGAAGAACTAGGAGAAACTGATGATTCAGAATTACCATTTTATATTAATCAAATTAGAGACCGAATTAATGCTAATGAATTAACTCTATTAACTAGAAAAGGCGTAATTCTTGTATCAAGTTCAAAAGATACAAAAAGTCTAGTCCCCAACACACCAGAAGAAACAATACTGCTTCAGTTAATACAAAATAATAGTTATATAGGAATAGATTTAATTAAAAATAAAGGTCTGATGATTAGAAGTGTTGTTAATCTGCCAACAACCGGTCTCAACAAAAAAGAAAAAATCGTGCAAGCATTATACCCGATATCAGAAAGAATGAACAAACTCGCTGCTAATGTTCAAACATCCTTTATTGAATATCAAGAATTGTCGTACCTTAGAGAACAACTTAAATTTAGTTTTATAATAATATTAACCTTGGTTCTGCTTTTTAGTGTGTTTAGTGCAGTGTGGGCAGCATTTTATTCAGCTCGAACATTATCTGCTCCTATAAAAGACTTAGCGCAAGGTACTCGTGACATCGCAAAAGGTAATTATAATACAAAATTGCCCATTCCAAGTAATGATGAATTAGGATTTCTTGTAGCATCATTTAATGACATGACAGACAAAATATCTCAAGCAAGAGACAACGCAAAAAATAGTCAGAAAGAAGCAGAATCGCAACAAATTTATCTCGAAACGATTTTATCAAGATTGTCATCTGGTGTTATCGTATTAAATAAAGATGGGGAAATTGAAAAATCTAATATTAGTGCCGCCCAAATATTGCAAGTAGAAACTGATGTCCTAAATAAAAAAAATATCAATAATACAATAAATATATTGCCGAAGTTAACAAACTTTTTTGAATGCATCTCAAATAATATAAGTGAAAAAAATGATGACTGGCGCGAACAAATAACTTTATCTGAAAAAACTGGTAATCAAATTCTAATGATAAATGGCTCGGCACTAACAGGGCCTAATAATTCAGTGAGTAAACATATAATAGTTTTTGATGAAATAACGGCTTTAGTTCAGGGACAACGAGATGCTGTTTGGAGTGAAATAGCTCGTCGCTTAGCACATGAAATTAAAAATCCGCTTACACCAATACAATTAGCTGCTGAACGACTAAGAAATAAATACCTTTTAAGCTTAGATTCAAATAATGTTGAAATGCTAGACAGAATGACAAATACAATAATCCAGCAAGTTGAAACAATGAAAGTGATGGTAAATGATTTTTCAGACTATGCCCGATCATCCGACTCTAAAAAAGAAGAAATAGAAATTGTACACCTACTGCAAGAAGGTGTAGATTTATTCAGTAATATGAACCATGGAAGTAAAATTGAAATAGATATAAAAACTAATCTGCCAAAAATACAAGGTGACGAGAAAAAATTAAGACAAGTTTTAAATAATCTGTTAACAAACGCAGTAGATGCAAATGAAATGGGAGAGGATAATTCACTAAAAATAAGTGCTAAAGTACTCAATATTGAGGATAATGAAATAATTGAAATACGAATAATGGATAGTGGCCCCGGGATAGATCCGCTAGTTGAAAATAACTTACTTGAACCATATATAACAACAAAGGAGAAAGGAACAGGGTTGGGGTTAGCTATAGTAAAAAAAATTATTGACGAACACTCTGGAACTTTTTGGCTTGAAAACAATACAAAAGAAAATGGTGCATGTGCTGTAATAAGACTACCTATATATAGTTAAATATAAAAATGACTAAACGACACATTCTTGTTGTTGATGATGAACCGGATATTCGTAATCTGGTACAAGAGATTCTTGAAGATGAAGGGTTCAATGTAAAAGTTGCTGAAAATGCAATTATAGCTCGCCAATCTATTAAAAGTACTAAACCTGATCTAATTTTATTAGATATCTGGATGCCAGATGTTGATGGAATTACTTTACTAAAAGAATGGAAAAATTCATTCAGTCAAGAAATACCGATCATAATGATGTCTGGACACGGAAATGTAGAAACAGCTGTTGAAGCGACACGAAGTGGTGCTTACGACTTTATAGAAAAACCACTTTCTACTGCAAAATTATTATTAACAATTAAACATGCCCTAGAAACCTATTCATTAAAAAGTGAAAATCTAAAATTAAACCAAATTACAACTTTGAAACTTGAGCCTATCGGCAAAAGCTCAATAATTAATGAGTTAAAATCTAAAATATTACAAATTGCTAAACACGATGCAAACGTTTTAATGACGGGTGAATCTGGAACTAACAAGGAAATACTAGCAAGATATTTACATTCGCTTAGCTCTCGTACTGATAAGCCATTTATAACTGTAAATGCCTCAACACTCGATGAAGAAAACCCGCAAAAAAAGTTATTTGGATTTGAATCTAATGATAAAATTCAAGAAGGCTATCTTGATAATGCGATTGAAGGAACTTTATTTATTAATGATATTGGAGAACTTAATACAACGCAACAATCTCATTTACTTGATGTACTTAAAACAAAAAAATTCTCGCATATCGGAAGTTCAGAAGCTATTAGCTTAAATATAAGAGTAATTGCTGCAACACGCTATGACATAAAGTCCCTCATAAATAAAGGAAAATTTATCGATGAATTATATTATTTATTAAATATATTGCCAGTAAAAATTCCATCATTACATGAGCATTATGAAGATCTTCCAGAATTACTTGAATACTATGTAAATCAATTTATAGAATTAGAATCACTCCCATATAGAAAATTTAGTGTCTCAGCACAAAATCGTTTAAGAAGTTATAAATGGCCAGGCAATGAAAGTGAATTGAAAAATCTTGTCCAACGTTTACTAATACTAGGAGCGGAAGAAATTATTAATGTTGAAGAAATTGAATCTTTTCTAGGAAAAATTGAAATACAGCAAAAACAATATAATACTGAAATATTTAATTTAAATCTGCCCTTGCGAGATGCAAGAGAAAATTTTGAAAAAGCATATCTTATATATCAATTAGAAAAAGCAAATGGTAATGTTAGCAAATTAGCTAATGAGGTTGGTATTGAACGTACACATCTTTATAGAAAACTAAAAACTCTAGGAATTAATTTAAAATGAAGATTATAATCCTCGGTGCTGGTCAAGTAGGTTCATCACTAGCCGCAAATCTTGTTAACGAGGATAACGATATAACTTTAGTCGATATTAACCCGTCTGCATTGCAATCAATTAGTGAACGTTTTGATTTGAGAACAATTACTGGGGTAGCATCCCATCCTTCAGTGTTAGAGAAAGCGGGCGCAAAAGATGCAGAAATGATATTGGCTGTAACAAATTGTGATGAGGTAAATATGATTGCTTGCCAAGTTGCATACACGCTATTCCACACGCCGACTAAAATTGCGCGTATTCGTGAAATTGAATACTTAAAAAATCATCCTTTGTTTGCTCAAGAAGCGTTACCTGTTGATGTTCTCATTAGTCCGGACAGATTAGTTACTGAACAAATACAGCAATTAATAAAACATCCCGGCGCCCTTCAAGTACTAGATTTTGCTGATGGAAAAGCCCAAATGGTAGTTATAAGAGCTTCCTATAGCGGTGTTTTAGAAGGACTTTCACTGCGCGAATTAAAAGAAAAACTTAAAAATATAAACATAGAGTACAAAATTGCAATTATATACAGTAAAGGAAAACCAATAATTCCAAATGCTGACACTATCATTAAAGCTGATGACGAAATATTCTTTGTTAGTTCGCAAAAATCAATGAGCAATCTGCTGCAACATATTCGAATTAAAGATAAACCTCTTAAAAATATCATGATATCAGGAGGTGGAAATATAGGGTTAAGATTGGCCGAGTCATTAGAAAAAGAATATAAGATAAAGTTGTTGGAATTGGACCCAAAAAAAGCTTCTCATGCAGCAGAAAAGTTAAAAAATACTATTGTGCTAAATGGTGATGCTACAGATGAAGAGCTATTAAATGAAGAAAATATAGATGATTCTGACGTATTTTGCGCCTTAACAAATCATGATGAGGTAAATATTATTTCTTCAATGCTAGCAAAACGACTTGGAGCCAGAAAAGTAATGGCGCTAATAAATCGAGCTGCGTACGTTGATCTTGTTCAGAGTAATACTATAGATATTGCTATTTCACCACAACAAGCAACTATCGGTAGTCTGCTTGCTCATGTTAGAAAAGGAGATGTTGTAGTTGTTCACTCTCTAAGAAGAGGTGCGGCAGAAGCCATAGAGGCGATTGCACATGGAAACGAATCATCGTCAAAAGTAGTTGGAAAGAAAATTCAAGATATAGGTCTCCCGCAGGGAACGACAATCGCTGCAATAGTTAGAGGAAATGATGTGTTAATGGCTAAGAAAAAAATGATCATAGAAACAAATGATCATGTAATTCTAATTGTATCTGATAAAAAACATGTAAAAAAAGTTGAATCATTATTCCAAGTGGATATTACGTTCCTATAAGCTAACATATATCAACAAGAGAAAATAATTATGCAACTTGCGGTAATTCTTCGAATACTAGGTATTTTACTCTCTCTATTTAGTTTCACAATGATACCGCCGTTAATAATATCGCTTGTTACAAATGACGGCTCAATTACCCCATTCTTACTTGCATTTATAATTATACTTCTTACTGGTTTAGTCTTTTGGTTACCAGTAAAAAACTTTAAAAATGACCTTAGATTGCGCGATGGTTTTGTCGTTGTTGTTATTTTTTGGGTTGGTCTTGGAGTAGCAGGAAGCATACCTTTATTAATCTCAAAAACTCCGGACCTATCAATTACCAATGCTATTTTTGAATCAATTTCTGGGCTTACTACTACGGGAGCGACAATAATTACAGAAATTGATAATCTGCCAAAATCAATTCTATTTTACCGGCAAGAATTACAATGGCTTGGGGGCATGGGTATTATTGTTTTGGCTGTTGCAATACTACCAATGTTAGGTATTGGTGGCATGCAGTTATATCGTGCCGAGACACCGGGACCAGTTAAAGACACCAAACTAACTCCCAGAATTACAGAAACAGCAAAATCGCTTTGGTATATTTATTTAACAATGACTATAGTATGCGCACTTTCGTATTATTTTGCCGGAATGAATTCTTTTGATGCTATTGCTCATAGTTTTTCTACTGTCTCAATCGGTGGATTTTCAACCCATGATCAAAGTATTGGATACTTTAACAATAGCTTAGTAGAGTTCGTAGCAATGTTTTTTATGTTAGCATCTGGAATTAATTTTAGTTTGCATTTTCTCGCATTTAAGAATGCAAATATCAAACCGTACCTTGGGGATGATGAATTACGTGTATATTTAAAAATATTACTAATTATTTGCATCGTATGTTCCGGCTATAATGCGATCGATGGTGATTATGAAACGATAAAAGAAGCAATCAAAGATAGCGTTTTTCAAACAATATCAATTGCAACAACAACAGGTTTCACAACAACGGAATTTCAAAATTGGTCAGGATTTGTACCGCTACTATTAATTATTTCCTGTTTCATTGGAGCTTGTGCTGGCTCAACTGGCGGTGGCATCAAAGTAATTAGGGCATTATTACTCTTTAAGCAGGGAATAAGGGAAATTAAACGACTTATTCACCCAAATGCAATTTTCACTATCAAAATCAATGATAAGCCTATTTCAGAACGTATTATTGAAGCGGTATGGGGGTTTCTGGCTGTCTATGTTGTTGTATTTACAATCTTGCTATTAGCGCTAATGGCAACTGAAATTGATTTTATAACTGCATTTTCTGCATTATCGGCATGTATAAATAATCTTGGGCCTGGTTTAGGAGAAGTTAGCCAGAATTATTATACGCTTAGTGATTTAGCTAAGTGGGTTTTATGTTTTGCAATGTTATTAGGCAGACTAGAAATATTTACATTACTAGTATTGTTCAGCCCATCATTTTGGCGTCATTGATAAATAAAATTAAAAATAAGTGGAACAAATATTATAGTTCTAATATAAAAACACCTGCTCCTCCCTCAGAAGTTCTTTTTTTTAATCAACATCTTTTGCCGCCAAAAGGCGTTGCTCTTGATCTAGCTTGTGGGTATGGATCTAATTCAATATGTCTTGCAAATAATAAACTGAATGTTACGGCTTGGGATATATCTCAATTAGCACTGGAAGAATTATCTATTCGCTCAAAAGATTTGGGTTTAGTTATTAACTGTGAAACTAGGGATGTCTTACAATATCCGCCGGAACCAAACACATTCGATGTCATAGTTGTTAGTAAGTTTCTTGATCGTCAATTAATAAAACATATACGTCAAGCAATAAAACCTAATGGGCTAATTTTCTATCAAACGTTTATGAAAAATAGAGTTGATAAATTAGGACCGAAAAATCCCAACTATCAATTAGATGGAAATGAATTATTAGAATTTTTCAATGATTGGAAATTAATTTTCTACAGAGAAGAAGATAAAATTGGAAACTTAAAAATTGGGTTTAGAAATCAAGCAATGATAATTGCTCAAAAATTATAATTTTTATTTTACAAAATTAATTATTTAAATCTAAAGTACCAATAAGATCAGAAATACTATCTAAATTATTTGCATCCAAATATTTTGTTATTCCCTCATTTAGTTTTGCACAAACTAGCGGTTCATAAAATAATGCTGTACCAATACCAATAGCAGTTGATCCGGCAATAATAAATTCAATAGCATCCTCTATCGTACGAATTCCTCCCTGCCCAATTATTGGTATATTATGTTGTTTTGCTACCTGATAAACTTGATGCACTTTTAATAATGCAATAGGTTTGATTGCAGGTCCGGATAATCCGCCTTGATTATTATCAATGATAGGTTTACGTTTTTCTATATCAATCGCCATTCCTGTTATTGTATTTATAACAGCAAAACCATCGGTACCAGATTCAATACAACACTTTGCATTTTCTGTAATGTCAGTCTGGTTTGGAGACAACTTTGTTATCAATGTTTTCTTTGTTGCTCTTCTACAAACTTCAACAACCTTAGCTGACATAATAGGATCATTTCCAAATTCAACTCCTCCTTTCTTAACATTTGGGCAAGAAATATTAATTTCCATTGCATCAATTGGGGAATCATCAAAAATTCTCGTTATTTCTTCGTATTCTTTAATCGTCGATCCTGATAAATTTGCTATAAAACGTGTTTCTTCAAAATCAAGATTTGGTAAATACTCGTCTACTACTACTTTTGAACCGGGATTTTGCAGTCCTATTGCATTTAACATTCCCGAATAGGTTTCATAGATTCTATGAGGAGAATTGCCTATACGAGGTTCAAGTGTCGTTCCTTTTAGGCATATTGCGCCAACATCAGTATTAGAAAAACCATTAATCCGTGTGTACTCTTCCCCGAAACCAACGCATCCTGACAACAAAACTAACGGGGTATTAAATTCTAGACCGCAAAATTCAATACTAAGTTTTTTCTTTTGTTTCACATTCGAAGATATTTTTTTCATATTGATTATTATTTTTCAAATATTAAAATTAGCCTATGCTTAATGTTGTTCTATTTGAACCAGAAATTCCACCAAATACTGGAAATATTATACGTCTTTGTGCTAATACAGGAGCAAAATTACATTTGATCCACCCTCTTGGTTTCAAAATAAATGCGAAAGAGCTTCGTCGTGCTGGATTAGATTATATCGATTGGTCGATTGTTTATCATTATAATAATTATGATGACTATATTGAAAAAAATGGTTCTGATTCTCTTTATGCTATATCGACAAAAGGGAAAAGATATTATTCGGATTGTAATTTTACTGAAAATGATAGTTTTATATTCGGCCCAGAAACACGAGGTCTGCCAAAAAAAATACTAGAGAAATTTGCGACTGAAAAAATCTTAAAAATTCCAATGCTAGAAAATAGTAGATCTCTAAATCTATCAAATGCAGTAAGTATTATTATTTACGAAGCCTGGAAAAAAAACAGTTTTAAAAATGTCTAGGGAACACTTGGACTATAATATTTCTGGTAATACTGGGCCATAACAATATTTACGATAAAAAGCATTCATATTCTCTTGAAAAATATCGAAAGTAAAATCACATGCTTTATCTCTTTCACCTGGGAAAATGGCAAGAAATTTTTCGTATTGTCTGATAGCTTCAGGATGTTTGTCAGAAATTAAATATATATAACTTAAATATAAATGTGGCAAAAACTCATCCTTATTGTATGAAGTAGAAGATAATTGAGATGCTTGTATAAAAAATTTCTCTGCTTCATCATATTTATATAAGCTTAGTGCGTATACACCAATATTACTTAACATCACTTTATCTTTTCTCTTAGTATTAAGTATTTTATTATAAAAAATCCAAGCTTCTTCCTCCTGATCTATGCTATTTAAAAAATTGCCAATTTTTACCAGATAGAAAGGTTCATCTGGATTCAGTTCATGTGCTTTTAGATAAGATTTCTTCGCTTTATCTTTATCATTATCTTCTACATAATATGAGCCACCCAAAAGAAAATAAACATAAGCTCTGTTTTGATCTACTTCCAATGATTTTGACCAAAGCGTCACCCCCCTTTCCCAAAAAGAGGTTTGATGATAGGCAGAATACCCATAAGAGAAAATTACTAATAAAGATAGTAGTAAAAATATTTTATTACAAAATTGTTTTTTTGTGGCAATAACGGAAGCAAGCCCCCAAACAATAGCTGTGAATAAACCTATATGTGGTAAATATGTCCATCGGTCACCAATAAAAATGCCCTCTCCTCCTGTATTTAAAATCCCAACGCATGGAAACAACGTTCCTAAAAACCATAGCCAGCCAATAAGTAAATAAGGCCTTTGTTTAATACAAAAAATTACACCGAAAGTTATGCTCGCCAAGCTTAACCCGGCTAGATATATATTCCATAATGGTAGCGAGGACATTGGATAAGGGTAATATCCAGTAAAAGTAAAAGGGAAAAAGCTTTTCCAAAAATAGGTTATATAAGCTACTAAACTATTCTCAAGACGCTGATCAAAAGGTACTAGACTCACATCAGATACATAATATTTTTTAATTTCAAGCGTTTCAATCAAAAGATTATCTGATGTAACGTAATGAACAATAACAAACATAATGGAAATTAAAAAAAATGGTACCTTTTCTCTTATAAGGCTAGTAATTGATTTATGTTTAAATCTTTCCATTGGCCACCAATCAAGTAAAATCAGTAAACAAGGAAGAGTAATCCACATTGGTTTTGATAAAAGTGAAAAAATAAAAAAAAGAATGGCTAGTAAATAATAGCGAAGCGCATTAGGACATTCTTTATTATTAAAAAATTTACTTTCTTTTGTATATTTTGCATAAAAATATAGCGCGGAAAGGCCAAATAAAGCTGCCAGCAATTCCTTTCTTTCGGCAACCCATGCTACTGCTTCAACGTGTTGTGGATGCACAGCAAATAGAATGGCAACAAAAAAGCTTTTCCACTTATCTTCTGTCATTTTATATAATAAATAGAAAACTAATAATGAATTAAGGCCATGTAAAAATGCATTAGTAATATGAAACCCTCCGGGGTTCGTTCCATAAATAATGATATCTAATTGAAATGAAAAATAAGTGAGCGGCATAAAGTAGGGGTTTTTGAAATTATTCCATGAGTAGGTTATATCTTGTAAAGAGAACCCATCATGTAAATAGTCGTAACCAAGATATACAAGATCATCTACATTTAAGAACTGAAAATTATAAGTCTGTCTATAGATAAGAAATACAGAGCTGATAATGGCGACTATAACTACTATAAATGTGTGATGATTTTTTTTATTCATTTCTTAAAAATAAAACCTAAACGAATACGGGAGATGTATTTTTCATAAAACTAAAGTAATTTCAGTTTTCTGTAGCCATGAAAAACCATACGTAATAATTGAAAGCCATGTCGAAAACGTGCTATTTGAGTACTGCCATAAATACGAGCTTTATACTTTATAGGTACCTCTACCATTTTTAGGTTGAGTTTAGAACTTCCAAAAATTAGGTCGAAATCGCCAAATGGGTCAAAGTTGCCAAAATAAGATTGATTCTTCCTAATTTTCAAATAGTCAGAACGACTTAACGCTTTTGTACCGCATAAAGTATCAGTATAACGTTGATTTAGGAGCCAGCTAAAAATTATAGAAAAAATTTGATTTGCCATTAAATTTAAAAATCTCATCGCATCTTTTTCCATTGGATACACTAAACGACTTCCATTAATATACTCTCCCTTACCTGAGTTAATTGCATCCCAAAATTTACCAAGTTGTTCTGGTGGGACAGTTAAATCAGCATCTAGTATTATTAGAACTTCACCGCAAGAATTATCAAAGGCCTTATAAACGGCATCAGCTTTACCATATCCATCTTGTTTCAATGCTTTTATATTTTTTTGGCTATATTTCGATTTGATTCTTTTTATCTCATTATATGTGTCATCTTCGCTATGGCCTTCAATAAAAATTATTTCTAAATCTTCACAAAAATCTGGAATACGAAGAACAGCATTTTCAATATTCCCTTTTTCGTTTCTGCATGGAATAATTATGGAACAAGACTGGTATTGGCTATCAGCCTTTTTAAAAGATCTACCAACAATATAATTTCTCAAACAAAGTCGTCTTAAAATTGGTAATGTTGCAAAGTATTTGTTCACAATATTTCCTATTCCGAAAAATGATGTTGGAAATAATTGTCTCCACTCTTCTTTTACAACATCAAAATCCGCTAACAATAAAAGATTTCTAATATCATTTGTTGGCAAAAAATTTAATTCAACCTGAGGCATCCTTAATTTTAGAATTTCTAATAATTTTAAGATAGGTTGCCATGAATATGAGAAATAACTTATAACAATCCGTGTTTCTTTGTTACAAAATTTATGCAACAAAGTAAGTGTCGACTGACAATCATCTAAATATCCAATCGTATCAGATAAAAGAATGTAATCAAAAGTCCCCTCTATTTTATTGAGGGATTCCGGGGCTTCTGCGTCACCGACTAAAAATTCAAATTGAGGAAAGTTTTTCTTAGCATTAGCAATCATGGATTCGCTAATATCAATACCAACACCTCTTTCTGGTTCTAATGAATCGAGCAAATCACCCACACCACACCCAATCTCTAAAACATTTGATTTCTTTGGAATGATAAAAGAAAGATATTTTTTATCCTCTTTATGGAAATATCTGCTCTTTTTTTTCCATTCAATTCTATCATTTGCAAAAGAATTTGATGAATTTAATATTCTTTGTTTTCGGTCTGATAAACTCACTTTTTTGGAATTTTGAAATTTTTTATTATGTCTTTAAATTCTGTCGACGAGATACCAAATTAGACACTGCCTCTTTTGCAGTACATTCGGAATTTATAACGCTGTTAACTTGTTCAGATATTGGCATTTCTACATGATTCTTTTTTGCCAAAATACCAACTTCTTTTGCGGTATTTAGACCTTCAATTTCTTGACCAATCTCTTTTCTTGCTTCTTCGATAGATAATCCTTTAGCTAATAATAGACCGAGTCGTCTATTACGTGATTGATTGTCGGTACAAGTTAAAATTAGATCGCCAAGACCCGCTAAACCCATAAAAGTATCTCGTTTAGCCCCCATAGACAAACCTAATCGAGTTATCTCTACCAAGCCGCGTGTAATTAATGCTGAGCGTGCGTTACTTCCGAAACCCAATCCATCTGAAATTCCAGCTGCAATTGCCATTACATTTTTTACTGCTCCACCAATTTGTACGCCTATATAATCAGAATCAATATAAACTCTGAAATGATCTGTATGAAAAAGATTTGAAAATTCTTGCGCGAATTTGGTGTCTTTAGCTGCTATTGTTATTGCTGTTGGCAATTCTGCTGCTACTTCAGTGGCAAAAGATGGTCCCGAAAGAATTGCTATTGAACAATTTTGAATTTCGTCTTCAATAACTTTGTGACTTAATTTCTGTGTGCCAGGTTCTAAACCCTTGCATGCAACACATATACTCTCAACCGTTAATGGCCTTAAAAAATTTAAACTACTTCGTAATGCATGACAGGGTACCGCGCTAATTATTTTCCTAACTTCAATCGGAGTATCTTCTATTTTTTCAATTGGTAAAACATTGTCAGGGATTTTAACGCCTGGTAAATATTTTCTATTATGTCTGTCTAATTTAATTTCCCTGATAAGATCAAAATCAATATCCCAAAGAAAAACCTGATGCCCGTTCCTTGCTAAAATCAAAGCTAATGCAGTCCCCCAAGAGCCAGCACCTTGTACTAAAACTGGTTGTGATGTCATTTCATTAACGTCCGCTAATGGGTTGTACTTTCTTTTGCCTGTTCTGAAGCCTGCTTTCTTTGCTGCTCATACAAAGCATCAAAATTTACTGGAGAAAGTAATAATTGAGGAAACCCTCCTCTTACGACAATATCTGAAACCGCCTCACGAGCAAATGGAAACAGAATATTCGCACAAGATGTTGCCAACATGCGTCCAATTAAATCTTCAGGAATACTTTTAATTAAGAAAATACCGGCTTGATTAATTTCAACCAGATATATAGTTTTATCATCTATCTTCACTGTTAATGTTACTGACAATACTACCTCAAAAAGATCTTCGCCTAATGGAGTTGCCTCATTTGTTATATGCATATCAACAACGGGTTTCCAATCCATTTTAAATGCATCGGGTGTGTTTGTTGTCTCAAAAGATATATCTTTTATATATATCTTTTGGATTGAAAATTGACCTTCTTGTGTTTTTTCAGTTTTGTTTTTTTCATCAGCCATAAATATTTACCTTATATATAATATTACTGAAATGATAATTAAGTATTTTTGAGGCTCTTAGTCAAAGGTAAATTTGCATTTTTCCACGATGCTATGCCTCCTTTTAAACAATAAATCATATCTTCGCCTTGTCTTACCATTTTTTGGGTTTCCTTTAATGATAAACTGCCATTTGTGCAGTAAAAAATAATTCCTTTGCTTTTATCCTTTCTTAATTTGTTGATTTTTTCGGGTAATTCTTGCAGGTCAATATTCTTAGCATTAATAATATGACCGTTCTCAAATTCTGTTTGACTACGAATATCAATTACTTCAGCATCCTCACGATTGATTAGCAGTGTTGCCTCATCCGTAGTCAGCAGCTTTACACCACCAATTAAATTTCCAAAAATGTTCCATATTAATAGAGTCAAGATTACAAAAAGCAACGAAAATAAATATGGATGATTTAGGATAAATATGGGGAACTTTTCCATTAAGTCAATCTCTTATTATTAGTTTAAATAATAACGATAATACGTCATATCTGGCGGTGAAAAAACCATTGAAATAGGGTAAATAACAAACTTATTTAACGTGTTGTATTTAATAATTTCATGTTAATATTCGCAAAGTCTTTAAAACTCAAAGCCTAACAGGGTATTTGCTTAGATTAACCTACAACCTCAATTATATATTTATTGCAGATTAAAATTGCAAAAAACTTTGATCGGCTCAATATTATTCTTCATTCCTGTTAATGATGGTCAATATTAGTGATACAACTAGTTCATAAACCCACCATTCTGATAATCCTCGATGGTTGGGGACATACAGATAACACTGAATACAATGCAATATATTCAGCTCATAAACCAATTTGGGAACAAATCTGGGAACAATACCCTCACACACTAATTAATGCATCAGGCCTTGATGTGGGGTTACCAGCCTCGCAAATGGGTAATTCTGAAGTTGGCCATATGAATATTGGAGCTGGTCGAATAGTGGACCAAGAATTCACACGTATTACACGCGCCATAAAAGATGGCACATTTTATGAGAATAAAATACTAAATGAAGCATTTAATTTTGCAGCAAAAAACAATAAAGCTGTTCATTTACTTGGTTTGCTCTCTGCAGGAGGTGTTCACAGTCACGAAGACCATACTTTTGCATTAATGGAATTAGCAAAAAACTGTAAAGTTAAAAAATTATATCTCCACGCATTTTTAGACGGACGAGATACATCGCCAAAATCTGCGATTGAGTCAATACATAAGGTTCAACTAAAAATTAAAGAACTAAATATTGGACAGATCGCTTCACTAATTGGTCGTTATTATGCTATGGATAGAAATAAACACTGGGATAGAACAAAATTTGCCTACGACCTTATTAGTCAGGGTAAGTCTGATTATAGATCGAGCGATCCATTTATTGCTATTGATATGGCCTATGCAAGAAACGAAACTGATGAGTTTATATCGCCAACCGCGATTATTAAACAAGGAGAAGATCCCGTTATTGTTGGGGATGATGATGTCATTGTTTTCGCAAATTATCGCGCAGACCGTGCAAGACAATTAGCACGGGCATTCACTAAACCAAAATTTGTAGCATTTGAAAGAGAAAGAATGCCAAAACTTAAAACTTTTATAAGCCTGACTTCTTATAAAGCGGAATATGAATTTCCTGTTGCCTTTCCTCCAGTTTCTTTGTCGAATGTTTTTGGTAAATACATTTCCAATCTTGGTTTGAAACAGCTACGCATTGCTGAGACTGAAAAATATGCGCATGTAACCTTCTTTTTTAATGGTGGGGACGAAAGTATATTTGAAGGTGAGGATCGCGTACTAATCCCATCTCCGCGTGTACGTACTTATGATTTGGTGCCTGAAATGGGTGCAGAAAAAATTACAGACTATATGATAGAGTCAATTAATAGTCGTAAGTATGATTCAATAATATGTAATTTTGCTAATGCTGATATGGTTGGTCATACTGGTAATTTTAAAGCAACGATTTCTGCTATAGAAACAATTGACAAGTGTTTGGGTAGAATTGTTGAATCTGCACAGAAAGTAGGTGGTGAAATTCTGATAACTGCAGATCATGGAAATGCTGAACAAATAAAATCATATACAACAGAAAAAATTAAATCACAACCTCATACAGCACATACAAGTAATTTAGTGCCATTAATCTATGTTGGCAGATCGGCAAAATTCCTACCAGGAACAGGTTCTCTATCGGATGTTGCTCCAACCCTATTAAGTATTATGGACATAAAACAGCCTGATGAAATGACTGGAAAATCACTGATAAAGCTACTGAAAGACAAGACTCCAGCGATTGTCGGAAAGTAATTCTTTATGGTTCTGCCTAATAGAATAGTAATAATTACGAAAAAATATACTTTATTTTTTTTACTAGGCCTTTCATCACCAACCATCTCGGATGAATCAAGTTATAAGCAAAAATTAAAACTTGAAAAAATTCAATCTCGTATGCTTAATGTCGATAAGGAAATTGAAAGAGCCAAGCATAAGGTCAGTGTATTACAAACAGAATTAAAGGAGAATGAATTAATAACGAATAAAATATCTATACAACTAGAAAATACTCAATATGATATTTTAAGAAAACAAGATAACCTTAAAAAATTAAAAACTAAAAAAGAGAATCGCCAGAAAATACTTAACAAAGAAAAAGGGATGCTTATTTCTCAAATAAGATCTATTTATAGAATGGGTAAATATAATTATTTTAAAGTATTACTTAATCAAGATAACCCGTCCCAAATTACTCGTGCAATTGCATATTATGATTATGATAATTATGCTCGTTCAAAACGCATAAAAAAATTAAGGCGAACTTTAAAAGATATTGAAGAAATTGAATCAAATATATATAGGCAAACTACTAAACTCGAATCATTAGAAAATGAACATAAATTTAAATTAGAAAAATTTAATAAACAACGTGATAATAGGCTAAAATTTATAGAAGACATCAACAAATATATTAAGCAACAAGGAATTGAACTCCTACTTCTAAAAGAGAACGAGCGTAAACTCGGGGAACTTCTAAATAATCTAAAAATTTCGCAATTAGATAAATTTCATTCTACTAAAAAGGAATTCTCTTTTAGTTCAAGAAAAGGAGAACTAATTTGGCCAATAAATGGAAAATTATTAAAAAAATATGGCGCAGAAAAAAAAATGACTGGTCTAAAATGGAAAGGAGTTCTAATTGAAGCAAAGGAAGGTTCTCAAGTAAGCGCTATCAGTGAAGGAAAAATTGTTTTTGCAGATTGGTTTCGCAATTTTGGTTTACTTGTAATAGTTGAACATCAAAATAATTTTTTAAGTTTATACGGACATAACCAAAAACTTTTAAAAACTACTGGTGATTTTGTTAAAACTGGAGAAAAGATTGCTACTGTAGGTGATAGTGGAGGACAGAAAAATCCTGCACTTTATTTTGAGATAAGGGAAGGCAAGAAAACCTTAGATCCATCACAATGGTGTAAAAAATAACCTTTAATTTAGCTTGTAGATAATGCCCAATAGCTAGTATGCTAACAAAAAAATAAATTTAATAGCTATAATAAAAAATTAAATAGTCAAGATGGCTTGATAATTTTTGCTTTAATGGAGTTAGAGAATGCCTATTTTCAAAAAAATACTATATGTAGTATTGCTTTTTTTTATCGCTAGTAAATTCGCTCTGGCAAATTCTGAGCAAAAAAATGATGTGAATACAATACCTTTGGATGAAATACGAGTATTTACAGAAATTTTCTCAAAAATTAAAAGTGATTATGTTGAAAATATAGATGACGAAGCCCTTTTAGAAAATGCAATTCGTGGAATGCTGCAAGGACTTGACCCGCATTCTGCCTATTTAGATAAAGAAGCCTATAAAGAACTACAGGAAGGTACTTCAGGTGAGTTTGGTGGTCTTGGAATTGAAGTGGGCTATGAAGATGGTTTTGTTAAGGTTATATCACCAATCGATGATACTCCTGCACAGCGAGCTGGGATTAAGGCTGGTGATTTAATTATTCGTTTAGATGGTAAATCTGCTAAGGGTATTTCACTTATGGAAGCTGTTAAAATAATGAGAGGTAAACCAGGAAGTAAAATTGAATTAACCATACTAAGAGAAGGCAAAGAAAAACCTTTTAATATAAGTATTGTACGGGATGTTATAACTATTATAAATGTAAGAGCTGAAATAATAGAGCTCGAGTTTGGATATGTTCGTATTTCAAGTTTTCAAGTACACACCGCAAAGGATTTACGTAAATCACTTAAAAATTTAGAAAGTAAAAATAATAAAAAATTAAAGGGATTAGTATTAGATCTAAGAAATAATCCAGGTGGTTTACTAAATGCAGCAGTTGATGTCTCTGATTTATTTATTAATAGTGGGCTAATTGTTTATACGGAAGGCAGGGTAAAAGATTCAAAACTAAAATTTAATGCAAAACCAGATGAGTTATTTAAAAATATTCCGATCGTTGTTCTTGTTAATGGTGGTTCAGCCTCTGCATCAGAAATCGTTGCTGGAGCGTTACAAGATCAAAAAAGAGCAATTGTTATGGGTGAAAGGACATTTGGTAAGGGTTCCGTACAAACTATACTGCCAATGAATGACGAAACAGCCTTAAAATTAACCACTGCTCGATACTACACGCCCTCTGGTCGTTCTATACAAGCATCGGGTATTGAGCCTGATATGATTGTTAGAAATATAGAATTTAATGTCGCGGATGATAACAATGTAAGCAATGGATTAATTAAAGAATCAGATCTGAGCGGTCATCTTGATAGTGAATCTCCTGTAGATAATTCAAAAAAAGAAAAAATTACAAGCTCATCTTCGCTCATAGAAACTGATTATCAACTCTACGAAGCGATAAATGTACTGAAGGGACTTTCAATTCATTTGAAAAAAACTGGGTAAATCATATTCATGTATTCATGCACCGTAGTAATGAAATATAAGTGTATAATTTTTGCTTTTTTACTAAGTACATTCGCAATAATAGTGCATTCTCAACAAACACCAGAGCCATCGATTTCAATCATAATTGATGATCTTGGCTATAAAGAAAAAGAAGATATGCTCGCACTTTCCTTGCCTGGCCCAATAGCATATGCAATTCTTCCTCATGCTCCTTATACGCAAAAGGTTTCGGCAATTGCTTCCCGAAATGGTAAAGAAATACTTTTACATCAACCTATGCAAGCATTAAAAAATAATGAGTTGCTTGGCCCAGGAGCGCTAACATTAAATATGACTCAATATGAGTTTGAAGAAACATTGGAAAAAAATATGAATTTGATATCAAACATAATAGGTATAAATAATCATATGGGAAGTTTGCTGACACGTCACCCAGGTCATATGCAATGGCTAATGAATGTCCTAAAAAAAAATAAATACATTTATGTTGATAGTTTAACTAGTATTAATAGTGTTGCTAGTGAGATTGCAAAGAAAAATAAAATACCTTTTTTAAAAAGAGATATATTTCTTGATAATAATAAAGATTTTGAATATATAACTAAAAAATTTCTTGAATTAATTGCTATAGCAAAAAAAGAAGGGACGGCACTAGCTATAGCTCACTCACATTCTAATACTATAAAAATATTATCTAAATATTTACAAAATATAGATAAATATGGTGTGAAATTAATTGGAATTAAGTCGCTTATAAAAATAAGGAATAAGCAAAATTATATAGATACATAATTAATTATTTATATTTCCAGGAAAGAAATACAAAAATTAATCCGAAGAAACCTAATATTAAAGAAGCAAGTGGGATTGAGATTATTGCTCCATGTGCTGTGTTGTTCATAGCATAAATAATTGATGATGATAAAATAAATCCAGATCCAATAACTGAAATAATTATTTTTCGATTATATATTTTCATCTCTTTACGTAATTTGTGTATTTCATACGACTTATTCTCCATTTCTATTTTTCCTTCATATAATTTATCAATTAAATCAATTGTTCTATTTGGGAGTTCGGGCAAACGTTCAATTACCCTAGGTAGATTTAACATCGCACCTTTTATAAATCCTTTAACTCCCATGCGTTCACTCATCCAACGCATCATCTCTGGTCTCGCTGTTTCCCACAAATCAAGCTGCGGATAAAGCTGTCTTCCAATGCCTTCAATATTTATAATAGTTTTTTGCAGCAATATTAATTGCGGCATTATCTCAACATCAAAACTACGAGCAATTTGAAAAAGTCTCTGTAATAATTCGCCCAACGAAATTTCATGAATAGGCCTATCTAGTAATGGTTCACATACAGTTCTAATTACACCTTCAAGTTCGTCAACTCTTGTTTCTCGTGGCACCCAGCCAGACTGAATATGCAAGACTGCAACTCTATGATAATCACGGTTTAGAAATGCAACTAAATTATCGGCAAGATAATGTTGATCAAATTCAGTTAATGAGCACATAATGCCAAAATCAATAACTTTAATTACTGGTAATTCCTTTTTTTTACCCGGAGAGACGAAAATATTTCCTGGATGCATATCAGCGTGAAAAAAATTATCCCTAAAAACTTGTGTAAAAAATATTTCAACGCCAAATTCTGCCAAAGATTTTAAATCTATATTAGCAGTCTTTAGAGCACTAATATCACGTATTGGTATCCCTTCAACACGTTCAATGGCGAGTACATTTCTTTTTGTCAGCTCCCAGTCAATTTTAGGAACATAATATCTATTTTCATTTTCAAAATTACGCTGTAATTGAGATGCATTTGATGCTTCCCTTTGCAAATCTAATTCATTAAAAATAGTTTTTTCAAATTCTTTTATAACTCCAGTAAATTTTAAAGATTTTGCATTCTTGTTATATCTTTCTGCTTTTTCAGCTAATAAATGCAATAAATCTAGGTCCTTTCTTATTACTAACTCAATATCTGGGCGTATAACCTTAATAATAAAATCACGCCCGTCTTTAAGTGTTGCGCTATGCACCTGTGCGACTGATGCTGAGGCTAATGGTGTTTCATTAAATTCCTGAAAAACATCATCAATGTTACAACCATAAGCATCTTCAATAATTTTCCTCGCAATCTTTCCAGGAAAAGGGGGAACATTATCTTGTAATTTTGCAAATTGATCGGCAATATCTTCTGGGATTAAATCACGACGTGTGGATAGTATCTGTCCTAACTTTACATAGATAGGCCCTAATTCTTCTAACATTAAACGTATTCTTACTGCTCTTGTTTCTTTATTTTTAGTAAACCAATTCCAAGGTAAGATATAAAAAAGAAAACGAATAGGTCTTAATAAGTGTGTAGCAAAGATAATTTCATCTAGACCGTGTGAAATTAATACCTTCTGTATTGCTAATAAACGTAAAAACTGTGACACGATTATATATTCTTCCTATTTTTTGACAAAAAATTATTAATTTTATCAATTCTTTTTGAAATTAACTCTGTTTCGTCTCGAAGACAATCGACTTCTTTATTAAATTCATTTATTAATAACTCATCTGGAAGCATTTCAACCTCAAAACGTAAATATTCACTAGTATCTGACATAATTGTTTCAACTATTGAAAATGTGGAGCTTGATGCTTTTCGTATAAATCTGCCAATTTGAAACGCAAGTGTATCACCAAGAAATTTAGATAGTGGATCTTCGAAATCTACTTTTAGATTACTTATTATATTTTGAAAATCTCGTGCAAGAGTTGTATCTCCCACAATCTTCATATTAATGGGTAGAATTAGAGGTTGAATTTTTAAAGGAAGTATTGTTTTTAAAAAACTATCTAGTGTACTTTTTATTGACACATCTGGATCTACGTCACATTCAGTATTAATACTCAATCTATTCTCGATAGGTGTTATATATAATTTTAGCTCTGTGTTTTCAAATTCTAAAGCAATAATCTTTTTATTAATTTTTTTTAATGCGTAGCAAGCTTCCTCATCAAGACATAATATCTTGTTAATATAATTTTCAAATTTACTAATCCAAAATTGCATAATTTACTCAAAAAAATTCATATTTTATAACCCCGATGAACTGCAGCTATTCCACTAGAAAGATTATAATACTCAATATTTCTAAACCCCGCCTCCTCCATCATTAATGACAATTCTTCCTGATCAGGATGCATGTTAATTGACTCCACTAAATATTTATAACTTCTCTCATTTCCAGAAATCGCTTTACCTAATTTTGGGATAAATTTAAATGAATATTTCTGATACAGCTTATCTAATAATGGAATTGTGACTTTAGAAAATTCTAAGATAACTAATTGTGAGCCATATTTAAGTTTTTTATATATTGATTCTAATGCAATATTTTTGTTAGCGACATTTCGAAGTCCGAAAGCAATTATGACAAAATCAAAACTATTATCTCTGAATGGTAAATTTTCCGCATTTGCCCTTATATAATTTATACCTTTTATTATTCCTGTATTGATAAGATTTTCTCTTCCCTGATTTAACATATCTTCATTTATATCACACAATGTAATGTTTCCATCTTTCCCTAATTTCTTATAAACCAGTTTTGTAATATCTCCAGTTCCGCCAGCTAAATCAAGAACACAAGAATCTCTCCTAATCCCGCTGATGTTTACAGCAAAACGTTTCCATAATCTATGAATACCAAATGACATAACATCATTCATTAAATCATAATCATTCGTAACAGATGAAAAAACTTCGTTAACGCGCTTAGTTTTTTCTATAGGGGAAACTTTCTCATAACCAAAATCTGTTTCTTTCTTAGCCATATTTTTAGCGAATGTACCCCGATTTATTTAATTTATGAAGATAGCCTTTCCAATAATTCTCTTGATTCTGTCCTAACTCATATAAATAATTCCAAGTATACAAGCCCGTTTCGTGACCATCATCAAACACGATACGAACAGCATAATTACCAATGGGCTGGACTTCACTAATATTTATGTTTTCCTTGCCGGTCTGTAATACCTCCTGACCAGGACCATGTCCTTTTACCTCTGCTGATGGAGAAAAAACTCGCAGATATTCGCATGGTAATTTAAAAGTTACTCCATTGTCATAAACAATTTCTAGAATCTTGGACTGTTTATGCAAAGATATAGTCAACGGGTGTAAATTACTCTCGGTCATTTTTCGTTAATGCCTACTTAATATTTTTTGTTTTTAAAAAATTGTGTGCAAAAATTTACAGGCAACAATTTTACATTAGCCAAAATTAAGGCTTAAGTAAAACAGGCCTAAATATTATTTTTCCTTTGTTTTTTTTTACGCGCTCTCGGGTGTGTTTTATCATAAACTTGGGCTAAATGTTGAAAGTCTAGATGAGTATAAACCTGTGTTGTACTAATATCTGCGTGTCCTAATAGTTCCTGTACTGCACGCAGATCGCCACTTGACTCCAAAATATGACTAGCAAATGAGTGCCTTAACATATGAGGGTGAACATGGCTTGACAACCCTTGCTTTTTTGCCCATTTCTTAATGCGCTCCTGTATAGATCTCGGGCTAATACGTCTACCTCTATTGCTGATAAAAAGAGCCTTTTCATCATCATTTTTAATTAGATTTTGTCTATTTCTAAGCCAATCTTCTACCGCAATAATTGCGTATTTACCTACTGGGAGATTACGTGTTTTTTTACCTTTCCCAATAACAGTTAATACCTTATCGATAAAATCAATATCATCTACATCTAAACTCATAACTTCGGTCAAACGCAATCCAGATGAATAAATTAATTCGAGTATAGCTTTATCTCGAATTGCTAATACATCTTTCTCTTCAATTTCTAATAATTGGCAAGTTTGATCGGCATCAAGTAATTTTGGTAATTTTCGATCTACCTTTGGAGTTATTATTCCTTCCGTAGGATTTATTTTTACTTCGCCTATTTTAAGTAAATATCTGTAAAAAGCTCTAATTGAAGATAGGTTTCTTTGTAGTGAGCGACCTGAAATACCTTTGCGATGCCTATTAGAAATAAAATCTCTCAGCTGTTGACTTCTAAGGTCAGACCATTTTTGAATATTTTGCTTAATACAATATGTCTGTAAATAATTCAGATCGCGATGGTATGCATCGCGAGTATATTTTGATAGGTAATGTAGCGTATCTTCAAAAGAATTTAGTAATTGTGCCTCCGATGAGTACATAAAAAAATCTAATTTTCTTTAACCCATGGTTTTATTATAAAACTTAAAATCTCAGCAAAATTAGAAAGTAATTCTATACCCATACCTGACTGAAAATGCTCTTCGTCAAAACTTCCGATAGCAAGTATACCTCCCCAACCATGCCCATGTAGAGGTATCATTACTGATGATGCTATATCATCACCGTCTTCGCCAAACAAAAACACCTGTTGTTGCCTCTTCATTTTACCGCTTAGTGGTTCTAGTTTTTTTATAATACTTCTAAATAACAACTCTTCTAAAGAATCTTTGCCTACAAATTCTTCTGTTAGAGAACTAGAAACAAGGATAGGATTTGCAAATAGTTTCACAACAACTCTATCAGCATAAAAATTTTTCTTTAAATTCTTATATAATGTTGAAAAAATATCTTCTGGATCATTTTCATTCATTAAAGTAAGTGCTAATTGATGCATACGACGAGCAAGTTTTTCATTTTGGCGTGCTATTTCTATTAACTCGTGTATTTTTTTTTGAGTTTCCTGATTTTGACTACGTAATATCGCTAATTGTTTTTCAACAAGTGAAATTGCATCCCCGCTCTCATGTGGTATTTTTAATTCGGCAATAATCGAAGGATTCTTAACAAAAAAATCTAGATTATCCCTTAAATAATCAGAAACTAAATTTTCTGTAGAACGTTTAGACATATGATTTTCTTTTTCCTTTAAACTCATAATTCAATTTCCCCTTCATAAACTGTCTCTACAAAACCACTCATATATATATAATTTTCACCGCCCTTCCAGCGTAAGGTCAAATGACCTCCACGTAATTCTACATCCACTACCTCTTCTAGATGACCTTGTTGATAAGCAACAGCAACAGCTGCACAAGCACCACTGCCACAAGCAAGGGTCTCCCCGACTCCACGTTCATAAACACGAAGTTTAATATTTTTTCGATCTAAAATTTGAACAAAACCAACATTTACTCCTTCAGGAAATATCCCATGTTTTTGGAAGACATCACCGGTGGTTTTTACAGAAGCTAAATCAACATCATCTACAATTATAACTGCGTGTGGGTTTCCAATTGACATAGCTCCAAAAACAATTTCCTTGTTGTCAAGCTTCAATAAATAGTTTTCTAATCTTTCATCAACATCTAATGGAATATCAACTGGCTCAAATTTTGGCATACCCATATTCACAGTAACAGATTGATTATCATCAATTGTTAAAATAAGCTGGCTACTTTTAGTCTCTGCTATAATATTATTTTTCTCAACTAATCCTTTACTTTTAAGGTATACGGCAACACAACGAGCACCATTGCCGCATTGAAAAACCTCAGTGCCATCAGAGTTAAATATTCTATAATAAACATCTGCTTCATTATTCTTTGATGGCCCTACTAATAAAACTTGATCGCAGCCAATACCTAAATGTCTATCTGCTATTTTTTTTATTTGTTCGCTACTTAACGACAGAGGGGCTGAGAATGTATCAAATATAATAAAATCATTCCCTGTGCCTTGCATTTTAGTAAAATTAGTAATCATTTCTCAAATTAGCTATTTAAATTGCTTTATTTTTTTATTTTTGATTAGAAATATCACTACTCGATGAAATATGTAATGTTGATGTCGGGAAAGCGCATTCCGCACCGTTAGATTCAATTATATTTATAATTTTCAATAGTACATCTTGTTTAATTTCATGATAACGAACCCAATCTATAGTTTTAGTAAAAGTATATATAAAAAAATCTAATGAAGATGGAGCAAATTCATTAAAATTTACTATTAAGGTTTTTGTTGTATCAATATCAGCATGATTCTTGAGCATTTCTTTTACATCACCGATAATTTTTTCCATTTTAGATAAATCATCATAGCGAATGCCTATAGTTTCTTTGATTCTTCTATTTAACATTCTTGATGGATTCTCAACAGAGACATTATTAAAGACTGCATTTGGAACATACAAAGGCCGCTTATCAAATGTCCTAATAGTTGTTGATCTCCATCCTATTTTTTCAACGGTTCCTTCAATTTCTTTATCAGGCGAACGAATCCAATCGCCAACACTAAAAGGACGATCCATATAAATCATTAAACCGCCAAAGAAATTAGCCAATAAATCACGTGCTGCAAATCCAACAGCAATCCCCCCAACACCTCCAAAAGCTAATACGCCAGAAATACTGTAGCCAAGTGATTGGAGTGCTATTAAAAAACCAATAATAATTACTGAAATGCGAAGCAATTTAGCTATAGCATCAACTGTAGTTTGGTCAATTTCCTCACTAGTAGTTTGTTTGACTGAAATAATATTCTTTTCAAAACACGTTATAAATCGTATTAGAAACCAACAGATAATAATTAACACGGCTATTTGATATAAGGACGAAACTGCGCCAAGTATAATCAACTTGTTATGTTCATCTATTATATTCACAGAAAAAGTAAGCGCTGTTATCCAAACTAAAACTGATAATGGTTTTTCCGCAGCATCAAGAATTGCATCATCCCAAATTATTTTTGTTTTTTTGAGTTTTAAAATAATTTTATGATGATATCTTTTCAACATCCAATTTAAGAAAATAGCAACAATAATGATAATAAAAATTTCGGCTACCCATGTATGTTCACCAAAGAGGTTTCTGGTGATCTCTGTTAATTCTGAAAATTTCATTTAGTCTTACCTGTAATTAAAAATCTCTGTTAATAATAGCTCACTAAGAATAACTTCGTTAATTTTGAAAACTCTCAATTCTCTTTGAACACTTTTGCCATAATTTATTATTTTTCAAATCATCATATCTGTAATTAAATTTACCGCGCATTTTTTCCAAACAATTTAAAGATTCAAACTCAGCAAATTTTTCAGATTCATCAAGCACAGAAATTAAACCTTTTTTATTGTTACAGATTAGCGCTATATCACAACCAGCTTTTAGTGTAAGTCTTGTTCTTTCGGTATAATTCCCAATAATCTCGGCACCGGCCATACTAAGATCATCACTAAAAATTGTACCCTTAAAATTCAATTTTTTTCTCAAAATATCCTTTATCCAAACAGAAGAAAATCCTGCAGGAAGTGTATCAATTTCCGAATATATAACATGTGCCGGCATTAGTCCTGAAATACCGAAATCAATTAGTAATTTGAAAGGTATCAAATCGTGGGTATTAATATCACTAAACGAACGAGGGTCAAGTGGTATAGAAAAATGAGAATCTTCAGCTACTGAGCCATGGCCGGGGAAATGTTTCCCAACAGCTGCCATACCTGCTTCATTCATTCCTGTCACAAAAGCCCGCGCTAATTTTGAAATTTTTTCAGGATCAACATCAAATGCACGGTCGCCTATTACCTTACTAATACTTCCACCGACATCAAGCACAGGAGCAAAACTGAAATCAACTCCTACCGATAAAAGCTCGGCTGCCATAAGCCAACCAGTTTGCCTTGCCAGCAATTGAGCTTCCTCTATTGATTCAATAGAACCGAATAAACCGCATGCTGGTAATTGACTAAAACCATTTCGAAAACGCTGAACTCTACCGCCTTCATGATCTACAGCAATTAATAATGAAGGTTGACGTAATCTATGAATTTCTTCTTTTAATTCTACTAATTGTTTTGGTGATTCAAAATTACGTGAAAATAAAATAATACCGCCGATCAATGGATGTAATAATATTTCACGCTCGCTCTCATCTAATTGAGGACCGTCTATGTCACACATAATCGAGCCTAATTTTAAATCTTTAGGTGTTATGTACGATTTCATTTTGAGCCTCTTATATCCATTTTTTCCCTTAGGCAGTCGCCCAGAAGATTTACACATAATACCAACGAAAGAATAGCAAATCCTGGTCCTAAAACCATATGTGGAGCGACTAACATATACTGGGTACCATCTCGAATCATGCTACCCCAGGATGCAGAAGGAGGTTGTATGCCTAGACCTAAAAATGATAGGCCTGCCTCAGCAATAATGACACTCGCGACTGAAAATGTTGCCTCAATAATTAACGGAGCAATTATTAATGGTAAAATGTGTCTATATGTAATCACATAATCTAATGTGCCTAGAGCGTGTGCCGCAATAATATGATCTCGATTTTTAATGCTTAATGTTTGTATTCTAGCTAATCTCGAAAAACCAACCCAACTTACAACCGATAAGGCTATAACTGTATTTGTAAGTCCTGGTCCTAACAATCCAGCCAAGACGATTGCTAACAAAATTCCGGGAAAAGCGATAAAAATGTCGATCATAACTACAAGAAATTTATCATAAATCCCCCCAAACCACGCCCCAATTACACCAAAAAAAGTTCCGACAACAAAAGATATAAGTACAACAATAATTGCAACACTAAATGACGTTTTTGCTCCCATTATTAGGCGTTCACAAATTGGACGACCTAGATGATCATAACCACACCATTGCTCCCAACCCGGACCTAATAAAATTTTATCTAATGAAATTTGATCGGGTTGCAAGGGTAATATTAGTCCTAATATTCCACAAACAAACCAAAATATAACTACAAAAAAAGGTATATTGAATTTCTTCTTCATTAATCAACTCTAATTCTTGGATCTAGTGATACACAAACAAAATCAGCTATTAGATTGATGAGAACATAAGTAAAACTAATCAATATTACACAGCCTTGAACAACCGGATAGTCTCTTTTCTGTATCGATTCAATCATAAGTTGCCCAATACCTGGCCATGAAAATATAGTTTCTGTAATAACAGCCCCCGCTAATAAAGTACCGAGTTGCATTCCCAGAATAGTAACAACGGGTAATAGGGCGTTACGTAGCGCATGATATATTAATATATTAAATTCAGTTAAGCCGCGTGCACGCACTGATCTTATATAGTCTTCTTGTAAAATTTCTATCATTGATGAACGAATCATTCGCGACAAAATTGCAGCAAGTGCGGTGCCTAAAGTTAAAGCTGGAAGAATCAATGAGCTTATGCCCTCATTACCGCTTACAGGAAACCATCCTAACCATAATGAAAAAATCAAAATTAATAATGGCCCCATCACAAAGTTGGGAATTGAAATACCGAGTATTGCTGTCATCATTGAGAGTCGATCCCAAATTGAATCCTTATAAACAGCTGATAATATTCCTAACGGGACAGAAATTATAATTGCAATAAATAAACTCGCAAAACTTAATATCAACGTTGGTGATATGTGCTCTAATAGCAATTGACTAACAAGTTGTTTCGAATGCAATGATGCGCCCAAATCAAAATGAAAAAACCCGTGTAGATATAGGAACCACTGCTGAATAATTGGTAAATCTAAACCAAGAGAATGCCTTAAAGCCTCTCTATCTGTTGCTGTAGCTGTCTCCCCAAGCATCACCTCGACAGGATCACCAGGGATAATATGAATTAAAAAAAATACTATCGTCGATATACTGAATAATACAAAAATAGCGCCAAATAAACGTTTAATTATATAGTTTAAATACACAGTTTTTTTTGATTCATCATTTTTATTTTTTAGTAATAGTTACTATTGTCCCCACGCTTACTAATTTAAATAATTCTATAACATCAGAATTGCACATTCTGATACATCCTCTTGAACCAGGCTTACCCATTTTGGTGTCTTCTGGTGAGCCATGTATATAAATATATCGGTTGTAACTATCAACATCATTGCCCTTGTTTTTACCTTCTTCCGTCCCGCTCAACCATAATATTCTCGTAAGTATCCAATCCCTATCCGGATATAAATCACGCATTTTGAGATCGTATAATTCATTTGTTTCTGCTCTGCCTACAAAAACAGAATTTTGTTTGGCATCATGACCTATTTTTTCAGCAATAATGTGTTCTCCTAGGGGTGTGCATTCGCTATTTTTTCTCTCCCCTGTACCATTTTTTGCCGTAGAGACAGAATACTTTCTTACAATATTTTCTCCATCAAAAAGTAGCAACTGTTGTTTAGAAATAGATATTTTAATATACATATAAATATATTGATTATTTTTTTGTTACGTATTTAAGTGAGTCAAAATTACCATCCGTACTTAACATATAACCTTTTATGTTAGATTTAGACACCAACACATTATCTTCATACCATAAAGGAATATAAGGTAGCACTTGTAATAAATACTCTTGTAGATCCTTATAATATAGAGACTGTTTATCCAATGACACCTCGGATTTAGCTAATTCCAGAATTAAATCAACGTTTTTATCTTTAAATCTACCTCGGTTAGCGCCATATGGGGGAGTTGATTCGCTGTGAAATATATAGTGAAAAATATCAGGCATCTTTAACCCAACCCATGACAGACTATATATTTGAAAACGTCCTTCTTTGATATCCCCATAAAAAGTTCCCCAATCATAACTGCGTATTTCTACCTCAATTCCAACAGAATTCAATTGGTTTTGGATAATTGTCGCTAAACGCAATCGAAAAGGATCGTTTGACGTTTTATAAACTAATTTAATTGGATGTAAGTTGCTATAACCAGCTTGTTTAATCAATATTCTTGATTTTTCAGGATTATAATCAAAGCCTGTTAAACTAGGATTACCGGCCCAATGTTCTGGAGGCAACAATGCTTCAGCTTTTCTAGCCGAGGATCCCATCACATACTTTATTATTGATTCTCTATCAATTGCATGCGCAATTGCATTTCTAATTAAAATATTGCCTGTAACTGGATCTTCCATATTAAAACCAAGATATGTAAAAGTATTTCCTACTTTTTTCTTTACATGAATTGACTTCTTTTTATCTAGCCAAGCTATAATCTCAGGAGGTAAATTACCTTGAATCAAATCTATCTCGCCTTTTAAAAGTTTCAGAACTCTTACTATAGGATCTTTTAAGGTAATAAATTCAATTATCTTTTTGTCATGAAGTCGTAATAATTTTAGATGATTGTCATTTCTAAAATCTACAATTTTCATCGAACCGTTTCCAATAGGTTCTCTAGAAAAATTATGTTTTTTAGCTATTAGTTTCTTAGGCAAAATACCTATTACTAAACGCCCTGGGAAAAGAGGATCTGGATACAATAATTTGAAATCGATAATATTTCGATTCACAACTTCGATAGATTCGATCATAGCAATTGAACCCTTGTGTGGTGATATCTCCCTTGGATTTAATATCGATTCATATGTTGCCTTTACATCTTCGGATGTTAATAATGAGCCATCATGAAATTCATTTAATTTTTCTCTTAGTGTAAATCTATAATGAGTTGGTGAGATCTTTTCCCAATCTGCTAATTCAGGCTTAGCATGAAACTCTTCATCAAAATCAATTAGACTTTTGTAAAGTAATCGTGTTAGACGATATGAAATCGCATCAGTCGCGTAGCGTGGATCTAAGGTTATTGGACTTGCATTTAAACCAATTGCTATGGTGTCTCTATCTAAATCTTTGCAGCTACTAATAAAAAATTGGAAAAATAAAATAAATAATATTAATAAATATTTAAACTCTGATGTTTTTTTTCCTGTTCTCATTTATTCTGGAAAACGCTAATAATAATTTAGAAATATTTCTAACCGCCCTGCCAAACTTCAAGAAACTCCTTTAAATGTGTTTTTCCTTCTTTTTTTAGCATATCAGAAACTTTCTGACATTCTTCAACATACAGATTATTTGTTAATTTTCCACGTATTAATTGGTATCTTAAATAAACTAAGTAGGTATTAAGAACATCTGTTTCGCAATAGTTGCGAATAGATTCAATGTCTCCGGCTAAATAATAATCCCAGACTTTTTCACCGCTCATGCCCATTTTCCCTGGGAAGCCCAAAATAGTAGCAATTTCATTTAAAGGTGCTCTCGCAGATGTAATATACCCTGAAAGAACATCCATCAGATCAGTATGCCTGCTATGAAAACGACTTAAATAGTTGTTCCAACGGAAAGACTGATCTTCATCCCCATTTTCCCAATAACGTTGGGAAATAATGCCATGAATAAGTGAACGATAATGTATGACTGGTAAATCAAAACCACTGCCATTCCAAGAGACAATCACGGGAGTGTATCGTTCTATACCTTCAAAAAAACGTTCGAGTAATTCTGATTCAGGTGAATCCTTATCCCCCAATGACCACACACTTAATTTTTCATCTGTTTTCAAAAGAACAGATATTGTTATAATTCTATGTAAATAATGTTGTAAAAATTCTGTTCTGCCATCACTTTTCTGATAGCGATGACTAAACATTATTTCAGCAACATTCTTATCACTAAGATCTTCTATATTAAAAATCTTTTTTCCCGAATTGGTATCTGGGATTGTCTCAATATCAAAAACGAGAATATTCATCCTGAAAAACTATTATTGATTATGCTTATTCGGGGAATACATTTGTAGAAAGATAACGATCTCCTCGATCACAAATAATTGAAACGATGACGGCATCTTCGACTTCACTGGATATCTGAAGTGCTGCAGCAACAGAACCCCCAGAAGAAATACCTGCAAATATCCCTTCCATCTTTCCAAGAGCAATGGTCGTTTTTTCTGCAAGTTCTTGCGTTACATCTATAACTCTATCTACTCTTGCTGGTTCAAAAATTTTTGGCATATACTCTTCAGGCCATCTGCGTATACCAGGGATACGTGCACCGTCTTCAGGTTGAACTCCGATAATCTGAATTTCCGGATTCATTTCTTTTAAAAAACGTGATGTTCCCATTATTGTACCTGTTGTACCCATTGCACTCACAAAGTGAGTGATCTTGCCATAGGTATCTTTCCATAATTCAGGTCCTGTACCTTCGTAATGAGCGCGAGGATTATCTGGATTGGCAAATTGATCTAGTATTTTACCCTTACCTTTTGCCTCTAACTCCCGAGAAACATCTATTGCTTCCTCCATACTACCTTCATCTGAGGTCAGCACAATTTCCGCGCCAAAAGCCTTCATTACCGCGCGTCGTTCAACACTCATATTTTCGGGCATTACCAATATCACCTTGTATCCGCGTATTGCTGCCGCCATAGCTATAGCAATGCCAGTATTCCCACTGGTTGCCTCAATTAGCGTATCACCGGATTTAATCTCACCACGTATTTCTGCGTGCTTAATCATACTCATTGCCGGCCTATCTTTTACTGAACCAGCAGGATTATTGCCCTCAAGTTTACCCAAGACAACATTACTGGAATTTCCTAATAAACGTTGCAGTTTTACCAAAGGAGTGTTGCCAACAAAAGATTCTAATGTTGTAAAATCTGGTAAATTTTCTATAACTTTTTTATTTTCTTTCATAGCCATTCAAAATTCTTCTTTTAGTAAAGTTTTTGCTAAAATTAAAGCATCTTCTCGTCCAATCTTAGTTGGATAATAGTTCCGGCGTTTTCCTATTTCATTAAATCCCATGTTTAAATAGAGTCTAATAGCTTTAAAATTTGTTGGTCTAACTTCTAAAAAAATCCTATGCATATTCTCTCTTCTAGCTAATACCAAAAAATGATTCAATAGTTGTTTACCAATCCCTCTAGATTGATAATCAGGATGAACACATAAATTTAAAATGTGCGATTCATCTGAGGTAATTAACATAATGCCGTACCCGATGAGAATTTTATTAAATTCAATAGCCCAGGAACTATAGCCTGCGTGTAAACAATCTTGGAAAATTGTTTTATTCCAAGGAAAATCATATGCATTATCTTCTATATTGATAATGGAAGTAACGTCTTGCTCCACCATAGGCCGAATATATATTTCGGGTATTTGAATTACTGCACTCATATCAATCCTCTATATATATTCTGGGCGAATTTAAGATCTTCCCAAACTTTACGTTTCTCAGTGGGCGAGCGAAGCAAGTATGCTGGATGATAAGTTACCACTACGGGCAAATCACTATCTGGATATTGATAAGAATTGCCTCTCATTTTACCAATTGGAGTAGTTGATTTTAATAAATTTTGTGCTGCTATTCGCCCAAGCGCTAAAATAATCTTTGGATTAATTAACTTAATCTGTTGCCTTAAATACTTCTCACAAGCTTTGACTTCATCCGGCTTTGGATCACGATTTTTTGGTGGTCTACATTTCAATATATTAGCAATAAATACATCTTTTCTTTGCAATCCAACAGAAAGCAACATTGAATTTAATAATTTTCCTGCACGACCAACAAAAGGTTCTCCTTTAAGATCTTCATCTACGCCAGGTGCTTCACCAATAACTAGCCAGTCCGCATCCTTATTACCTATACCAAAAACAGTGTTTGTTCTAAACTTGTGTAGCTCACATGAATTACATGTTTCGACTTGTCTTGAAAGATAGTTTAGATCTTTATCTAAATCTGTTTCCAAAGATCTATTATTTTTGGAAATACTTTTAGCATCAAAACCTGCTAATTTTATTGCATCTTCTTTTTCTCTATGAGCAAATTTACGCTCTGACCAAACTGTAATGCCAATTTCTTTTAAATATTGTTGTTGACGAATACCATTCATACGATTTTATACTTGATGTGGGTGTGCCCGTTCATTATGAATAAAAACTTTATTTAGAGCGTTAATGTAAGCCTTAGCAGATGCAATCACAATATCAGTATCAGAACCAAGACCATTAACTATACGCCCGCTCTTGTCTATGCGGACTGTTACTTCGCCTTGTGAGTCTGTGCCATCGGTTATGTTATTTACTGAATATAATTGTAAATTACAGCCGCTTTTGACCATGCTTTCAATAGCTTTATATGTCGCATCTACCGGGCCTCCCCCTTCTGCGTTTGCATGCTCTTCTTTCCCGTCAATTGACAATGTAACTTGTGCTCTTGGTTTAACTCCAGTCTCAGTCCCCACCTTGAGAGAGATGAGTTTGATTCTTTCATCTCCACTTCCTTGTATTGTGTCGCTAACTAAAGCTTGTAAATCATCATCATAAACCTCGTGCTTTTTATCAGCTAATTCTTTGAATTGTAAAAAAACTGCATTCAATTCTTCTTCTTCCTTGAAAATAATACCCAGCTCTTCTAGACGCGTACGAAAAGCATTGCGACCCGAGTGCTTACCTAAAACCATTCTATTGGCATTCCATCCAACATCTTCAGCGCGCATAATTTCGTATGTTTCGCGACTTTTCAAAACACCATCCTGATGAATACCTGATTCATGAGCAAATGCATTAGCTCCAACAATCGCCTTATTTGGTTGGACAGGAAAACCTGTAATGGTTGAAACAAGTCTTGAGCAATGAACAATTTGACTTGTATCAATATCAGTATCACATTCAAACACATCCTTTCGTGTTTTTACCGACATAACTATTTCTTCCAAAGCGGCATTACCAGCGCGCTCCCCCAAACCATTTATTGTGCATTCAACTTGTCTAGCGCCATTTAAAACTGCGGCCAAAGAATTGCCAACTGCAAGCCCAAGATCATTATGACAATGCACTGAAAATACTGCTTTATCAGAATTTGGTATATTTTTTATTAGATTTTCTATTAACTCTCCAAAATATTGTGGCAAATTATAGCCAACTGTATCTGGTATATTGATCGTTTTCGCACCAGCATTAATTACTGACTCAATGACGCGGCATAGAAAATCAAACTCAGAACGTCCGGCATCCTCGGGGGAGAATTCTATGTTATCAGTATATTTTCCAGCCCGTTTAACTGCCTTAACTGCATTTTCAATAACTTGCTCAGGTTCCATTCTTAATTTTTCACGCATATGTATAGGGGACGTTGCTAAAAAAGTGTGAATGCGAAATGATTTTGCTGGCTTTAGTGCATCTGCTGCACAATCTATATCTTTATCTAATGCTCTTGCCAAACCACATACGGTGCTCTCAGTAATTAATTCTGAAACGGACTTAACAGCTTCAAAATCACCCGGGCTTGCAATTGGAAAACCAGCCTCAATTATATCAACGCGCATTTTCTCTAATGCTTTTGCAATACGGAGTTTTTCATCTTTGGTCATTGAAGCACCTGGGCTCTGCTCCCCATCACGCAAAGTCGTATCAAAAATAATTAATTTATCTTGCATCTTTTCTCGCTGCCCTATGGCGATGTAATAAAATTAACGTAAAAATTGGCCCAGAAATGGCATAAATTATTGCTAAAAGAAATAAGATTGAAGCTGGCTCAATTGCAATTAAAACAAATACAGGAACTATTATAAGAAAGGCCATAAATGGAATACGATTCTTAAAATCAAATTCTTTAAAACTGTGATACCTGATATTACTGACCATCAATAAACCAACAACGACAGTTAATAAAGAACAAATAATTGTAATAGTTGTGCCATCAACTAATCCATAACCACTCCCAAACCAGACTAACCCACCTAATACTGCAGCTGCACCTGGACTTGGTAAACCCTGAAAATAACGTTTATCAATGCTTGTCGCTTGGGTGTTAAATCTTGCCAATCTTAATGATGCACAGGCCGTATAAACAAAAGCCGCCAACCAGCCTAATTTTCCCATACCAAATAGTGCCCATTGATACACTACAAGTGACGGGGCCAAGCCGAATGAAATCATATCTGAGAGACTATCATATTGCATTCCAAATGCACTCTGAGTATTCGTTAATCTTGCAATACGACCATCCATACCATCAAGAATTATTGCGATAAAAATTGCAATAGCGGCAGAGGCAAAATGCTGGTTCATAGCAGCTACAATAGAATAAAAACCAGAAAATAATGCTCCCGTCGTTAGCAAATTCGGTAATAAATAAATTCCTCGTCCAGATTTTGTCACTATTCTTAATACCAATTTTAAAAAATTTAATAGGGAAGTTTACCCTTGAAAGTTATTAACTTAAACAAGGAATTAAAGAATAAAATTAATTATTTTAACTGGGCTTTTACTGAGCTAGGCGGTTCTGAATGTATTAACTCAGCTATTACAGTGTTGCCTGAATTCACGTGCTGTCCGACCTCAACAAGAATTTTAGATCCAACCGGCAAAAAAAGATCAACAACACTTCCGAAAGATATATATCCACAACGCTGTCCTTGACCAACTCTTTCACCAGAATTCAAATATACATGCGAGCTACGCATTAAATTTCTAAACCTAATTGCAGTGATAACATTATCGCCTTCATCAGATTGAACATGGAAATCTAGGTGTTTATGGGATTGATTTTTAAATGATGGATTATACCACTGCCCAACAACTTTTCCCTCAATTGGGCTTCGCAATGAATAGATGTCGGTAATGCGCATGACAATTCTAATACGCACCATATTAGTGTTCAGACGAATTTCTTTTGCTTCCCCAACTTTAGAAATAATACCGTGTACTGGACTGACAACGGCTAAAGGCTGCGATGGTATTTCTCTATGAGGATCGCGAAAAAGAAAGACAGTTACTAATAAAACAACTAATAAAAAAATAACTATAGATTCGCTAAGAAAAAAATTTGCAAATAGTGTAGCGCCAAAAATTGTAATTATTATAGGCCAAGATTCTCTTGCTATAAAAGGATAATAATTACTTGGCATTTAACTTTATACTCAAAAATAAATTTTCTTAAAAAACTTAAATATATATACAATTAAATCAATTCTTTTTTTCATCAACCAATTTATTTTCTCCGATCCATGGCATCATTGATCTCAACTTTTCTCCAATAATCTCAATTCCATGTTCGCGACTTATACGTCTTTTTTCTTCCATTGTAGGAGCGCCATTCTTATATTCTGAAATAAATTCACGAGCAAATTCACCGCTTTGAATCTCTGCTAAAATTTCTTTCATTACACGTTTTGTATCATCAGTTATAACGCGTGGTCCGCGTGTGAAATCACCATATTCTGCTGTATTTGAAATTGAATATCGCATATTAGCAATACCGCCCTCATAAATTAAATCAACAATTAATTTTGTCTCGTGCAAACATTCGAAATACGCCATTTCCGGAGCATAACCTGCCTCAACTAAAGTTTCGAAACCAGTTTGAATAAGGGATGTTATTCCGCCACAAAGTACTGTTTGCTCGCCAAATAAATCCGTTTCAGTTTCTTCTTTAAAAGTAGTTTCAATAATTGCGGCTCGTCCGCCTCCATTTGCAGATGCGTAAGATAAAGAAAGCTCTTTGGCATGACCCGACGCATCTTGAAATATAGCTATCAAAGATGGAACCCCGCCGCCACTTGCGTAAGTAGCTCGCACTAAATGTCCCGGTCCTTTAGGGGCAACCATAATTACATCCAAGTCAGGGCGAGGGATGATTTGTTCAAAATGGATATTAAAACCATGCGCAAATGCAAGAGTTGCCCCCTCTTTTATATTTGGTTCTATTTCATTTTTATATAATTCAGATTGATGCTCATCGGGTGCCAATAACATAATCAAATCGGAGGTGGAAACAGCATCATTAATTGATTTAACTTCTAATCCCGCCGACTTAGCCTTTTCAATCGATGCTGAGCCTGAACGTAAACCAACACATACATTAACACCTGAGTCTTTAAGGTTATTCGCATGTGCATGTCCCTGAGAACCATACCCAATTACAGCTACTTGTTTACCCTTTATAATTTCTAAATCAGCATCTTTATCATAATAAATATTCATTGAACTTCTCTCATTAAAATATAGTTTTAAGATTGTACGGCTTTATCACCAAGCGATATAGCTGACACACCAGAACGAACAACTTCAAGAATCAAACTATCTTCTATGGTGGTTATGAAAGCATCTATTTTTTCGCATGTGTCTGTGATTTCAATTGTATATAAATTTTTAGTTACATCAATAATACGTCCATTAAATGTATCTACTACTCGTTTAATTGTCTCATGGTCTTCCTTTTTTTCTGCAATTAACTTAGTAAGTAACAACTCTTTTTCAATATGCTCATACTCATTAAGATCGGCTACTTTAATAACATCGACCAGTTTATTTAATTGCTTTGTTATTTGCTCAACGATAGCATCTGAACCAGTAGTTACCAAAGTTAACCGGGAAATCGTTGGATCCTCAGTTGGTGCAACTGATAACGATTCTATATTAAACGCTCTTGCCGAAAATAATCCTGAAACTCTTGATAAAGCTCCCGCTTCATTTTCTAGAAGCAACGAAATGATGTGCCTCATAATTAAGCAAGTTCCCTTTCAGATGACAAATGCATTTCATTATGGCCTTTACCAGATGCAATCATGGGATAAACATTTTCAGTTTGATCGGTAATAAAATCCATTATCACGGTTTTGTCCTTCATTAATAAAGCCTCTTTCAAAGTACTTTCAACATCGCTGCTTTTTTCAACTCTAATGCCCGTGTGTCCATAGCTTTCTGCTATTTTTACAAAATCAGGTAAAGCTTCCATATACGAATGTGAATAACGTCCAGAATAAAAAAATTCCTGCCATTGTCGGACCATACCCATGTAACGATTATTCAGATTTATAATTTTTACTGGTGTCCCATATTGCAAACAAGTTGATAACTCTTGAATACACATCACGAGACTTGCCTCACCTGTGATGCACGCCACCGTTTCGTTTGGAAAAGCTAATTTAACCCCCATGGCTGCGGGAAGGCCAAAACCCATAGTGCCTAAGCCTCCAGAATTAATCCAACGTCTTGGTTTATCAAACTTATAAAACTGCGCTGCCCACATCTGATGTTGTCCGACATCCGATGTAACATAGGCGTCGCCCTTTGTTAATTCCCATAATTTCTCAACAACAAATTGTGGCTTGATAACAGAAGATGTCCGGTCATATTTGAGGCAATCAATTTTTGCCCAATCATAAATTTGATCCCACCAAGACTGAAGTTCATTTTTATTCTTTTGAAGTTTATCCAGTTCGCCCTTTAAAATTTCATTTAAATCTTTCAGCACATGTTTTACGTCGCCAACAATAGGAATATCAACAGGAACATTTTTAGCGATAGATGATGGATCAACATCAATATGGATAATTTTTGCGTATGGACAAAACTTTTCAAGGTCGCCAGTCACACGATCATCAAATCTAGCGCCAATAGCAATTAATACATCACAATTATGCATAGCCATGTTAGCTTCATAAGTCCCGTGCATGCCAAGCATTCCAATAAACTGCTTGTCTGTTGCAGGATATGCTCCGAGTCCCATAAGTGTATTAGTTATAGGGTAATTTAATGTTTGGGTAAATTTAGTTAATTCTTTACTCGCTTCGCTAAGAATTACGCCTCCACCAGAATAAATCATAGGCTTCTTTGCTGATAAAATTAATTTTGATGCCCTTTTTATTTGACCAGGATGTCCTTTTACAACTGGACGATATGAACGCATATCAATATTTTTTGGATATTCATACTCGCATGAATCAGCCGTAACATCTTTTGGAATATCAACAACAACTGGACCTGGTCTCCCGCTAGTTGCAACATAAAAAGCTTTCTTTATTGTCTCAGCTAATACTTTGACATCTTTTACTAAAAAATTGTGCTTTACGCAGGGTCTTGTGATGCCTATAGAATCAACCTCCTGAAAAGCGTCATTTCCGATCATTTTTCTTGATACTTGCCCGGTAAAAACAACTAATGGGATAGAATCCATATGAGCTGTAGCAATACCTGTAACTGCATTCGTAGCGCCTGGCCCAGATGTCACCAACACTACACCGGGTTTTCCTGTTGACCGAGCATAGCCGTCTGCAGCGTGAGTTGCCCCCTGTTCGTGACGTACTAATATATGTTCAACGTCGTCCTGTTTATACAGAGCATCATAGATATGGAGTACGGCACCCCCGGGATAACCAAACAAATGCTTAACCCCTTCGTCCTTCAGTGCGCGGCAAAAAATTTCTGCTCCTCTTAGAATTTCTTTCTTTTTTGACACCTTTCTTACCAATTATTATGTTGAAGTTATAAATATACATTAATTTGAACGAAAACGCGGGAAGTTACTGAGATTCTTAGGTCAGGTCAAGTTATGTTATGATATATTGTCTTGAAAATGGCATTGAACCAGACAATTTAAGCATAAATAAAACCTTCATACTAATATTGAATCTCATTAACCTTATTAGTCCAATACTGCTAGATACCGGTTATCAATCTGTGTCTAATATGACTCATTATACTACTGTAAATTGGGTGTTTTTCTAACTTGTATTATGTATAGATAATTCAACGCATGAAGCTATCAAAACTACTAACGGCTACTTTGAGAGAGGCACCAGCTGATGCAGAAATAATAAGTCACAAACTTATGCTACGAGCAGGCATGATCCGTCAACTAGCTTCGGGTATATATACATGGCTGCCACTAGGTTACCGAGTATTAAAGAAGGTTGAAGCAATCATTCGCGAAGAAATGAATTCTGCCGGTGCCCAAGAAATATTAATGCCAGCAATCCAACCAGCTGAGCTTTGGCGAGAGTCCGAACGCTGGGACCAGTATGGCCCGGAATTACTACGGATTAATGATCGCCATGAACGCGAGTTCTGTTTTGGGCCAACCCACGAGGAAGTTATTACAGATTTAGTAAGACGTGAGGTTCGAAGCTACAAACAACTCCCGATCATTTTATATCAAATACAAACAAAATTCAGAGATGAAATACGTCCACGCTTTGGGATTATGCGTTCCCGGGAATTTTTAATGAAAGACGCCTATTCCTTTCATCTGAATGATGAATCATTGCAGGAAACTTATGAACAAATGTATAAATCGTACACAGAAATATTTACTCGTCTAGGTCTAGAATTTCGTGCGGTTATTGCTGACTCTGGAAATATTGGTGGAGATAAATCACACGAATTTCACGTTTTGGCAGAATCGGGAGAAGACAAAATAGTATTTTCTAAAAATAAAGATTATGCAGCTAGTTTAGAAAGGGCCAGTATAGATTTAGGAGAGAAAGAAATCAGTGCATTAGAACATGCAAAGGGCATCGAAGTAGGACATATTTTTCAACTAGGCACAAAATATAGCTCAAGTATGAAAACAAATTGCCTTGATAAACATGGAAAATCAGTTAACTTAATAATGGGTTGTTATGGAATTGGGGTTTCACGTATTGTCGCTGCTGCTATTGAACAAAATCATGATGAAAAAGGTATTATTTGGCCAACTGCCATAGCGCCGTTCCAACTTGCTCTGACTCCTGTGAATATGCATAAATCAGTACGTTTACGTGATGCGGTAATATCGTTCTATAATGAATTATCAGCTAATAATATAGATGTGTTACTCGATGATAGAAATGAAAGGCCTGGAGTAATGTTTTCAGATACGGAGTTAGTCGGAATCCCGCATCGCTTTGTCTTTAGTGAAAAAGGTTTAGATGCTGGCGAAATTGAATATAAGGGAAGAAGGGATAAAGAAAGTCAAAATATTCAAATTAAAAAAGCAGTTACATTCATCAAAGAAAAAATTAAAAGCAATTAACGTATAGAAAAGCCATCGAATTCTTGGTAGTCAGCATTTGTACACTCAACATTGATAACTCTTGCCAAACTTGGGCCATGGGTCAACCATTTGCGTAATTGAATAAGCAAATGCTCCTCGCCGCACGCATACACTTCAACTCTACCATCATCAAGATTTTTAACCCACCCCTTAACACCAAGTAGTTTGGACTGTTGGTTTATTGACATACGAAAACCAACTCCTTGAACTCTGCCACTTACAATACAATTAATTGCTTTCTTCTTCATGATAAATATTCTTTGAAAAATTCTATAATTGCAAACTTTATTTAAATACTTTTTTATCTTCAGTATAAAATAAAGATAAACAAAATGTTAAATGTGCACCAAATAAAATTATTACCCAGGATATATATATCCATACAAGAAAAAGCGGAATGATTGCCAACGTACCATAAATATTTTTTAAGTCTGACATTTCTCTGATATAGATACCAAATGCATACTTTGCTAGCTCAAATAATATTGCACAAATAACGCCAGCTATCACAGCATGTCTACTAGATACATTACAATTCGGAACAAGTATATATAACAAAATAAAAGTAATTGCTGTCATAAAAAATGGAAGCCAGTGCAATAAATGGGTTCTCATATTAAACAATGTATCAACATCTGCAATAACAGGAATGGAAAGTAAATATGAAGTCAATGCTAGGCCAGCTCCAATAAGTAATGGGCCTAAAAAAAGTAATAAAAAATATATAAATATACGTTTAATAGGATTTCGCTTTTTCTTTATTGCCCATATTCTATTAAAAGTATTATCAATTGTCGCTAGCAGCATTAATGCAACCAAAATAAGAATAAGACTGCCGCCAATTGTAAGTTGAGATGCCTTTGTTGAAAATATATGTATATATTGTTCAACAGTCTGCCCAAATTCAGGCACAAAATTAATGAAAATGAAATTTTGAATCGTGGCTGAAAATTCCTGAAGTATAGAAATTTTACTAAAAATCCCGAACATAACGGTAAGCAAAGGAACGAGTGAAAGTAAAGTTTCAAAAGCAAGTGCTGAGGCCGCTTCTACGACATTCGATAGATAAAAATGACGAAGAATATATAATGTCCTCGAATAAATGATCATCGGAAATTTAATAAATTTTTTTATGTTATTTTCTATATATCGCATCTTAATCGATGAGTATAATCTAAGAAATATTTAATGGATAATGGAGTAGATATGAAGGCGAAAATTTTTCATAACCCACGATGTTCAAAATCAAGAAAAACGCTGGAATTACTTTTAGAAAGGGAGATTGAAACGGAAATTGTGGAATATTTGGAAAAACCGCCTAATTATCAAACGTTAAAAGATATTTTGAAGATGTTAGATCTAAAACCATTTGATCTTGTGCGTAAAGGGGAAAAACTCTACAAAGAATTAAACATCGGCAAGTATGAGAATAATGCAGATGCGCTATTGAAAATTATGATTCAAAATCCTATTTTGATTGAGCGCCCTATTGTAATAGCCAATAACAAGGCGGTTATTGGCCGACCGCCAGAATTAGTACTAAGCATCATCTAAAATGACTCAAATCCTAATCCTATACTATAGTCATGGGGGTAGTGTTGCCGAAATGGCTCAATATTTTTCCAGAGGCGTAGAATCTGTTGAAAATTGCGAAGGGAGTCTGCGAACTGTACCTCCAATCAGGACAACATCTGAGAACATTAAGTCGGATATCCCGAAGAGCGGTCCGCCTTATGTCACATGTAGCGATCTAATTAATTGTGATGGTCTTGCACTAGGAAGTCCGACAAGATTTGGAAATATGGCTGCCCCAATAAAATATTTCATTGATTCAACATCTGATGTTTGGGCCTCAGGTGGTCTTGTTGGAAAACCGGCAAGTGTATTTAGCTCGACCGGAAGCTTGCATGGCGGTCAGGAAACAACCTTGCTATCGATGATGTTGCCGTTAATACACCACGGGATGTTGTTAATCGGTCTGCCTTATACTGAATCAGGTTTATTTGCGAAGGAAGGCGGGGGAACTCCATATGGCGCAACTCATGTAGCCGGAGAAAAAAATGATCTTCCAGTTACAAAAAACGAAAAAGAACTTTGTTTTGCTGCCGGCAAAAGATTGGCAGAAATTGCTAAAAAACTTAGTAATTAATCTATTAATTCCTTAACAAAAGGTACAGTCACTTTTCGCTTTGCGGCTAGTGATGAATGATCTATTACATCAAGAATCTTTATTAAAGAATTTAAATCTCTGTCAGTTCGTCGAATAAGAAACTCAGCTACACTTTTAGTGAGTTCGAATGAACGTTCTAATGCTTTTCTCTTTAGTATTTCAATTTTTAGCTCATCATCAGGTGGTTTGATTTTATGCACCTGCCCCCAAACTAATCTGGATTTAAGATCATCGAGTTCAATCTTTATATTTTTTGGAGAAACGGTAGAGCTTATTATAATTGAATTATTGTTATCTCTAATTTCATTATAAAGTAAAGTTAAACGTTGCTGCCACTCTAGATTATTAGAAATAGATTCAAGATCATCAACACAAATTAAATTTAATTTACCCAAACCATTTAATATTTCAGAGTCAAATTCCCCGTGTTGTTTTAGTGGAATATATGTAACTTGAGAATTCATTTCATCTGCTTGTTTGCATGCCGCTTGTAATAAATGTGTTTTTCCTGTTCCCTCAGGGCCCCAAATATAAAGGCAATCATTTCGTTCTTTTCTAGTTAATGCATTTAAAAGTTGTAACAAATATTTATTTTCACCCTGAATAAATGAAGTAAAATCTAATTTTTGAAAATTACTAAATTCAAAAGGTATTTGTGGTGAAGATGTACAATTAGGATTCATCAGCTATAAAAATTGCTACTTAAATTAATAGGCTTTCATTATGGTAACAAGCGGTACTCTAATTCGCTGCTACCCTCAATAGATTCTAAAATTTTGCCTAGAGAAATTGCTTGATGTACGCCGGCAACACCGCGTTCACTAGTCAGTTCAAATACAACGTGCCTCGATGTAACTTCTTTGACATTAACTTGATTTACGGACTGAAGTGAAGTTAGGTATGAGAAAATTTGGGCATATTCATCAATATTCTCAATATCGTTAACCAATAATTCAATTACCTGAATATCTTGCCTGCCATCATCAGAATAATGTGATACTAATTGATCGACAAGCTCATCGATTCCCTCCTCTAAAACAATATCTGCAACATCACTCTGACTCACCCAATCAACAACCTGTTCATCAAAATAAACCGCCCATTCTGATTCCCATAAAGTCGGTAATATCTGTGTAAATTTCCCCGTTAATATGACATTTGCCTGATAACGTTTGGATGCTTCTACTATAGGTTCCGAAAATCCACCCCATACATCAGTAACCGAAATTTTAGAATCATCTTGAAGGTCAAGTAATGGAAATAATAAACTAATACCTCTAGCAGAAGCACGGTCTTCCAAAATATTTAAGTACTCAAAATTTTCCTCAATATTTACAAACGATCTATTATTATTTTTTTGTGAAACAAGCCAGACCAAAACAGATGGTCGTTCTTTATCCCAAATTGAAATGCCCTGATTTTTAAGTGCCTCATCTATAGCGTTTTCATCAAATTGAACCCGTAATTCATGGACAAATTTCTTTTGACCCCATTCGTTGTCATTTTGGTGATATCTGTATTGTTGAACAAATTGCTCTGAACGTTCCAGCAATGAACTAACTCCCATGCTTTTGTTAATATTTCTATTTCCGGTAACTTTAATAAGTACTTTACTTAATGCTTGTTTTAAAGCAATTCGACGTTTTGGTGCTGATTCATCACTAACTGAAATCGTTGCCTGATAAAGCCCGGAGACTTTTATTGCATAAGTTGGCTGATAAATAAGTAGCGAAAAACATAAAAAGTATAATATTCTGGATTTCATAGAGAATACGCTATTGAAGACTTGCCGCTAAGTCAAGGATTGCGGTTAATAACCGACACCGATAACATACCCATATGAATGACCATATAAACAGAAAAATCAGTTACAAGGATGCCGGCGTTAATATCGATAAGGGTAATGAGTTAGTCCAACGACTGAAAAAAACAATTAATAATACCAATAAAAATGGGGTCATTGGAGAACTTGGTGGATTTGGAGGGTTATTTGATCTTAGCTCTTTAAACTATAGGCAGCCGGTACTCGTATCTGGAACAGATGGAGTTGGAACAAAAATTAAAGTTGCCATTGAAAATAACATGCATGACACAATTGGTATCGATTTAGTCGCTATGTGTGTTAACGACGTCATAGTACAGGGCGCAAAACCTTTATTCTTTCTTGATTATTTTGCTTGTTCAGAGCTCGATATTAATATTGCTGAAACCGTTATTAGTGGTATTAATAAAGGCTGTTCACTCGCGGGATGCAGTCTAATCGGAGGTGAAACTGCCGAAATGCCAGGAATGTACAAGAAATATGATTACGATTTGGCTGGATTTTGTGTGGGCGTAGTCGAAAAAAATCAAATAATTACAGGGGAAAATGTAATAGCTGGTGATGTATTGGTCGCGCTTGCCTCTAGTGGCTGTCATGCCAACGGATATTCTCTTATAAGAAAGATCATAGAAGAAACTAATTCGGACTTAAATCAAAATCTGGATAATAAAAAAATATTAGAGCATTTGCTAACACCCACTCGAATTTACGCAAAACAGGTTTTAGATCTAATCAAACATACATCCGTAAAATCGATTTCACATATAACAGGCGGGGGCTTAATTGATAACTTACCAAGAGTAATACCAGATGATTTGTCAGTAATAATTAATACGAATACATGGAGCATTCCTAAAATATTTAATTGGTTAAGTGACCAGGGCAAAATTGACTCTTATGAGATGTTTAAAATATTCAATTGTGGGGTTGGATTAGTATTATGCATTGAAAAAAATAATGCAGACGAAACAATTAACTATCTTAATAATAATGGTGAAACTGCTTGGTTGATTGGAGAAGTCATTAATAATGACAAACAACCAAGGGTGCAACTTAAATAATGAAAATATAAAATATTAATTTTATTTAATAATTTCCCAAATTTGCCAAATGCTTGCTCGTGATGTCCAATTATTTATATTAATTTTAAGAATCCATTCTGGTAATGCCTGACATATCAATTTACTTGAAATTCTATTATCAGTAAGTTTTGCCTCCCTACCTTTTTTTCTCGCAGCATAAAATAATTTTTTGCCCGGATATTCAATCATTTTTTTTGAAATTTCAATCTCATCACTAATCGAAATTATAGATACATTATTTATATTATAAAAATCTAATTCCAGCTCACCGGTTGTTGAGCCTGATCCATCCGGGTCATAGGTTAGCAGTACCGAATCGCTAGGAATTTTTTGAGTAAAACAATTTTGCCAAAGAGCGACTTCCTTGCTAGCGGGCAACGTAACAGTTAAAAGAACTAATATTATATTAATAAATAAAGAAATATAGAGTACTGATTGAAATAGGCGTGTAAAAGTATATTGATTTAGGTGCCTAAATCGTTTCAAAAGATTTTCAATCGTCATAGCAAACATAACGGGCAGGAATGGGATGACAGGGAATAAATATCTCATCTCTTTGTGCCCAAAATAATGATGAAATGCGATGAATGGTATAGTTATCCATGTTATTGAGTGACGCGGGAATAATGTCCAAAAAATAATAATCACCAATGGGACAAATAAAGTAATTGGCGGTATAAGTTGGACCATCGAGTAATAAACATAAAACCACCAGGGCTCAACGATATTATCTATGGAGCCTTTTACTATATGCCATTCAAAATAATTCCAAAAACTAAACGTTAATTCTTCATAGAGCCAATAATCAATAAGAACACCAATTGATAATGAAAAAATAAAGCCAGAGATTATCAGCCAAAAATTTGAAATCTTTTCATTTCCCTGAAATAACAACCAGAAACAAAAACCAAAAATAAATAAACCAATTTGGTATCTTGATAAAAACGCGAAACCTAGCAACAAACCAATAAAAAAATATTTTCTAATCTCTGTTGGTGATTGATAAAAATATAATGCGTATGCAAATATAAATAATGAAGTAGCCCAGCCTTCTGATGAAAAACGTACGTTCAGAAATACAAGTATCCATGAGAATAAAAGAAAGAAAACGGCATAAGAACGAATTTTTTCGATATTTACTTCTTTTTTAATAACATGAAAAAAAGTAAATACCGAAATAAATGATATAATCAGGCTAATTAAACGCAAATAAAAAGCCCAAATAAATGGCGAAGTTATACCAAAGAGCGTTAATCCTTTAGCAACTACGTAAGCAATAAAAGGTTGTAATCCGCTTCTAACGCCTTCCTTGTATTCCCACATAACTGTATTTTGCATCTCAAAACCAAGCTTATATGCTGCAAAATCTAATATCTGGTAGTACTCATCATCATGATAATGACCAACACTAAACCAAGCGGCTACTAAATAAATTAAAAACGCGAAAAGAAACCAATATTTTTCCGATATACTCATTTTTTTAAACTAAAAATTTATCAGATTGAATTAAGATTTGTTATAAAACACAGATTTTCTTATATTTTTTACTAGATAAAGTGGTCTATTTTTTGTTTCATTAAAAATTCTCCCTACATATTCTCCGATAATACCAATAGAGAGTAATTGTATGCCGCCAAAAAAAGTTATGAGAACAACAAGTGAAGTAAATCCCATAACAGGCTCATGAAAAAATATCTTTTTAGCAACAATTATAGCTCCATAAATAAAACCAAAAAATGCTGACAAGAAACCAATAAATGAAGCTAATCGTAATGGGAGAATTGAAAATGAAGTAAGTCCGTCAAAGGCTAAATTAAACAATCCAAAGAAACTCCATTTTGTTTTTCCTTTGTATCTTGCATCCCTTTCATATTCAATTTCTTTTTGTTTAAATCCTACCCAAGAAAATAATCCTTTCATATAACGATGCTTTTCTCTTAATTTTAATAACGCATGAAGTGCATTTTTATTCAACAAACGAAAATCACCGGTATCC
>CAZJED010000001.1:57861-67607 GCA_964544965.1 uncultured Enterobacteriaceae bacterium
AGGAATGTTTATATCGCTGAGGCGGAATAAAAGACGATAATACATATATGATGTTATTTTTTTCAAAAAGCCTTCACCTTTTCTTTTTTTGCGTTTTGCATTTACAACATCATTTCCATTGAGCCATTCTTCCACCAGTTTCGGTATTAATTCTGGAGGGTCTTGTAAATCGGAATCAATGACAATAACGGCATCGCCAGAAGCATGATCTAAACCTGCCGTTAACGCAATTTCTTTGCCAAAATTTCTGCTTAAATCAATAACGGTAATGCGCTCGTCTTTTTCGCACTGCTGATCGATAATCTCAATAGTATTATCATTGCTACCATCATTAACATAAATAATCTCTATTTCCAGATTTAATTCACTTGTTGAATTTAATACTCTTGAATAGAACGCTTCGATATTTTCTGCTTCGTTATAAGCAGGCGATACAATAGACAATAATTTTTTATCTTTATTTTCACTCATTTTCTAATTATAAAATATCTTTTTAGAATTAACGAAACAATTACTGCTATTTTCTTAATTTTTCCTGAATTTTTGATATAAAACCACGTAGAATCTTCCATTCGCTCTCATATAATTGAGCACGATTAAATAATCGACGAATTCTATGCATCAATTTTTTGGGATTATTCGTATCATAAAAACCAACCTGAATAAAACATTCTTCTAAATGCTTATAAAACTGCTCCATTTTTTCTTGACTAATAAACGCTAAATTATCTTTTTTGTATTCAATAGTATCAATATCGCAAACCAGTAAATATATTTCATAACATATAATCTGAACTGCAGCGGCTAAATTAAGTGAAGTGTATTCTGAATTTGTTGGAATTTTTAATACTAAATTACATAATTGCAATTCCTCATTTGATAGCCCCGAACTCTCCCTTCCAAAAACTATAGCGATAGACGAATAGTCCTTTTCAAAAATCTTTTTTGCGCACTCTCGGGGAAGAATCATGGGCCAAGGGATGCCTCTGATACGTGCGCTTGTGCCGATAACTAAATCACAATCTTTTATAGCCTCTTCTAGGCTTGAAAATTGCTGACACCCAGCGAGTATATCATCTGCCCCTGCCGCTCTTGCACTTGCCTCAGCTGATGGAAAATGTAATGGATTCACAAGACGTAAATTCTTCTGATTCATTGCTTTCATCGCACGGGCAGCTGCACCTATGTTGCCAGGATGTGTTGTACCGACTAAAACCATACTTACCTTGTCAAAAATACTTTTCATTACAGTATCGCTTCACTCGCAGTTACCAACAACGTAAAATAAGTTTTTAATCTCTCGGAGAATACTTGTATGCACCCCATGCTTAACATTGCTATTCGCGCAGCTAGAGCTGCGGGTGACTCTATTGTACGTGAAATGGATCGTACGTGTGATATATCAGTTGAAAGTAAAGGAAAAAACGATTTTGTCACGGAAGTTGATAAAAATGCAGAGAAAATTATTATTTATACTATTAAAAATGCATATCCTGATCATGCATTTTTGGCAGAAGAGACAGGGCAGACAGGAGAAGGAGATTTCTTATGGGTTATCGACCCGCTTGATGGTACAACTAATTTTCTACATAGTTTCCCCCACTTTGCTGTTTCTATAGCGCTGCAACATAAAGGGGTGCTCGACCAAGCTGTGATATACGACCCTTTAAGACAAGAACTTTTTACTGCATCAAAAGGAAAGGGGGCGCACTTAAATAACAGAAGAATCCGAGTGAGCGATAAGAAATTACTAGACGGCGCCCTTCTTGGTACCGGCTTTCCTTACAATGATGAAATAGCAGTGGCGCATTTTATTAAAAGCTTCAAAGCTTTGTTCCCCGAAGTCGCAGGAATAAGAAGAGCTGGTGTTGCCTCATTAGATTTAGCTTATGTTGCATGTGGACGACTTGATGGTTTCTGGGAATTTGGTTTAAAGCCGTGGGACATTGCTGCCGGTGCACTTATTATCCAAGAAGCAGGTGGTATAAATGTAGAGCTTACGGGTGAAATTGATTTTATGAAAACTGGAAATATAATTTCAGCTAATCCGAAGATGATAAAATCAATGTTAAAAATCTTACGCTAGTTAAGATAGTAATTTATTTTATAAGCCACTAAATGAATAACGAACTTAAATAAAAAAAATAATGGCTCAATAAAAAAGGCCGATAACAATCGGCCTTTTTTAATCAATTAAAAACTACACTATTAGTTTCGACAAGAAGCCGATAATAGTTTTGATGGAACATTTGTGCCACCAGCAGCATTACCAATTTCCCCACACTCCCAGTTTTGTCCATCTGTGGTTGATATAGCAAATGTTAAGCCTTGCAACTGAGAAGATACTCCAGTTGCTGCAAACGTTGCTGTAATTATTACTGGCACAGTACCATCAGTTGGAATAGCCGTTGTTCCATCGCATTGTGTACATATTACTGTATCCACAAATTTTCCCAGGTTAGTACCGACAGTACTAGCAGCTGCGGGAGCCCCACAGTTTGCCAATGTTGGTGCTGCGCCCCTATCGGAAATACCTTCTGCGATACAAGTCTTCATACCACCCGTTAAGTTTACAGCCTCAGTCACCTGCGCGCGTGCTGTATAATCATTGTATGATGGAATCGCAACAGCAGCTAAAATACCGATAATTGCCACCACGATCATCAATTCTATTAGTGTAAAACCTTGTTGATTTTTCATACCCTACCTCTCCTTCGAAGAAATCTGTCTGTTTTAATTCTCGTATTTTAACGTTAAATATCTAAACTCTTAAGAGGTCTAAATTATAGGTGTGAAATGGAGAAAAGCAACAAAATATACACCACTAATAACTAAAAAATTAACCAAAATACCTGCCAAGAAGTCAGGGGAAAACCATGTTTATACCTCTTTTTTTCAAAACAATATTTTCTGAGTATTTTTATAAGTATATGATTTTAATAATAATTTAATGGATTAACCCTTTCGCTTCTTAAAAAAGTTTACATCTACGCACAAATTAATAATTAGGATATTTTGCTATAACGATGCTCAGACTAAATTTTTGTCAAAAAATGACCTGAAAATAGCTCTTTTTCCCAACTTAAATACTCAAAACTATGGGGAGGGGTGGCCGCTAAAAAAGTACTATAATAAGACAAAAAAATTGTAATTAATTTGTTTCTAAAAAAAATTCAAACATAGATTATGGCAAATAGCGACATTCATATAATTATCGGTCAACTCAACTTCACCGTTGGTGATATTGAAAATAATACTAAAAAAATAATTAAGGCGATAAAAAAGGGAAACGAAGAATACCACGCTGATATCATAATATTTCCAGAACTGAGTGTTAGCTCATACCCGCCAGAAGATTTATTATTAAGGCCCGCATTCAATAATTCTATTGACATTGCATTAGAAAAAATAAAGTCAGAAACTAAAAATATTCAAGTTATTTTAGGTTATCCATTAAGAAAAGATGAGAAGCTTTATAATGCCTGCAGTCTTATATATAACGGAGAAATAGAAAAGACTTATTGCAAACAATGCTTACCGAATTATGGTGTATTTGATGAAAAGCGATATTTTTTACCTGGAAATGAAACGTGCTTATTTGAAATAAACGGGGTAACTGCAGCACTAAGTATTTGTGAAGATATATGGGTTTCAAAACCAATAGCAGATGCTGCTGCTGCTAATGCAAAAATATTATTTAATATAAATGCTTCTCCTTATGATAAAAATAAAAATAGTGAGCGAGAAAAAATAATTTCAAAAAGAGCGTCTGAGTCTGATATGTATGTTGTCTATGTCAATTTGATAGGAGGGCAAGATGAATTAATTTTTGATGGAAACTCCATGATATTTAATAAAAACGGAGATGTTATATTTCGTGCTCCGGAATTCAAAGAAGGTTTATATAGTGCTTGCATAAACACTGAACAAACAAAAATTAATAGTAATACAAAGGAAGAAACTAATTTAAATTTCACTAAAGAAGAAAGTATTTATAATGGACTTGTTATAGGCGTAAAAGACTATGTTAAAAAGAATAATTTTCAAGGTGTAATTATCGGGCTATCCGGAGGTATTGATTCTGCACTTACACTTTGTATTGCAGTAGATGCATTAGGTCCAGAAAATGTAGAAGTTTTGATTATGCCATCACGCTACACCGCAAAAATGAGTATAGATGATGCTTGTGCACTGGCAAAAAAACTGAAAGTTTCATATGAAATTATTTCTATTGAACCGCCATTTACTGCTTTTCTTCAAGCACTTAAACCCATTTTTAAAAAATCGCCAGTAGATACAACTGAAGAAAACGTTCAGGCACGTAGTAGGGGTATATTATTAATGGCTATATCAAATAAATACAACAAACTAGTTTTAACAACTGGAAATAAAAGCGAAATGTCCGTTGGTTATGCAACATTGTATGGTGATATGGCAGGTGGCTATTCACCGCTAAAGGATATTTGGAAAACATTAGTTTACCAACTTGCAAAATGGCGTAACCAGAATAAAAAAGTTATCCCTGAAAATATAATCAATAGGCCACCGACTGCAGAATTACGTGATAATCAATTAGATCAAGATACCCTCCCTGATTACGAAATACTTGATCCAATACTTGAACAATATATTGAGTTTGATAAACGTCCCGAAGAAATCATTAAAAATGGTTTTGATGAAGAAACTGTTTATAAAATTGTTAATCTTGTTGACAAAAACGAATACAAACGTAGACAGGCTGCTCCAGGTGTAAAAATAACCAAAAAAGCATTTGGAAAAGATAGAAGATATCCTATTAGTTCGGGTTACATTGAAAAAAAATAAATTATTTAACTTCTAGTTCTTCAATCTCATAAATCCCGGGATGATTTGGATAATTCATTTCTAATACTCTTAAAGCATCATTTGCTAAATCGTCCATTTCCAAAACGCGGTAGGCTTTAGCTATAATAACTAATGCTTCCGGCATAACTGGAGTACGATCATAGTTCTCAATAACATATCTTGCTCTATTTGCTGCCGCAATAAATGCACCTCTGCGCATATAATAATTTGCTATATGAATTTCGTTCTCAGCAAGATTGTTTCTTAAATGGCGCATGCGTTGCTCCGCATCCTCAATATACTCGCTATCAGGAAATCTTTTAATTAGCTCAGAGAAATTTTGGAATGACTCGAATGCTGCGCCCGGATCTCTTTGTGATTCATCAGAAATTTCGTTCGGGATAAATCTATGTAGACTGGCTTTTCCTTTATTAAAATTTGCTAAACCCTTCAAATAGTATGCGTAATCAACATGAAGATTTTGTGGATATAACTTAATAAAACGATTGCAGGCTCCAATCGAGGCATCGTGCTCTTCACTTTTATAATAACCATACGCTAAATCCAAAAGTGCCTGTTGTGCGTGTTTCCCGAATGGATATCTAGCTTCTAATCTCTGATAAAATTCGACTGCCTGGGGATAGTTTCCAGCATCCAAATTGCCTTTTGCTTCAGCGTAAAGACGATCGGCATTCCATTTTTTTGTATGGTCTTCCTTTTCGTCAAAATAAGAACATCCATTTAACGAAAAAATAACTAAAAAAAGTACCAAATTACGCATAATATCTAGGTTAACCTAATACTAGATCAAGAGCAAAGTCTCAAAAATTATGGAAAAGATTGAATTAGAAACCGTTGTGCCTAAAGAACTTGAGAATAAACGTCTTGATCTAGTTCTTTCAAAATTATTTCCTAAATACTCCCGTTCAAAAATTCAATCGTGGATTAAAGCAGGAGAAGTGGCAGTTAATGATTTAAATTATAAGCAACGCGACACAGTCAACTATGGCGATGTTATTAAAATAAATACAACGTTTAGAAGCATTGTTACAGATCAAGCAGAATCAATAGAGCTTAATATAATATATGAAGACAATGAAATTATTGTAATAAATAAACAAGCGGGTTTGGTAGTACACCCTGGCGCAGGGAACCCTTCCCACACGCTCGTAAATGCTTTATTAAACTTCGACAAGAAACTTAAAAACTTACCTCGTGCAGGAATAATTCATCGATTAGATAAAGACACAACTGGTATTATGGTTATAGCACGAACAATTGAATCACATGCTTTTTTAGTAGAAGAACTTCAGAAAAGAAATATTAAACGAAATTACAGGGCCATAATTTGTGGGCAACTAGTTGCTGGTGGAAAAATCGAAAACAGAATAGGCAGACACCCGACGTATAGAACAAAAATGGCTATCAACAACAAAGGTAAATTAGCAACAACTCACTACAAGATAATAAAAAAATATCAGCATTATACTTATCTTGATATACAGCTCGGTACAGGAAGAACGCATCAAATTAGGGTACATATGAATAGTATAAAACATCCTATAATTGGCGATCCTCTTTACGGTAAAAATACTTTTATAAGAAAAGGAATTTGCGCTTCTTTGCGTGAGGACATAAAAAGTTTCAGACGCCAAGCCTTACATGCACATAATCTTGAATTTATACATCCGTCAAAAAAGAAAATCGTAAGCTATAAAGCGGAGTTGCCTGATGATATGAAAACATTAATAAAAACTTTAGAAATAAATGACTAAAAAAATAGAAAATTTTTGGATAAAAGCTGATTGGTCTGCGCCAAATAATATAAAAGCTGGAACTTCGATAAGAACTGGTGGATATAGTGACCCACCATATAACGAATCTAACCTATCACTTAATGTTGGAGATGACCCAAAAAAAGTTAAAAAAAATCGGGGTAAGATCTTAAATAATTTAGGTATTACCACAGAGCCTGTTTGGCTTAAACAAAAGCATAGTAAAAAAATTCTTTTAATAAATAAAACACCAGAAGACTTAAACGCCGATGGAAGTTGCACAACAACAAAAAATAAAGTTTGTGTTGTTACAACAGCTGACTGTGTCCCGATCTTATTTTGTAATAATGAGGGAACAAAAGTTGCGGCTATTCATGCCGGCTGGAAGGGGATTTGTATGGGAATTATTGAAAATGCCATAAAAATATTTGATTGCCCTGAATCAATATTCGTCTGGATTGGCCCATGTATAAGTAAAAAATACTACGAAATTGATCGGGATGTATATTCTAATTTTTTACGCTACTCAAATTCATTAGAAAGCTCATTCGAGAAAAATAATAATCAGAAATGGTCATGTTGTTTAAATAATATTGTAAAAACAGTACTTACAGAATCGGGGGTTAAAAAAATCTATGGTTGTGGTCTATGCACATATGAATTGAATAACTTATTCTTTTCATATCGCCGTGATGGAAATACAGGACGAAACGCCACGATGATTTGGATTAGTTAATGAGGTACGACCGTTAAAGCGTACAATTTTAGGATAAAAACCTGATTCGCCAATAGCAGACAAATTTTGGTACGGAGATTTGGCTCTGGGACGCAAATAGAACAGGCTTGAAAGGTACTATAATTGAAATTATCAAATCTATACTAGATATCGCCGGATAATTGACTCTTTTCATAGAAAATTCTGAAATTACTAGAATTTTTAGTCCTTTTTCACTACTTTCCTGATAATTTAAAGTTGGTTATTTCTCTCATATAATCTATATTTAGAATAATGATTTAATGAATATGTTGAAGAAATCTAAAATATGGCTACACAAGAAAAAACCATAGCGCTTAGTGGTCTTGCGCGTACCTTAGTGCGAGGGGGTCATATTGAACAGGAAAAAGCAGTGGAACTGTTTAAAAAATCACAAAAAAAGAAAATTCCGTTTGTGAACCTCGTAATAGATGAGAATTTGGTTCCTAGCTCAACGATTGCATCCGCTTCTGCCAAAGAATTCGGTATGTCAATTGTCTCCATAGATTTAATAGATATCGACCCCGAAGTTGTAAAACTTGTAAATCCAGAGTTAATAAAAAAACATGGGGTACTGCCAATTTTTAAACGCGGAAATCGTCTGTCAGTAGCTGTTTCTGACCCAACAAACATTCAAGCTCTTGATGAAATTAAATTTGCAACATCTCTAAATGCCCAGGCTGTCGTTGCTGAGGCTGACAAATTAGGCAAAAGCATAGAAAAAGTTCTTGAGGATGCTGATGGCGGTCTTGGTGATATGGATGATACCGAATTTGATAATCTAGATGATCTTGAAGTTGCAGAGGATGGCCCACCGGAACAAGATGATTCGGAAGTTGATGACGCACCTGTCGTACGTTTTGTTAACAAATGCCTTCTAGATGCTATTAAAAAGGGGGCTTCAGACCTTCATTTTGAACCTTACGAAAAAATGTATCGAGTACGTTTTCGTGTAGATGGTGTCCTTGCTGAAGTAGCAAAACCACCAATGAGTTTATCGGGAAAAATTGCGGCACGAATAAAAGTTATGTCACGCTTAGATGTGTCTGAACGAAGAGTACCTCAAGATGGCCGCATAAAATTAAAAATCTCGAAATCAAAATCAATTGATTTTCGTGTTAGTACTTGTCCGACACTATTTGGCGAAAAAGCTGTTTTACGTATTTTAGATTCTGATGCTGCTGCCCTACAAATTGATCAGCTTGGGTATGAAGACCATCAAAAAAAATTATTTTTATCAAATCTAGCAAAGCCTTATGGAATGTTTTTAGTTACAGGACCTACCGGTTCGGGTAAAACAGTTTCTTTGTATACTGGGATTAATATTTTAAATGAACCGGATATAAATATTTCAACCGCTGAAGATCCCGTGGAAATTAATTTACCAGGCGTTAATCAAGTTCAGATCGATGAAAAAACAGGTATGGATTTTCCAAAAGCACTGAAAGCCTTCCTAAGACAAGACCCGGATATTATTCTTGTTGGTGAAATACGAGATATAACAACTGGAGGGATTGCTGTAAAGGCAGCGCAAACAGGACACATGGTAATGTCAACACTACATACAAACGACGGACCCCAAACATTAACTCGTTTACAGGATATGGGTGTACAATCATTTGCGGTTGCAACGAGCATTAACCTCATTACTGCCCAAAGATTACTCCGTCGACTCAACCCAGATAATCGGGTAGAAATTGAAATGCCAGATGATGCGCTTAGAAAAGAAGATTTTCCTGAGGAAATGATAAAAGAAGGGCTTCACCTTTATGGCCCCGGTGAAGAAACTGAAGATAACCCGGGTTATAAGGGTCGTGCTGGTATTTATCAAGTTATGCCCATATCAGATGATATGAAACGGTTAATTATAGAAGAAGCTAATGCGGTAGTATTAGCCGATCAGGCAGCAAAAGAAGGTGTTTGGGACATCAGGAGATCGGGCTTACAAAAAGTAGCCGGTGGAATTACGAGTCTAGCGGAAGTAAACCGCGTAACAGTAGAGTAAATAAAAATGGCTAAAATAAAAACAAGTGTAATGTTTATCTGGGAAGGTAAGGATGCCGCTGGGAAAAAAGTAAAAGGAGAGATTAGCGGACAAAGTGAAGCACTTGTCAAAGCGATACTCAGACGACAAAAAATTAATCCTACAAAAGTTAAAAAGAAACCAAAGCCTCTTTTCGGTTCTGGTAAATCGAAAGTCGAACCAAAAGATATCTGTGTTTGGAGTCGCCAACTAGCAACAATGATGTCTTCTGGGGTGCCGCTGGTGCAATCGTTCGAAATAACCGGTCGTGGCCATGAAAACGCGGGAATGCAATCATTAATCTTAGCTATAAAATGCGATGTTGAATCCGGTAATAATCTAGCTGATGCATTAAAAAAACATCCACTTT
>CAZJED010000001.1:67617-71562 GCA_964544965.1 uncultured Enterobacteriaceae bacterium
CTGGTATTCTAGAAGCCATTTTGCATAAATTAGCGACGTACTTGGAAAAGACGGAAGCATTAAAATCAAAAATTAAGTCTGCACTCTTTTATCCAGCCGCGGTAATTGTTGCCGCAATAATAGTTGTAAGTATTTTGATGATATTTGTAATCCCACAATTTTCAGAATTGTTTGGCAGTTTTGGCGCAGATTTGCCAGGATTAACGCAATTCCTAATAGATGCATCTGATTTCTTTGTCAAATGGTGGTGGTTGATATTTGGCATTCTAGGAGGAACTGTATATGGATTACTTGAATTCAAAAAACGTTCGATTGCGGCACAACACTTTCTTGATCGTGCCATACTCAAACTTCCTGTAATTGGTGAATTAATGGAAAAATCGGCAATCGCAAGATTTGCACGCACATTGGAAACTATGTTTGCTGCGGGTACTCCTCTAGTTGAAGCAATGACTTCAGTTGCAGGAGCCTGTGGTAATATTGTTTTTTATGATGCCACGATGAAAATGAAAGATGAAATTTCAACAGGAACACAACTTCAGGCATCAATGCGCGATTGTGGTCTATTCCCAAATATGGTAGTACAAATGGTTGCCATTGGTGAAGAATCAGGGGCAATTGATACAATGCTTGGCAAAGTTGCTGACTGGTATGAGCAAGAAGTTGATGATGCAGTTGAAGCTTTGACAAGTCTGCTAGAGCCAATGATTATGGCTTTCTTAGGTGTTGTTATCGGCGGCATTGTTGTGGGTATGTATCTACCAATATTTAAGATGGGTGCGGTTGTATAGAAATACTATACTAGTTGATATTAATATTTACATGTTATTTTCGCTAGTAACTTACAACTTGGTGAAAAATTAAACTGTAGAAACTACCTGTGCATATATTCGTTGAATTTCTTCAAACTCAGTCTATTTTTTATTTATTTTTAATTTTTTTAATAGGTCTTGCTGTAGGTAGTTTTTTAAATGTAGTAATTATTAGATTGCCCAGAATGATTGAAAGAGATTGGCGTGAAGAATGCTGCAATTTGCTTGACGTTAACCCTGAAGATACCAAACAAAAAGAACAATTCAATTTAATTACACCCTCTTCTCACTGCCCATTCTGTAAACAAAAAATAAAAATAATAGAGAATATCCCTCTACTGAGCTATTTATTTTTGAAGGGAAAATGCAGCAACTGTAAAGAGAAAATTTCTTTACGTTATCCTATAATTGAATTTGCTAGTGCCGTATCTGTATGTATTGTTGCCCATTTTTTTGGTGTTTCAATACAAGCTTTTTTTGCTATATGCTTAACTTGGGCGCTTATTGTGCTAAGTGTAATAGATTTGGACACTAGATATTTACCTGACGATATAACTCTACCTCTATTGTGGCTTGGAATTGTTTTAAATATTTTCAATATTTTCACTGATATTAACTCCAGTATCCTTGGCGCCGTATTTGGTTATGGTATTTTGTGGATCGTTTATTTTGTTTTTAAATTAATTACCGGGAAAATTGGTATGGGTCATGGTGACTTCAAACTACTTGCCGTTTTTGGAGCATGGTTCGGATGGCAGAACCTTGCTCCCATCATAATCCTGTCTTCCATAACTGCTATTCTTGTTGCGACTTTTCTTATAATTAATAAATCTTACGATAAAAACAAAGGAATTCCATTTGGACCATATTTGGCATTTGCTGGTTGGATATCCATGATATTGGGACCATATATAATATCTGTTTATCTAAATGCAGTAATGTGAAATGAGTTCGACGCTCACAATAGCACTAACTGGAGGTATTGGTTCTGGCAAATCCGTCGTTGCTTCATTATTTGAAAACCGGAACGTTCCTGTTATTGATTCAGATAAGATTTCAAAAGATATTATTTCGCCTACTGGAACTTGTTTTAGCAAAATCGTAGAAGAATTTGGAGAGAAAATACTTACTAAAGAGGGGGCAATAAATCGTTGCAGATTACGCGAAATTGTTTTTGATGATGATATAGCTAGAATTAAACTAGAAAATATATTACATCCTGTTATTTTTAAGAATATTAATTCAGAAATATCACTCATTAATTATCCGTATAGTATCGTTATTATCCCACTCCTCATCGAAACAAAATCAACTCGTCGATTTGATAGAATATTATTAGTTGATACGCCTGAAAACTTACAATTAGAAAGAGTCGTAAAAAGGGATAAAATATCGCCTGAATTATTAAGAAAAATAATAAGAACACAGGCAACACGAGAGGAACGATTAAAATATGCAGATGACGTTATTGTGAATGACTCTGAAATTATAAATCTTGATAATTCTATTAAGATTTTACATGAAAAATATTTAGTGCTAAGCAACGAAAAACATAAGTAGTGATTATTATGGATCAAGAAATTAATAAAAACATAATATATGAACATCCTATGAATGAACGTGTAAGAAGTCTATTACGTATAGAACATCTTTATAATATTATTGAAAACCATTTAAAGGATGATACTGAATATAATTGTAGGACAGTAATAGAAGCATTGCTCAGTATTAGCGATCTTTTAATACGCTCAGATATAAAAAATGAAATTATTAAGGAACTAAAAAGACAATTGGATATATTCAATATATTAAATAACAATAATGAAGTCGATGTAGATAGATTAAATATGGTATGTAATGTAATTAATGAACAACTAAAAAATCTGCAAGATCAATCGTACCGCCCAGGTGAAAATATAAGAAATAATGAGTTGATAAGAATTTTTAGCCAAAGAATAAATATTCCTGGAGGTTCCTGTAATTTTGATTTACCTAGACTAAACTATTGGCTTAAAAAATCGGAGTCTAAAAGAAGGCAGGATTTAACTGACTGGTCATCTGACCTTATTCCAATAAAAGAGACTAGCCTTATACTGCTAGAAAATATCAGAAAATCTAGAAACCCAACTTATGAAAATGCGGAGTCAGGGTTTTATCATAAACAAATAGGAACAAATATGCAGTGCCAATTAATTCGGGTAATCATGAATTCTGTTAGCCCTTACTATCCCGATATAAGCGGTGTAAAACATAGATTCAGCATAAGATTCATGGAGGAACTTGATACCAATGTAAAACCCACTCAAACGCATAATGATGTTCACTTTGAACTTCATTGTTGTATTTTATAAAATCATTCCAAACATTATAATAAAAATATATTGAAGATTCTAAATCCTCTCTGATAATGTTAAGTCCTTAATACAACTTATCATTGCAACACCATGCGCACCATTTTCTTTTGCTTTCTTTAAATCGACCAGCGACATACCTCCAAGCGCGTAGACTGGGAAACTAGCTTTCTTTACTAGTTGCTGGAAATTACTCCAGCCTAGAGGGATTTTATTAGGATGGCTCCTTGTAGCTAAAACAGGTGATATAAAAACATAATTAACACACAGCTTTCTCGCCTGTTCAAGCTCTGCTTCATTATGGCATGATGCTCCTAACATGTAGTCTTCACTAATTGGCCTGCTATCATATTTCATAAGCTCTTTTGACTTAAGATGTATGCCGTCAATCGCATATAGATCAACATCGGAAGGAACGCCATTGAGAATTAGCATTGAATTATTTTTTTTTGCCTCCTTATGTAATTGTTCTACATTTTTTTTTGATATATTGTTCGCCTCAAGCTGTAATCTTAACTGAAATATTTTTAACCCGGAGTTAAAATAATTTCTGGCTGTAGAAAATAAATAAGTGTAATCTTTATAAGATTCTTCACTGATACCATAGATATCTGGCAAATGAAGTGTTTTAATTATGCGTTTATCAGCTTCTGGGAATTCATATTTAAACAAATTATTCTTTTCTAACCAGATCATTTCTTGGTCTTCTAGACTAGCAGGCTCACCTTTCCATTCATCTATTTCCCAAACATCGAGTAATACTTTTTTCTCTGAATAATCGT
>CAZJED010000001.1:71662-77436 GCA_964544965.1 uncultured Enterobacteriaceae bacterium
GCATTAATTTTTATGTATTCATAAGATAAATCCGTGGTCCATATCTCTTCATTACACGAACCTCGTTTGAGACTAATTCTCAAAGTTATTTCATCCTGCTCCATCACCTTCTTGCCATTTTCCTCAGTATACGTTTTTGATCTTTCTCCATTTTCTACCACACATATGTTTTCAATATAAATATTAACTTTACTAATATCTAGACTACTTATTTTAGAATTACCTATTGCGGCTAATATTCTTCCCCAATTTGGATCAGAGGCAGTAAATGCAGTTTTTACCAGAGGTGACTCGGCAATTTTATACGCAACCGAAAGACATTCCGATGAATCTTGGCCATCAAAAACTTGAATTCTAATAAATTTTGTTGCCCCCTCTCCATCACGAACAATGGCTTGAGCCAATTCACGACACACTTCTATAATTTCGTTTTCTATAATTTCAAATTCTTTGCTATTTTTTTCATTTATTTCTGGATTTTCTGCTTTACATGTTGCGATTAGAAGAAAAGAATCGTTAGTTGATGTATCACTATCAACTGTAATCCTATTAAAGCTTTTTTTAAGTGCATTATCTTTAATCTTATCCAAACAATCCTTTGTTAGATTTGCATCAGTTGCTATAAATGACAGCATAGTTGCCATATCTGGTTTTATCATCCCAGATCCTTTAGCTATACCGGTAATACTAACAATCGAATTTGAGATTTTTATCTCTCTAGAAACAGCCTTGGGTATCGTGTCAGTTGTCATAATTGACTTTGCGACTTCAAGCCAAGAATCCTCAGATAAATTTCTAACTAAATCAGGAAGTGTTTTATTTATTTTTTTGACTGGAAGATCTTCTCCGATTACGCCTGTCGAAAAAGGAAGCACTTCATGTTCTTTGCGATTAGTAATCTTTGCCAAAGCTTTGCAAGTGGCTTGAGAATTTTCTATCCCAGATTGACCTGTTCCAGCATTAGCGTTACCCGCATTAATTAAACAAAAATATGGTTCAGAATTTTTTAAATTATTTTTTGAAATCTGAACAGGTGCTGCGCAGAAATAATTTTTAGTGAATGCTGCTGATGTAACACTGCCGGGGCTGATCTCTATTAACGCGATATCGTTCCTTTTTTTGCTGTAAATTTCTGCAGAACTTGCTGAAAGCCGAATACCGCTTATTTTTAACAGTTTTTTAGGATGCTCTAATCCTACTGACATTTCAAAAATTCCTCTTATTAAATAAAATAATTAACAGTAATTATATACTACTAAGTTAATCTTCCATGACATTGCTTATACTTTTTCCCAGAGCCACAAGGACATGGTTCATTGCGCCCTATTTTTGGTTTATTTCTAACAAAAGGCTGTTCAGAAGAAGCCTCATTCTGGTTATTATTAATATTATCTGAAAAAGAAGGATGTCTGTAATTCATCTTTTGTTTATTTTCTTTTTCTTCAACCAGTTTAATATCTTCTTCTGTTCTTATGCTAACTCTATATAAAAAAACAATAACATCGTGTTTGATATTCTCTAGCATCTGTAGAAACAAATCAAAAGACTCTCGTTTATATTCTTGTTTTGGATTTTTTGCTGCAAAACTTCTGAGACCAATACCCTGTCTCAGATGATCCATGTTCACTAAATTCTCCTTCCAATGCCTGTCTAAAACATCTAACATAACTTGTTTCTCTATTCGCCTCATTAATTCCGCTGTTATATCCTTTTCTTTTTCTTTATATATTTTATCTGTCTCATCGTGAATCTCTTTTCTTAATGTTTCTTCATGTAGTGACTCGTCCTGTGCTAACCAAGATTTTAAATTAATCATAATTCCAAATTCATTTTGCAATACTTCCTCTAAACTATTTATATTCCACATTTCTTGCATGCTTTCACGAGGTATGTAGTTGTCTATAAGTGCCTCAAAAACGTCGAAACGCATTAATTCAACTTCTTCAAAAACATTTTCGCTATTAAGTAAATCTTCCCTCTGCTGATAAATAACTTTTCTTTGGTCATTTGCTACATCATCAAAATCAAGTAAATGTTTACGTATATCAAAATTATGAGCCTCGACTTTTCGTTGAGCATTTTCTATTGCTCGAGTAACTAATCTTGATTCAATTGCCTCACCTTCACCCATGCCAAGTTTCTCCATTGTTGAGGAAACCCAATCATTTGCAAAAATACGCATTAAATTATCTTCAAGTGAAAGATAGAACCTGCTTGAACCCGGATCACCCTGACGACCTGAGCGACCACGAAGTTGATTATCGATACGTCTTGATTCATGTCTTTCAGTTCCAACGATATGCAATCCACCTCTTTCAACAACCTTTTTATGACGTTGCTCCCAGTCTTGTCTAAGGACGTTTATTTTTTCATTAGAAGGATTATCAAGTGCTTTTATTTCTGCCTCATAATTGCCGCCAAGTACAATATCTGTCCCTCTTCCGGCCATATTTGTTGCTATGGTAACCGCGCCAAGACTTCCTGCTTGAGCAATGATATCGGCTTCTTTCTCATGAAATTTTGCATTTAAAACCTGGTGTTTGATATTATTTTTATTCAATAAATTAGACAAATATTCAGATACTTCAATAGATGCTGTCCCAACTAAAACGGGCTGCTCCTTAGACTGACAGCTTTTTATATCTTCAATTATTGCCTCAAATTTTTCTTTTCCAGTTAAAAATATAACATCACTTTGGTCATCTCTAATCATTTCCATATGAGTTGGAATTACAATGACCTCAAGTCCATATATAGTTTGAAACTCATAAGCTTCTGTATCAGCAGTTCCTGTCATTCCCGATAATTTGGAGTACAAACGAAAATAATTTTGATACGTTATTGAAGCGAGTGTTTGATTTTCGCTCTGTATTGGCACATTTTCTTTTGCTTCTATTGCTTGATGCAACCCATCAGACCAACGTCGGCCTGGCATAGTTCTCCCGGTAAACTCATCGACAATTAAAATCTGATTATCTTTTACAATATAATCAACGTCATTATTAAATAGGTGATGAGCTCTAAGAGCCGCATTTAAATGATGAAGAACCCCCATATTTACCGGATCATATAACCCTTGATCTTCTTTAATAATACTTTTCTCTCTTAGAAGTTTCTCAATATGATCATGCCCGGCTTCAGTGAAATATGCCTGTTTTGATTTTTCATCTAAAGTGAAATCACCAGGCCCATCTTCATCGTGTTGAATTACTAATAATGGAATTAACTCATTTATCTTTATGTATAATTCTGACTTATCATCAACCGCGCCAGAAATAATCAGTGGTGTTCTTGCTTCATCAATTAAAATCGAATCCACTTCATCAACAATTGCAAAATTTAATTTCTTTTGAACTTTTCCATCGAGACTAAATGCCATATTGTCGCGCAAATAATCAAAACCAAATTCATTATTTGTTCCATAAGTTATATCACACAAATATGCTGCTTTTCTTTCCTCCATTGATAGTCCTGATATGATAACGCCAGTACTTAATCCAAGATATTTATACAATTTTCCCATCCACTCAGCATCACGCTTTGCTAAATAATCATTAACAGTAATAATATGAACACCGGAACCGGATAAAGAATTTAAATAAGCAGCTAGAGTTGCAACCAAAGTTTTTCCTTCTCCGGTTCTCATTTCGGCTATATTTCCATTATGCAAAACCATGCCACCAATTAGCTGAACATCAAAGTGGCGCATATTTAGAACGCGTCTTCCAGACTCTCTGACCAAAGCAAATGCCTCGGGCAATATATCATCAAGACTTTCTCCTTGATGAACTCTCTCCCTTAGTTCATTAGTTTTGTTAGGAAAATCAATTTCATCTAATAATTTGAAATCATCTTCAAGTAAATTTATTTTTTTTACTGCCTTACTTAATCGTCTGATAACACGATCATTTCGACTTCCAAATAATTTTCTTAAAAGTTTTATAATCATAATTACTCTATTCTTTTCATTGCATAAAATTATTAAACAATTTTATGCCAAAAAAATTACAATTGGTAAGTTATTAAAGAAAGTTACTTTTTCGAAGAGGTATATTGTATTGGATTAATTGATGTACCATTTTTAACAACTTCAAAGTGTACATGAGGTCCTGTTGCTCTGCCCGTATCTCCCATAAGAGCAATAACTTGGCCTTTATCAACTTTTTGACCAACGACAACAAGATTTTTTTTGTGATGTGCATAACGTGTCTGATAGCCATTGCCATGATTTATTTCGACCATATTCCCATATCCATAACGATAACCCGACCATGTCACTAATCCTGAAGCAACAGCTTCTATGGATGAGCCAGCTCTACCCGCAAAATCCACTCCCTCATGAAATTGCATTTTCCCAGAAATTGGATCAAGCCTTCTTCCATAAGTTGAAGAAATCCAGCCATCTTCTGTTGGGAATCCAGATGGAATTTGATTTTGTATAGTTCTGTCAATAAGCATCGATTCCATAGCGGCTAATTTCTCTGCGCGATCTTGTATCTTGTAATTTAACTCCTCAAGTGCAGCAACAAAATCTTCAACTTGCATTGAAACAAGCGGGTCTTTTGGTTCTCGGCCTCCTAAACCCGGTGATACCGAAATATCAAAATCAATGTCATTAAAATCAACAAAATCCGCTAAGCGGGAACCTAGTGCGTCCAAACGCATAACCCGAGTCTGCAATTTACTCAATTTAGTTGCCAAAGCATCGAGACCGTTCTCGGCGTTTTTCTGTAACTCATTTAATGTTCTTTGCTGTACTTCTATTTCTTTACTCCAAACTGGTGCGGTTTGGGCATACAAAGTTTTGAAAGAACCTCGGGTTGAATCCATCATATAATTAACACCAGCGTTGAAAATCCCAAAACCAGAAACTACAGCTATGGTCAAACAAACACATAGACTAGTCGGACCTAGACTAAATGAAAGACTTTTATTTTTCGATTTTGTTATTAAGAATAATTGCATATATAATCTAAGCCTAACATCAACACATTATATTAGTTACAAAATAAATCACAAAATGGACAAGTCTCAGCATATCAGTTCTATACTACTTAATGAACAGTCAACAATCTCAAATCTGTACAAAAAAGCTATTTTCCTCGAAAAAACCGATCTAAAACTAAAAAAAATTCTTAATTTAGACATTCAAAACCATTTTCAACTTTCCAATATAGAAAAAGATGTCGCTACAATTGTTACTGATTCATCATCATGGGCAACTCGTCTTCGCTATAATATCCCAAAAATATTAGATGTAATGAATAATCAACTAAATTTAACATTAATAAAAACAGTTAGAATTAAAGTAAAAAATTAATTAGCTGAAATCGTTTGCATAAATGAAATCGGTGCCTTGTATTCAGATTCGAAACTGACAATCTCCCACGCATTCTTATTTATCAATAATTCTCTTATCAAAGTATTGTTCAATGCATGCCCAGACTTATGCCCTTGAAAAGTCCCTATTAAACTATGCCCCAATAAATACAAATCGCCTATAGCATCTAGTATTTTATGTTTAACGCACTCATCAGCATATCTTAGACCATCTTCATTCAGTATCCTATAATCATCGACCACTACAGCATTATCCAAAGTTCCCCCCAGCGCTAAATTTCTTTCACGTAATGCTTCAACGTCACGCATAAAACCAAAAGTACGCGCTCGACTAACTTCTTTAACAAATGATGTTGTTGAAAAATCAATTTCTGCATGGCAATTATTATGATTAAAAACAGGATGATCAAACTCAATACTAAAACCTACTTTAA
>CAZJED010000002.1:0-26103 GCA_964544965.1 uncultured Enterobacteriaceae bacterium
TGCACAAAAATAAAATGAGCAATAATGTAGTTATTATGATATTAAGCCTGGCTCTAAGGCTCATAAAACTATTTCACCTCTAATAATCAATTTTATCGGTACAAAGTCTAACTCATTGTCATAGAAATATGATGAATTTCAATAAAATATATTAAAATTTCTATGTAAAAACTTACTTGTTAATTTACAATATCACCTATTCAATCAGAACTATATAAAGAACAGGGAAAAATTCCTAATGAAAAAAAATGCTAAATATTTTTTAAATCAACTCTTTTTCAGTTTTATGCTGATATCCATTGTGCATGCAGGACCAAAATCAACAGAGTCGATTATTCAAGAAGATAGTACTAAATCTGAAACATTATCAGATTCAGATAATACCAAGACTCCAAATTCCCCGGAGAGTGAAAACACGGCAACGAAAACAACAGAAAACGCTTTAAATACAACTGAAAATAAGGATTTAACTAAGGAAATAGATGCAGAAAAAACGCTTGGAGAAGCAGTCGAAACCAAAATTGAAGCCCAAAAAGAAGCTGTAAAATCACAGAATACGATCGATCAATTGACAGACGAAACAAGAGACATGGTGCAAGAATACAGAAATGCGATACGTAAAACAGACAGCCTTAGTGCCTATAACCAACAATTATCAAAATTAGTGAAGCAACAAAAAATCTCTCTTAGTTCTATACAACGACAATTAGAAAATGCTGAAGAAACTAGACGAAGTATTGTTCCATTTATAAATAAAATGATAGCAACCCTTGAAAAATTTGTACGTCTTGATCTTCCATTCCTTCTGGATGAAAGACGTCAACGTATTTCTACACTAAAACAAATTGTAAATTTTCCTGACATCACCCTGCCAGATAAATATCGTCGAGTAATGGAAGCTTATCAAATAGAAATTGAATATGGCCGAACAATTGAAGCATACAACGATACTATTATGGTCGATGGTCAGGAATTTACTGTAGAAATATTGCGTGTGGGTAGACTTCTAATGACATTTCAAACATCTGATGGAGAGCTCAGTGGTATATGGAATAAACACTCTAAAGCTTGGAGAAAACTACCCTCAGAATATAATCGTTCAATTAAGCAGGGTCTATTAATAGCAAAAAAACAAGCGCCGCCTGAATTAATAAAACTTCCTATTACTGCTGTAGGGAAAAGTTATGAATAGATTGACAATATTATTGGGTTTTAGTCTCTTCGTATCTTCACTATATGCAGAAGAACCTAGCAATTTAGATGAATTACTAGAACAAGTAAAAAAAGAGCGGACGTTAGAAAAAGAAGAACTTTTACAAAGGGAGTCAAGATTTAAAAATGCCCATAGTAAACAAAAGAAACTATTGGATGTTGCAGTAAAAAAACTCAAAGAAGAAGAAGATCGAAGTGAATCATTAAAAGCAACATATGAAAGTTATGACATTGAGATAAAAAAACAAAAAGAAATATTAGATGAAAAAATGGGCACCCTTGGCGAACTCGATGGAATTGTTAAACAAATAGCGGGCGAGCTTGACTCTATAATTGATACATCACTTGTCTCAGCTCAAAAACCTGATAGAGATAAAATACTCAATCTATTATCAACTAGAAAAGAACTTCCCTCATATGAAGAGCTGGAAGAGCTCTGGCTATTAACCATGGATGAAATGGTTGAATCTGGGAAAGTGGTACGCTTTTCTGGAAAAATAGTAACCGCTTCAGGAAACGAAATAGAACAAGAAATCACTCGTATTGGAGTTTTCAACGCCATTTCTGAAGGTCGTTTTTTAAGATCATTGCCAGAATCAGGCGTTTTGATGGAACCAGGTAGGCAACCAGGTCAACGTTTTCTTGATATGGCTAGGGGGATTGAAAATGCAGATACAGGGTTACACCCATTCCCTATTGATCCAACTCGTGGCGCGATGCTAGCACTATTAGTGCAAGTCCCCGACCTTAAAAATCGTATAGAACAAGGTGGTTTAATTGGATATGTAATTTTAATTATTGGGTTTGTAGGTGTTTTATTAGCTATTGAAAGGTTAGTCGTCTTGTTTTTAACAAATCGAAAAGTGGAGGAACAACTAGAAAATAGTGAGCCCGGTGATAATCCGCTTGGTCGAATTATGCTTGTATATAAAAATAATCCCGAAACAGATGCTGAAACTCTTGGCTTAAAGCTTGATGAAGCTATTCTTAGGGAAATGCCAATCCTTCAACGTGGTCTGTGGACAATAGCGCTGCTTGCAGCTGTATCACCGCTACTCGGATTACTCGGAACTGTTACTGGTATCATCGAAACATTTCAATCTATCACATTATATGGAACAGGCGATCCTCGTGTTATGTCCGGCGGTATATCACAGGCACTTGTAACGACAGTTATGGGGCTTTTGGTTGCTATCCCTCTGCTACTCTTTCATGGATACCTATCGTCAAAAAGTAACGGGCTAATTCAGATATTAGATGAAAAAAGTATTGCCTACGTAGCGTTATTAGCGGATGAGAATCGTAAAAAAGTTTTTGGTCAATCTCAATTCAAAACCGTCAAAAAGAAAGACGAGCCAAATGCAACAGATGCAGAAAATAATGAACCAGAATTTTTTATACCAGAAGATGAATAAATTATCCTTAATTATATTAATGGTAACTAAACATGTTTGACCAAATTGAAATGATGAGAGATTTCTTTACTAAAGGCGGTCCCGTGTTAGTGAGTATTTTTTTTCTATCTATACTTTTATGGATCCTAATTCTTGAACGATACTATTTTCTTTATAGGGTTTGTCCAGGAAAAGTGAATAAAATTGTAAAACAATGGCAAGAGCGACGAGATCATTCGTCTTGGTATGCACTAAAGATTAAAGATGGTTTGGTAAGTGAAGTATCAACTGCTTTAAAACAAAACCTTATACCAATACAAACACTAACTGGCATTCTTCCTTTGCTAGGGTTGTTAGGCACCGTAACTGGAATGATCTCAATATTTGAAGTTTTAAACGTTTTTGGCACAGGTAACGCTCGTGGAATGGCAGAAGGAATATCGAGAGCTTTGTTGCCAACAACAGCTGGTTTAGCGACCTCTATTATTGGTATCTATTTTAGTGCCGATCTAACTAAGCGAGCTAAAACAAGAGAGAAGATGGCTAAAGATGCCTTAACAATTGAAAAAACAACAAATAAAATTCAAGATCTATTAACTGAATAAAAATATGAGACAAACACACTCAAAACAAGAATCAGAAGTCGAAAATATAGACTTAACTCCTCTTATTGATACTGTATTTATTTTATTAATATTTTTCCTTGTTACATCCTCTTTTACAAAGGAATCAGGTATTGATGTTGATAGGCCGACTGCGCAATCTGCTGTTAGAGAAGAGCAAGGAAGTGTAATTATAGCTGTTAGTAAAGAAGGGGAAGTTTGGATAGATAACAATAAAATCGAACTTAATGCAGTACGCTCACACGTTGAACGTGCTCACGCACAAAATCCTGAAGGAACAATAATTATATTGGCTGATCAAAATTCAAGAACAGGAATCACTGTAGAAGTCCTTGACCAAGTTCGTCTAGCTGGGGTTACAAATGTCTCGATAGCAGCCTCAAATGAAGAATAAAAAACATTTAATTCAGTGCTATGAAAATACCCAAACTAAATATTTTAGAAAACACAAAAATACCATCAATAATTATTGTTGCGATAATTCTAAATATTGCCATATTTATCCTTATTCAAAGGCTTGTTAATAGAGAGCATGGTTTTGATATAAATCTAATCGACAGAAACTTTCTTGATTTTACACGTGTTATAGAAAAACCTATCCCGCCACCAGAAAAAATTGAAGACATTGAGCCGCCACCTGAAGAAGAAGACCCGCCTCCTCCAGAAATGCCAACCCCTGAAATTGAAAGGCCGCAGCAAATGGATGTTGAATTGTCTACGCCTGAGATCGATGTACCAATGTCTATGGCAGGGGAACCATATTTAGGAGAAATTGGAGATGGCTCAGGAAATGCAGGAGGCTTGGGTAGGCCAGGAAAACCTAATATTGATAGCAATGTTGTTCCGTCACTCAGAATACCTCCGACATATCCTAAGCGTGCACTTCGTAGTGGTATTGAAGGCGTAGTAACTGTTGAATTTACGATCACTACAGATGGGTCTGTAAAAGACGCTGAAATTATTGAAGCAAAACCACCGAATATCTTCGATAAAGCTGTATTGAGAGCAATTGCTAAATGGAAATTTAATCCTGATATGGTGGACGGTCAGCCTATTGAGAAAAGAGCAAGACAGGATATAAAGTTTACTCTAAAAAAATGAATATGAAACAGATTATATTAAGTATTCTAATAATAATTTTTTCATGCAATGTAAATGCTAGAGATAATTACTCACTACAAACTGGGACATACTCGGTTCTCAATAAAGTTCAAAAAGATATGGATGAAGGAAAAAATGAAGAAGCATTAATAAAGTTAGAAAAAATTATATCGTCAGGAAATATTAAAGATTATGATTCTGCTGTTATTTATCAAACAATAGGTTTTATACAAAATAATCTAGGAGATTTCAAAGCAGCAGCTGAAAATTATACAAAAGCGTTATCTTATGAAGCACTACCAGAAAATATAACTCATGGCCTTTACTACACAGTTACTCAATTACTTGTTTATTCAGAAAGATATCAAGAAGGAATTGAGTACATTCTAAAATGGTTCGCAAAAGAAAAAGATCCTAATGCTGAAGCATATATTCTAGCTGCAACAGCATATTATTATTTAGAAAATTATGGTGAAGTTATTAATTTTGCAAGTAAAGCTTTACCATTAATAAAAACTCCCCCGTTAAACTGGTATGAGCTCTTATTGGCTGGATATTATGAAACAGAAGATCTAAATAATGCAGCTGTAATTCTTGAAAATATAATTCTAAAGTATCCTGCTAGAAAGAAATATTGGATCCAACTTGCTGGCATATACCAAAGATTAGAAAAAGATAAAAAAGCGCTAGCTATTTATGAGCTTGCTTATGCTAAGGACTTTTTAAAAAAGAAACAGATAATACAATTATGTAAAAATTATCTTTATTTCGAGATGCCTTATAAAGCAGCAATAGTTTTAGAAAGAGAAATGGCAACTGGAAGAATTGATAGTACGCTTGAAATGTTAAATATGTTGGTAGATGCATGGATTCTTGCTCAAGAAAGCGAAAAAGCTGAGTCTGTATTTAAAGAAATTATTAATTCATACAATGATGAAGAATCTAGACTAAGACTAGGCCAACTCCATATTGAGAATGAGGACTGGAATAAAGCAGTCGATGTATTAAATATCGAACTTGAAACAGAAGATATAACACTTATTTCAAAGATAAATCTCCTACTAGGTATTGCGCTATTTAACTTAGAAAACATTGCTGAAGCTAGAGAATCATTTAATCAGGCATTGTCTGACAAAACAACACAAGAGCAAGCTAAATGGTGGTTAGACCATATTAAAAGAAAAAATGAAACGATAAAGAGTAGCTAAATCTTTATTTTGACATTAATTACTAGGTAGATATTTTTTAAAAGAATATTTTTTAATGAAATATATATATTTATTAATACTTAATATTCTTGTGTTTCAGAATTTATTACTAGCAAATGATAACATTGAACTTTTATGTAAAGAATTTTTAGTTTCATCTAAAAATACTGAAAGCAATTCGAAGCATAATAAAGATATTTTATTTAAAACCGGTGTTTTATGGAAAATTATTTCCCCAGAAAAAAACAGCAATTACTTATATGGAACAATACACTCACAAGATTATTCAGTAAGTAAAATTCCTTATGAAGTTAGATTAGCGCTTGTTAAAAGTAAGAAATTAATCTTAGAGATTATTCCAGATAATAAAGCAAATATGGTTTATGAAAACATGATTTATTATAAAAATGGAAAGCAACTTGACGAGCTTCTTGAAAAAGCTTTTTTTAAAAAATTAGAAAAACAAATGAAACATTATGATCTAGATGATATTGAATTAAATAATCTTAAATATATGAAACCGTGGGCTGCATTTAATTTAATTGGAAGGCCCAAAGCTGTTCGAGCGCCGTCACTTGAGAGAAATCTACTAAAATTTGCTCAAAAAAGAATGATGAAAATTGAATCACTCGAAACTATGAATGAAATTGTATCGTCGCTTGATAAATTATCTATTAATGATCAGCTCTATATACTGAAAGATACAATTTGTAATCGTAAGCGTGTAATTAAGGAAATAAAAACATTGGTTGATTTATATGTAAAGCGTGATGCCATAGGAATTATAGAACTTAGTACCAGTAAAAACTTTAAAGATGAAACATATTCAAGGTATATGCAAAAAATGCTTCATGATAGAAATAAAAAGATGCTAAAAAAAATAACTAAAGAATTTAATAATGGTAATGCATTCGTTGCTGTTGGTATATTGCATCTTATAACAAAAGATGGACTTTTAGAGAGTCTAAAAAATTTAGATTACACTATTGAAGTAATTTATTAATTAGATTATTTCTTTGAATTAAATTTTTCTTTTTGTTCCAGACTTGCTTCTTTTTGATATTTCTTTTTCCAATCTGAATAAGGCATGTTATAAATGATTTGCCTAGCACTTTCGTAATCAATCTCCACGCCTCTTTCTTCAGCAGCAGATTTATACCATTTTGAAAGGCAATTTCTACAAAAATCGGCTAAATTCATAAGATCAATATTCTGTACTTCTGTATGCGCTCTTAAGTGATCCAATAATTTTCGAAATGTTGCTGCCTCAATTTCGACTTGCTTATTTTTATTTATTTCGCTCATATTTTATAAATTATATTTCTTTATTCTATAACGTAACGCCATCCGAGTAATTCCAAGCTCTCTTGCAGCCTTTGAAACATTACGATTCGTTCGCTCCAAAGCTGATTTAATTAATTGTAACTCTGCCTCGCCTAATGTTATATCATTATTAATTTCGGTTTTATTATTATTATTATTTTTATTTTTATCAACGTTAAGCACATTAATGTCAAGAATTCCACCGCCGTTTAATAAAACAGCGCGTTCTATAAGATGCTTTAATTCTCTAACATTTCCCTGCCATGAATATTCTTTAATTTGTTTAAGCGCTTTTTTTGAAAATCCTTTAAATGATAATCCGTAACGTTTTGATGTTAGTTTGGCGCAGTAATTTGCTAATAACACAACATCATTGTCTCTATCACGTAAAGAAGGCATAGTAAGTGTTATTACATTTAAGCGGTAATATAAATCAGAGCGAAATTCTCCTCTTTCTACTAACAGTTCAATATCTCTGTTTGTCGCAGCTACAATCCATGCAGCAACGGGGAGTTCTTTTGTTGAGCCAAGTCTTCTTAACGACCTACGCTCTAATACTGCTAAAAGTTTTGATTGTAAATCAATTGGTATTTCAGCAATCTCATCCAAAAATAACACGCCATCCTCAGCAGCTTCAATTAAACCCGCTCGAGCTATATTTGCATTTGTGAATGCGCCTTTTTCATGACCAAATAACTCTGACTCTATTAAATCTTTCGGTAAAGATGCGCAATCAACGTGAACAAAAGGTTTTGTATTTAAACTACTTTTCGCATGCAGTAAGCGGGCGACTACATCTTTACCCGTACCAGTTTCACCTAGAATTAGAATTGTTGGTGGAACACCAGACTCAGACTGGGTGAGAGACGATATCTTATCGACTTGTTCCCGAATAAAATTGATTTGTTCACATTCTCCAAGAAATTTAACTTCTTCAAAAGCATGTTGTTCACGCTTCGCTGAATAATTTAGTTTTTGTGTAAGTTCATTTTTATCAATTACTTTTTTTACGTTTATATATAATTCTTCCAGATCAATAGGTTTTTTTAGGTAATCTGAAGCGCCTAATTTCATTGCAGATACAGCGTCTTCTAGTTCCCCGTAAGCAGACATAACAAGTATTTCGGTGTTTGTATTTTTAGATTTTATTTCATTCAATAAATCAAGTCCTGAGCCATCTGGCAATCTCATATCCAGTAAAATAAGATCGGGAATATTTTCTTTGACATATAGTCTTGCAGATTTCAAATCAGAAGCTATATTTATATCATATCCTTTACGCAGCAAATGCTTTCTAACTGCATTTGCAAAAACAGACTCATCTTCAACTAAAAGAATTTGTTTTTTTAGAATAGGTATTTCAATAGACATTGGATCATGCATTACGAAAATTCCTTCACTAATTTAATTGGAGCTGTAATAATTGCTTTTGTACCCTCTCCCGCCTTTGTTTCAAAATCAAGTTGCCAGTTATGTTTTTGGCATATCTTAAAGGCTATAGGTATGCCTAAACCAGTACCATAGCGCTTTGTTGATGGACCTGGCTCAAGGTTTCCAGGTTTTGGTTCAAAAGGTAATCCAGAACCACTATCTTGGATTTGAATCTCAAATGTGTCCTCATTATTTTTTATATTGATTTCTAGAATCTCTGATTCTGGGCTTGCATCAATTGCATTCGCTAATAAACTATATATTGCCTGTTCCATTAAATCTGGATCAACATTTAATAAAACTGAGTCTTTCCAACCATTTTTTATTACCTTTATTTTTCTCTCTTTTATTTTGTTGTCGAGCACTTCTAGTGCTGCATCAACTAGTTTTGATGCCTCAATATTAATTAAGTTTGGCTCTAGAGGATGTAAATATGAGACTAATGAACTAACCCATCGACCTAAACGATCTATTGTATCTATTATGGCTTGCTTTGATTCATTAATTTCATTTTTATCATCAGCATGTTCAAGTAATTGTGCGCTTGCTCTAATACTTGCTAGAGGATTACGTATATTATGAGCAACAACTGGAATGAGTGAACCTAAAGCAATCTGTCTTTCATTTTCTAAAAGAGCTTCTCTGTTACTAGATAATTCATTAGCCATTCTGTTAATCGCTGTTGCTAATTCAGATACTTCCTCAACACCTTTCTCTTCTATTTGATGATTTAATTTACCATGGCTTATTTCGCCGGCACCTTTCATAATATTGGCAATTGGTGCAATAAATTGTATTCGCATAATATGACGAGTATAAAAAACAATAATAAATGCGAAAATAAGAGGTATAGGTATAATAAATGGTGCAAATTTTGTCCAAGTTTCAAGAGTTTTATCCAATTCTTTATGCTTATCCCTTAATAATGACTTGAATGAATGGTATCGATTCTCAAATTTTCCAACCATTTGTTGGGCAAAGGTTGGGTTAAGAATCTGAATTTTTGATAGGCGATCGGCTATATATGGATTAGTAAAAATGTTATTCATGTCTATCTGAATTTCTCTGTAAGAAAGATTCAATTCCTGGATTGCTTGATCTTCTTTTCGTGAGCTCGATTTTCTTCTTAGTTCGTTAAATAATTCAGAAATATTACGTGAATATTCAGGGTAAGTTTCTAATGCATGTGTGTCCTCTAGTATGCGCGCGCGAATCATTTCTTGAATCTGCGCATAAAGTTCTCCTCTTATTTGCTCTGTAAGATAAAACATTGCATTTATACGAACTGATTCTACCGAATTCTGCTGCCAAAAATATGCGGACACTCCCCCAATCAAACCCATAACTGCAACTAGAAATAAAATTGCAATTTCATGGCGAAAAATAAGGTTATTTAAAGACTTAGGTGAAAAAAACAACATAGCTTAATTATATCTCACAATTGGTCCAAATGAACCACACTTTTGGATAAAATTAGCCAAAAAAAACAATAATAATATTTTATCTGGCAGTTTATTACTTCTAACTGTTTATTTATAAAGGGAATAAAGTCTTCATATCGAAATTGGCATGATACCTGAATAGAATTAAGTGCACTCTAAAAGGTGTCCCGTTCTCATCGGGTATTTAACAACTAACTATTCTTAAGGAGAGTTAATATGAAATGGGAAACTCCAGAATATAGTGACATCCGCTTTGGCTTCGAAGTCACCATGTATATCAACAATAAATAATTGTTGACTTAGCTTAAGCAAAAAAGGAGTCTTTTGACTCCTTTTTTATTTGACGAGAGTTAGTTCTGACGTAGTCAAAACCACATCCTTTTAAAAAGATGAAATTGTTTTTTATGAATATGGTACATCGCCCCCGATATATGCAAACATATAAGTAATCCGAAAATTATCGCGCTGATATCATGTATTGTTGTAAATAGTTGATTAAGTTCGGGTGATTTCCATCCCCAATGCGGCAGTGGTATTCCCCAAAATTTTGTTTTATACCCGCTAAAAGAAGAAGATATGTAACCAGTAGCTGGTTGGACGAACATCATTAGGTAAAGTAAATTATGTGTAGATACAGCTGCTATTTTTTGTACAGGTGTTACATCATCCGGTAAAGGTGGTGACTCTGAAATAAATTTCCAAAGCAACCTAAACAAAACTAACAGCGCAAGCGTTAAACCCATCGATTTATGTAATGCAAAAAACCAACTTCTCTCGTCACTGCCCTTAGGTAAATCAACCATATATATACCTAAAATAAACATACACACCAATAAAATTGCCATGATCCAGTGAATAATAATTGCAACTGTATTGTATCGTTTAATATCCATTCGTTATTCGCTCGTGATAATATAGTATTATAAACAATCTTCTTATATATAATATTAAAATAAAAAAAATATGTCCAAAAATCTAATATTATTTTGTATTCTTTCAGTCACTATAATTACTCCGTTACCAATATTTGCTGATGATTATCAGGTAATAGTTTCTAAAAGTAATAAAGAGCTTATATTAAAAAAATCAAATGATATTGTAAAAAAATATCGCATTGCAACAGGTAAAGGTGGAAAAGGAACTAAAAGAAAACGTGGTGATAGTAAAACGCCATTAGGTGTCTATCGAATTTCCAAACTTAATAAAAGTAAACGTTTTCATTATTTTATACAGCTTGATTACCCAAATTTAATTGATGCATGGTATGGTTTTAAAAACGAAATTATAGATGGTAATGATTTTAAGCGCATAGCAAATGCTTATAAAAAACGTAAGTCCCCGCCACAAGATACAAATTTAGGTGGGCAAATTGGTATTCATGGAATTGGGAAAACAACAACAAAAAAATTAGCAATACATCAAGAACTTAATTGGACAGACGGGTGTATTGCTCTTACAAATGATGATATAAATGATCTTATAAAATTTATTAGAATTGGAACAACTGTAGTAATTAAAGAATAAGTATATTCAAATCATGAAAAATATTTTAAAAGTAAAATTTCAATATGGCGCATTAACGAATTTTTTATATGCGTATTGCGTATTATGTACATTGATTTTTATTTTAATAATATTCGATGCTATTACATATAAAGATTCTAATAATATTTATAAAAGATTTTCAGAAAAAAGTTACATTGATACTGTGCAGGATTTAGAATTCGCCATTACAGAAAGTAATTTTCGTATTATAAATCGTATAAATATTGGAGAAGCTATTCAAGAAAGAAAAGAAAAAATATTTCCAAGAAACGAAGTAATATTATTTTGTAATTTAAGTATTGCTCAAGAAATGTTAGAGATCGAGCCAGATTTCATTAATTTCTGTCCATATAAAATAACAGTTGCGGAAAGACCAGAAACTTTAGCTTCTAGTGGAAAGATAATAATTGCGACACATCTTTTACCAATAGAAACTGGGTCTTCTGACATAAATAAATTTTCAGTTAATATGAATGAAATTTTACGTAAAATGATAGAATACGCTATATCAGACGACCCTTTTGTCATTAGCCTTGAAAAATAAAAATATATACATCTATGAAAGAACAATCAGAACATAATCTACTGCTAAAATGGTTAATTTTGACTGGCCTTATTACTTTTTCAGTAGTTGCCGCATGGAATGAAGGGGTTATTTCCTTATTATTTAGTGTAGACAAAAGTCGTATTTCAATAGCAATAACACTAATTTATTTGCTTGTTACTCTTCATTGTGCTCGGAGAATATACACAATTTCGACAGAAACAAATTTATCGAAAAAAGTAGAAGCCATTATAAAAAATGAAAAAAAGATAATGCTAAATATTAGTAATGATAATATTTTGATTAATTCAAAAATAAAATTACCTGAGTGTCTTATGACTGAATATATAAGGGACTTATGCTTTCGTAATGGCAAAATTTCCCAAGCTAATGATAACGGTTTAACTTCGGATCTAAATGACGTCTATAATTCAAGATTAAAAGGACCACAAGAAATCGGTTGGTTTGTCTCAGATATGATGTTGAAGCTAGGTCTACTGGGAACAATTATTGGGTTTATTTTTATGCTTGGGTCTGTTGCTAACATTGCTGATTTTGATGTTAGTAATATGCAAAAAATATTACGGCATATGAGTAATGGAATGGGTACTGCGCTTTATACAACATTAACGGGTTTAGTATGTAGCGTGCTGTCTGCAATGCAATATCATATGATAGATAGGCATGCTGATGAATTGATTGAACTGACACTTCATACAACACAAATCCATATCATACCAAAAATAAATAACAACTAATATAATGCGCGTCAAAGATAGATTTCGCTCTGATCCTTTTACTGATTTATTATTTAACGCTCTTCTCGGTTTTACCTTCCTGTTTCTTGTTGCAATTATGTTTATGAATCCCGAAGCAAAATCAGGCATCATTGATCCAAAAGCAGAATACATACTTACAATAACATGGGAAGATAATAGTCCTGATGATATTGATGTATGGGTTGAAGATCCAGAAGGTCAACTCGTTTATTTCCGAGCAGCAGAAGCTGGGCTTTTGCATTTAGATCGTGATGATCGTGGATTGGTGAATGACACAATAACAATTAATGGTAAAGATGTTCAAAATCCACTAAACCAAGAAGTAGTAACGTTGCGTGGTGTTGTAAAAGGTGAATATATTGTCAATCTTCATTATTATGCTTCAGAAACAAATAAACCTGTTGATGTTAATGTGAGGCTTGCAAAAGTTAATCCAAAATTAGAGATTGTATACTATGGTAAAGTTAACCTTGAGAAAAAAGGCGACGAAAAAACAGCAGTTCGTTTTAGTGTTACGCGAAATGGTAAAGTCTCAGGTATTAATTTTCTTCCAAAATCCCTTGTTATAGTAAATTAGACGGAGAGGATATTATGACATTAGGTATAACAGGCATTATCGCTGCCTATATATTACTTGCATTACTGCTTTTGAGTATTAATCTTTACTCAAAATGGTCCTGGCACATAAAAGCTGCGACAATTATCCTAACATCTGCATTTTATATTATAAGTTATTATTCGTTGCCAACATTACTAGGATGGCCAACATCTCAAAACCCACCTACACAATTTAGATTACTAGCTGCGTATGTTGAACAACCTGATAAAGAAAAAAATACTAAAGGAGCTGTTTATCTGTGGTTATCAAAAATTATAAATATGACGGAATTAGCTGAACCAAGAGCGTATGAATTTGATTATTCTGCTGAATTACACGAAAAAATTATTAACGTAAATGCAAAATTACATAAAAATATCAAACAAATTGGCGAATTTAAAGATCCGGATGACACATTTAATCAGGTAAATGAACAAAAACGTGGTGTTAAATCTATAAAGATTGAATTCTATGATCTACCTGATCCGCTATTTCCAGACAAATGATTTATTAATTAATGCGTAATTTTAGATTTTATTGCATATTTTTCAATAAGGTTAATCATTCTGCGTTCAGAAAAATCTGATTTACAATCAGCAAACCAGTGTTTTTTGTTTTCAATAATTTTACTAACGATAATTTTACTATCAATATTACCCTCACTATCTCTGCATATTTCAGGTGAATTTATCAACAAAGATGCAGTGGCGCCTAATATAATTTCATTTTCTAATTGATGTATTCTTTCTTCAGAATTTTCATGATTAACAATACTACAGTCTTGACTATTCACTTTAATTGTTTGAGTTATAAACATCATCAAAGCGTTGAATTCATCAGGAACACCAATCCTGCTTATTGTTGCCCAACGATATAAATCAACAGGTTTTACTTCCCAATTATTTTCTGGTTTATTAACATCCACTACTGACAGAAGATTCTTCTTAACACATTCATTTGCATGAGCTTTTAAATCATTAACTCTCCTAATTAACTTCTCATCTAAAATATTATTTTTGGATGGATTGATAGATAGTAATAATAATATACCCTCATTATGTAATAGCCATTTTTCTTTTTTACACCATTTTTCATACAGTTTTTGTTTATTAATTTTTGCTTCATCATAATTATTATGCAGTATAGTATTGTTTTGTATCTTATTACTCCTATTAAAAAGAAATAAGAATAACTTATTAATAATATTAATCATTTCATATAAATCCTACTGTAATACCTTATTATAGCCAGACCAATATATATCTAATGATTTTTCATTTTCAGATGCAGAAAACTTCTTGCCCACGCAAAAGCCTGGAACAACTGCTAATTCTTCATTAATATAGACAAGAGGTACTCTATCTCTAAACCATGGTAATACGCCGTGCTCCTGAAATAACTGTTTTACTGTCTTTGAGTTTGACAAACTATTTGAATAAATTTTTTCGCCTCCATTTCTATATCGAATAGTTATCTTCGCACCTTCCGTGCATGACATTAAAACACCTTTGCCAAGAGTTTTTTTTGCTATTAACTTTTCACCATGAATTTCTAAAGGTAAATTTGTATTCCAAAAAATCTCTTCGTTTCTATCATGTTGTTTAATTTTTTTTGATGCATATAAATAATTCCTATATTTTCTAACTTCTGTATTTCTCCAATTAACGCACGGAGATTTTTCAGAAGTAGTATTTATAAGAGTTTTGATAATCTGATTCATATGCCTAGATCCTGGTTTTTCAAGATTTAAGCTATTAAGCCAATAAAAAATTAAATTTTTCTGTCTTGGTAAACTTAGCTTATTTAATATTTTTATATCAAGATTTATGAAATCTTTGCATAATACTTTTGACATATCTTCTGATGCAATTTCACTAAGAAGACTCATTGATTCTTTTTGATGACTAATAACTCTTAAAATACTTTTTCGAAAAGAAGGCCACGCCTTTTCTAGGTAAACTAATACTTTATGTCTCAAATAGTTTCTGTCATAACGAATATCCGAATTAGATTCATCATCTTGCCATAGAAGATCATTGGCTTTTGCATATTGTTCTAATTCGCATTGTTGAATATTTAAAAAAGGGCGAACGTGATACCCGCTTGCAATTCTTTTGATAACAGGCATTGAAGCTAGACCTCTTGGTCCTGCCCCCCGGAGAATCTGAAGAAAAAATGTTTCAACCTGATCATCCATGTGATGCGCTGTGAGTAGTAAGTCATCCTTATCCATCTCTTTAGATATAAGTAAATAACGTTTGTTCCTAGCCCAACATTCAACACTTTCATTCTTAGGAAGATTTTCATGAATACTAATTGCTTTAAAAGGTACATTAAATCTTGCGCACTCTTCCTTGCAAAATTTCTCCCAATCATCACTTTTTTCATGTAAACCATGATTAATATGGATTGCTTCTAATGATTGTTTTAAATCTTCTTTGATTAAAAAAAGAAGATGAAGTAAAGCGCTGGAATCAATTCCACCGCTATATGCAATGATTATTTTTTTTGATTCAGAAAATGTATCAAGAAATTCCTTAAGTTCGGACTTGGACAACGCATTACTTATATATTGTTCCTTTTGGTTAACTAACATACTTATTTAAATATTATCTAGTTTTCCTCGAACTTACCAAGTCTTCTAAGTTTCTCTTGTCTTTGTGTAACAACTTGTGAGACGGGTCTTACGCACAGTTGCTCTAACTCTTCAATTAATATTTGTTTTAATCTTTTTGCAGTTTCATCAAAATCTCGATGCGCTCCCCCCAAAGGCTCATCAATAATTCTATCAATAAGCCCAAGTTCTTTTAGTTTTCTTGCATCAATACCCATTGATTGTGCTGCTTCTTTTGCTTTCTCTGCGCTTTTCCATAAAATTGATGCGCATCCTTCAGGTGAAATCACAGAATATGTACTATATTCAAACATCAATAAATAATCAGCAACACCGATTGCTAAGGCGCCTCCAGAACCACCTTCACCTATTACTGTTGATATTATAGGAGTTTTAAGTTCTGACATTACTAATAAATTCTTAGCAATTGCTTCGCTTTGACCGCGTTCTTCAGCTTCAATTCCTGGATATGCCCCTGGAGTATCTATAAAAGTTAAAATAGGCATATCAAATCTCTCTGCCAACCGCATAACACGAAGTGCTTTACGATACCCTTCTGGTTTTGGCATTCCATAATTACGCATAATCCTTTCTTTTGTATCTCTTCCCTTTTGATGTCCGATTATTACAACCGATTGTTTTCCAAGACGGGCTATGCCTGTGATTATTGCAGGGTCATCAGCAAAATATCTTTCTCCGTGCAACTCTTCAAAATCTACAAAAATTCGATCGATATAATCTTTTGTATAAGGTCGTTTTGGGTGCCGTGAAATCTGTGAAACCTGCCATGGAGTCAATGTTGAAAAAATTGATTGCGTTAAATCATCACTTCGTTTTTTTAAAGCTGTTATTTCCTTATCGACATTTATATCTTGCTCATTTTCTACGCTACGCAATTCTTCAATTTTTGCTTCGAGTTCAGCGATTGGTTGTTCAAAATCTAAAAAATACATAGGGTCAATTTTATATAATTAAATGTGGTTACTATTATAATCCAATTTTATATTTTCTTTACCAATTGATTCTGATAATTTATCCAATAAATCATCATTGATTGTAAGGTTCCAATCTGAGCCTAGATTAAGATCGGCAACTGCTTTACCATTATTATAGCGTATATAAACTTTTGAACTTCCATTGCGATATGGCAAAATCATATTTTTTAATTTTTCTAATCCTCCATCGCTCATAAACTTTTTTTCAATATTAAGAACAAGAGATGATCTTTCTTTTCTTACCTGATCTAGACTAAAAATTTGATTGGCGCGTACTGAAAAGCCACTTGCAACATAATCATCTTCAATTGCTTTACCCTTAACAATAATTAATTGATCTTTTATTAAAAGATTTCTATATTTTTCATACTCATCAGAGTATGCAGTAACATGAATACGAGCTGTTCTGTCATCGAGCCTTATTTCGGCCATACGACCCCTAGTTCCGGTACGAGTTCTAATACCCATTATGTAGCCTGCTATAAGCACGCTTCCTATTTTGCATTCACTTAATGTTGATGTAACAATATCCTTCAATTCATTTTCATAACGATTAATTGGATGTCCTTTAAGATAAAAACCCAGCGTTTCTTTTTCACCAATTAATCTCTCTTTATCGCTCCAGTCAGGAACAATCGTATACTCTGAAATACCTATATTATTTTTATCATTATCGCTTACAGTTTCTAGGCCAAACATATCATTCTGACCAGAATGTTGATTTTGAATATGCTGTTCAGATAGTGAAATGGCATTTTTTAAATTATTTATTAGTGTGCTTCTGCTAACTCCAAAATTATCCATTGAGCCAGAACGAATTAAAGCTTCTAAAACACGTCGATTAACTTTACCTAAATCAACCCTTTTGCAAAAATCGAATAAACTTAAAAATTTATTACCGGCTTCTCTTGCTTGAATGATCGTTTCAATAGCAGACATTCCGACGCCTTTAATTGCCCCTAAACCATATAAAATTTCTTGATTATCAGTCACTGTAAAGCTATGTTGACTTTGATGAATGGATGGAGATAGTACCCGAATTTTCATTCTTCTTATTTCTTCCAATAATGTAACAATTTTGTCTGTATTATCCATGTCAGATGATAAAACAGCTGCCATAAAAGCTGCCGGGTAGTGGGTTTTTAACCATGCTGTTCTGAAGGCAATCAAAGCATATGCAGCAGAATGTGATTTATTAAATCCATAACCTGCAAATTTCTCAATTAAATCAAAAATTTTTGTTGCTTGTGCCCTGTCAATTCCCTTGTCTTGACATCCATTAGTAAATATTTCTTTCTGCTCCTTCATCTCTACTTCTAATTTCTTTCCCATAGCTTTGCGTAGTATATCTGCTGATCCAAGTGTGTAACCTGCCAAAATCTGAGCAATTTGCATAACTTGTTCTTGATATACAATTATTCCGTATGTTGGTTTTAATACATGCTCTAAATCCTTATGCATATATCGAACAGAAGAATCACCAGATTTTCTTGTAATAAAATCTTCTACCATTCCTGCCTGCAAAGGTCCGGGTCTGAATAATGCAAGGAGTGCGATCAAGTCATCAAATTTATCGGGTTTTAGACGTTTAATAAGTTTTTTCATCCCGTCGGATTCTAATTGGAAAACTGCTGTTGTTTCTGTACTCTGAATTAGTTTGTATGTAGATAAATCATCCAGTTGAATCTTTTTAATATCTATAAGATCTTCATTATTATTTTTTTTGATTCTATTAATATCATTCAATGCCCAATCAATAATTGTTAATGTTCGTAAACCTAGAAAATCAAATTTTACAAGCCCAATCGACTCGACATCGCTCATATCAAATTGAGTAACAATAGACTGCGAAGCTTCTTCACAATATAAAGGCATGTAGTTATTTAGTGATTTTGGTGCAATAACAACACCGCCAGCATGTCTGCCAGCATTTCTTGTAATGCCCTCCAGTTTTTTAGCTAAATCAATCAATAATTTAACGTCATCTTCTGATTTATATCGTTGACGAAGCGCCTTTTCTTCAGCTAAAGCTCTATCTAGAGTCATTGGTTTTACTAAATCTATTGGAATAAGTTTTGCAATTTGATCTACAAAACCGTATGGGAAATTTAAAACACGGCCAACATCTCTCACAACAGCTTTAGCTGCCATAGTGCCAAAGGTTATAATCTGGGAAACATGATCATTCCCATATTTTTTAGAAACATAGTGAATCACCTCATCCCTATGATCCATACAAAAATCGATATCAAAATCTGGCAATGAAATACGTTCTGGATTTAAAAAGCGTTCAAAAATTAAATCGTACTTAATTGGATCGATCTCAGTGATGCCTAGAGAATATGCTACTAGCGAACCAGCTCCCGACCCTCTTCCCGGTCCGACAGGAATTGTGCTCTCTTTTGCCCAGCTAATAAAATCAGCAACAATCAAAAAATAACCTGAATACCCCATACTAGTAATCACATTAAGTTCTTTGTGCAGCCTTTCATGATAAATTTTAGCTTTTTCTTTTAGCTCCTCTTTATTTTCTTTTAAAATATCATCTAATTTTGTTGTTGCATCATTAGCTAAACGTTGATCTTGTGATTCATTCGCTTCAACTGGAAAATGAGGTAGAAAATTATTACCAAGGTTAAACTCAATATTACATCTTTGTGCAATATTAAAACTATTAGTAATAGCCTCAGGAATATCAGTAAATAAATCTTCCATTTCATCAGAACTACGTAAAAATTGTTGCTCGGTGTAGTCATTTGAACGTCTTGGATCATTTAATGTAGTTTTTTGGTTGATGCATACACGCGCTTCATGTGCTTCAAAACTAGATTCTTCCAAAAATCGAACACTATTTGTTGCTACAACAGGAATCTTATATTTCTGAGAATGAGAAACTGTATAATTTATCAATACTTCTTCATTTTTCTTGCCAATTCTTTGTAACTCAAGATAGTAACGATCATGAAATACTGAAAGCCATTTTTCTATTTTCTCTTCAATAATATCATCATCATTTGAACTAAATGAATTAGTTAAATCGCCGTTATCTGCACAATCAATAGCTATTAATCCATCGTTATATTTTTTTAACCAATCAAAATGTATTGATGGTGTACCTAAATATTGTCCATCTACATAACTTTTTGTTATTAATTTTGATAGATTCTTATAGCCATCAATATGCTGACATAGTAGAAGTATTTTAGAAAATTGGCCTTTTTTGTTAGTTGCTAAATTTAAATCTGCGCCTATTAATGGCTTAATTCCTTTGTTATTCATGCTTCGATAGAATTTTATTGCAGAAAAAACATTATTTTTTTCTGTAACTGCAATTGCTGGCATATTCATATCAGCTGCTACAGTTGCTAAATCATCAATTCTTATCAAGCCATCGATTAATGAATATTCGGTGTGTAAATTTAAATGAATGAAAGACATTTATAAAATTTCTCTAAATGTATTTAGATACGGGAGAAAAAGTTAATCGATGTATATCAGTTATGCCTAATTTTTCTAATGACTCGATATGTTGTTTTGTTGGGTAACCTTTGTGCGATGAGAAACCATAGCCAGGATATATTTTCTCTAATTTAATCATTTCATTATCGCGCTCCACTTTAGCAATAATTGATGCTGCTGAAATTGCTGGAATAAGGGAATCTCCTTTAATAATTGCTTTCTTTTCGATATTAATGTCTGGCGTATATTTTCCATCCACCAAAACAATCTCTGGTCTTATTTTTAATTTCTCAACAGCACGCTTCATAGCTAATAGACTTGCCTGTAAAATGTTTATTTTATCAATTTCATCTGCCTCTGCTCGACCAAATGCCCAAGCAAGTGAGTTTAATTTAATATTTTCTGATACTAATAGCCTTTTTTTAACGCTCATTTTCTTTGAATCACAAAGCTCATCAATCGGTTTACTCGGGTCTAAAATCACCGCGGCGGCAACTACGGGGCCTGCCAAAGGCCCTCTTCCTACCTCATCGACACCAGCCACTAAATCAGCTTTATTAATCGTCAAATCACTAAATAGCTCTATCATTTTTCAGTACTTTTAAAATTGCTTCTGCTGCTTGAGTATCAGCATTTTTTCTAAGTTCAACTGATAATTTTGAAAAATGATTTACTAGTTTTTTTATATTCTTACTAGAATTCAATAATTTATCCAATTCTGATGCCAAAATTTCAGGCCTACATCTGAATTGTAAACATTCTGGAACTATTTCTTTGCCGGCCAAAATATTAGGTAGCGCAGCATATGGTATTCTTGCTAATAATTTAATTATAAAATATGTTACCCACGAAAGCTTGTATGTAACAATCATTGGTTTTTTAAGTAACATTGCTTCAAGTGATACCGTTCCGGATGCAAGTAAGATTATATCTGCAGATTCAATAACACGATGAGTTTTATCTAAATATATTTTAATTTTTAGCTCTGGAGCAATACTCTTTTTCAATTCTTCGAAAATCTTATACGATTTTTTGTCTAAAAAAGCGCTGACAAAAAATAGATCTTTATGGCTAGATTGCGCAATTAATGCTGCTTTTAATATAGGGACTCCTATTCTCTTTATTTCTATCGCACGACTGCCTGGTAAAAGAGCAATAACTTTTTTATTTTTTGGTATAACTAATTCTTTTCTTGCTAATCCCATATTCGGCATTTGTGGTAATTTATCTGCAAGTGGATGACCTACATATTTATTAGGCACATTAAATTTATTATATATATCTGCCTCAAACGGAAATAAATTTAGAACCAAATCAACAGATTCTTTTATTTTTTTTATTCTATTTGGTCTCCACGCCCATACAGATGGGCTTACATAATGAACTGTTTTTATTCCAGCCTTACGTAATTTTTTTTCTAAAAATAAATTAAAATCAGGAGCATCAATTCCAATAAAAATATCGGGTGGATTTTTCAGAAAATGTTTTATTAATTCTTTTCGTATCTTTTTTAATTCAAAATACCTTGCAAATACTTCAGTAAATCCCATAACAGATAATTTATCCATAGGAAATAAAATACTCATATTCTTTTTTGCAAGTCTTTTGCCACCAATACCCTCAATAGATATATTCTTAACCTTTTTATTTAATTCACTAATAAGGTCGGCACCGAGTATATCGCCTGATGGTTCGCCAGTTACAATACCAATACGTAACATTATTATTTAAATTTAATGTTTAAAGATATTTTCATTACCTAACAATGCCTCTTTCTGATGAAGAAATAAATGAGTGTAAAGCTTTTATTTTTTTTGACTCAGTGGATATTTTAATTAATTCATTTAATGCATCAGTGAGAGAAAGTCCATCACGATAAATAATTTTATAAGCCTTTTTTAATAGTTTAATTGTGTCACTATCAAATCCATTCCTTTTCAAACCCTCACGATTAAGTCCAGATGGTTTTGCTGTTTTGCCAGATACCAATATATATGGCGGTACATCTTTTAGAATAATTGTTGCAATTGCTGAAAAACTATAACTACCGATACGACAAAATTGATGTATGGCAGTAAATCCTCCAAAAGTTACAAAATCGTTAACGATAACATGGCCAGCCATAGCTGTGTTATTAGCAAAAGTATTGTTGTTGCCTATAATGCAATCGTGAGCAATATGAACGTGGGCCATTATCCAATTATTATCTCCGATAACTGTTTTACCTCCACCTGCTGAAGTGCCTCGATTAATTGAAACATATTCTCGAATCGTGTTGCCCGACCCTATGACTAAACGAGAGTCATTATCCTGATTAAATTTTTTGTCTTGTGGGTCTTCGCCAATTGATGCGAAATGAAATATCTTATTATTTGGGCCGATAGTCGTTGGCCCCTTGATCACAACATGTGATCCGATAACGGTGCCTGATTCAATTGATACGTCCTTATCAATTATTGAATATGAGCCAATAGATACACCCTTATTTATCTTAGCATTTGAGTGAATAATGGCAGTTTTATCGATCATGGAATTATTCCATGATCGTAGTTAGTAATTCAGCTGAAGCTACTTCTTCGGAATCAATATATGCAGTAGCATTGAATTTCCACATCCCACTTTTGACTGATTGAAACTTAACGTCAAGGATTAGTTGATCACCGGGTCCCGCAGGTTTTCTAAAACGTGCCTTATCGACACTCACTAGGGCGTATATTTCATTTTCAGAATTTCTAATTTCATCGAATCCATATGCGCCAAGTAAGGCAGCTGCTTGTGCAAAAGCCTCGACAATAAGTACCCCTGGCATTATAGATTTATTAGGAAAATGTCCCTGAAAAAAAGGCTCGTTATAAGTTACATTTTTGACTGCTTTAATGCTTTCGCCTTTTTTAACTTCGATAACACGGTCTATTAGTAAGAATGGATAACGATGTGGTAAAATTTTCTTTATTTCTTCGATATCAATTACTTTTGGTATGTCTTTCATAAATATTTTATCTTATTTTAATTTCAACATTATTTTCTTTATAGTTTCGTCAATATTTTTTAAGCGAACAATATTTCTTCTCCAAATTTTATTTTTTGTCACGGGTAACCCCGAAGAATAGACGCCAGAGGATTTTATTGAATTAGAGACACCTGACATGCCGGTAATAATAACATCATCACTGATTTTTATATGCCCACTTATAGCAGACGCTCCGCCGATCATGCATCTCTTTCCAATAACGGCACTGCCAGCGATACCAGTACATCCTGCAATAGCAGTATTTTCACCGACTTTAACGTTATGCCCAATCTGTACTTGATTATCAATTTTTACACCTTTTTCAATAACAGTGTCCTCAATAGCTCCTCTATCAATAGTTGAATTTGCTCCTATTTCAACATTATCATTAATTTTAACAGAGCCTATTTGGGGAATTTTAATCCACTTGTCTTCTGATTGTGCTATACCAAAACCATCAGAACCTAACACAACTCCGGGATGGAGAATTACGTTTCTTCCAACAATAACGTTATAACATAACGTAACATTAGCAACTAACGAACTGTCTTCATTGATTTCAACATTATCTTCTAAAACACAATTTGGGCCAATATACACACCCGAATGAATAACTACATTATCACCAATAACTACATTGGCTGATATAGTTGATGAATCATCAACAGTACAATTATTTCCCAGAATAGCACTATCAGCAATTCCGTAAGATTTGCGTACACTTGGGTACAAATAATTAGCAATCTTTGCGTAAGCCAAATACGGAGTCTCGCTAACTAATGCATATGAAGGACATTTCTCTAAATCATCTTCAGATAAAATTACAGCCGACGCTTTGGTTGACAACAAATCATTTGCATAATGGCGATTTGATAAAAAAGTGATTTCACCTTTTTTTGCGCTCTTTAAGGTATTAATTGATACAATATTACACTCAGATGCGCCTTCCAACCTAGCACCGCTTACTTGAGACAATTCACCAAGTGTTGCTGGCATAAAATTACTCGTAAAATTTATTTTATATTGTAAGTCGTCTAAAATTCTTTTTATTTCTTCAGATACTCAATAACTAATCCACTCATATCAATCTTAGGGCTTGCGTATAGGACACCTTCACTTAATACCAAATCATAATTATTATCTTTTGCAACTTGTTGTATTGACTTAATTATTTGTTTCTGTATTTTTACCATTTCTTCATTACGTCGATAATTTAGATCTTCTCTAAACTCATCCTGCTTTCGTTTAAGGTCACGTTTATTTGATATAATCTCTCTTTCCAACTTAGAGCTTTCTTGTTCGCTCATTATAGCCCTATCTTTTTTGAATTTGTCTTCAAGATCTTTAATGCTTTTTTGTTCTGCTATTAATTCCTTATCTCGTGGAGAAAATTCATCTTCGATCATTTTCCTAGCAGTATCAGCTTGAGGTGATTTTTCTAATACACGAATTGCATTGACTGCACCAATTTTATAAGTCTCTTCAGCACTAACCTGAAAAACTAATAAAAAAATAAGAACGCTGGTAAAGGAAAAGTTAAATAAAATCTTCATTATAATCGCTCCATATAACTAAAATGATGTGCCGAATGTAAACTGGAAATTCTGCTCCTGATCTGTGCTCTTCGTTCCAAATGGCATCGCATAACTTGCAGATAACGCACCAAATGGTGATATCCAGATTGCACTAAGACCGCTGGAGTATCTAATATCATCAAATTCAATATCTTCGTCTGGACCATACACGTTTCCAGCGTCCAGAAAACCAGTAACTCGCACCTGTTTAAAATCTCTCAAAAATGGAAATGGTAAAATAACTTCAGCATTCCCCACAATCTTAGTTGATCCTCCTAGTGGCCTACCTGATGTATCTCTTGGTCCAATTGTATTTTCTTTATACCCTCTTACAGAGCGAGGTCCTCCAACATAAAAATTTTCAAAAAATGGTAATTCTGTTGTATCTCCATATGCATCACCATAACCAACATCTGCACCCAGAGTCAAAATATAATCTTCGTACACATCCTTGAACCACTTTGTTTCATAATTTACTTTAAAGTATTCGACATCTGAACCGGCTGGAATAACGACTTCTGAGCTAATACGGTGATAAGTGCCTTTGTCAGGTAAAATTGCCTTGTTTCTTGTATCGTAGCTAAAACCTATATTCCAGCTAATAATGTCATATTCAGTGCCATTTAAGGTTACAAAATCTCTAACCTGAGTAGATGCAGTTCCGCCTAGACTTATATCGGTTTTCTTATACTGCAATGAAGTATCAATCGAATTAATTTCGGATATAGGGATACCAAAGATTACGTCGGCTCCAACATCTTTTGTATCATACTCTGCTAAATTTGCATCAAACGCATCCGTCTCCTTATAAAACATATTAAATCCCCTGCTTACACCATCTATTGTGTAATATGGATTTAAGTATCCTATACTATATCGGCTATTAATTTCGCTGTTATTAAATGCAAAAGAAACTTTTTTCCCGCTACCAAGAAAATTATCTTGGGATAAGCTGGTAGTTAAAATTAAACCTGAACTTTGAGAAAAACCAAGACCAATACCAAACTGTCCGCCTGGTGCCTCCTCTACAGCATAGTTCACATCTACTTGATCTGATGTACCAGGAACCATGGGTGTCTCAACATTTACATCTTTAAAAAAACCAGTTCTTTGTAAACGTAATTTCCCTCTCTCAACTTGTGTTGTTGATATCCATGCGCCTTCCTGTTGACGCATCTCACGCCTTAAGACTTCATCTTTTGTTTTTGTATTCCCAGAAAAATTTATACGTCGAACATAAACACGTTTGCC
>CAZJED010000002.1:26113-45656 GCA_964544965.1 uncultured Enterobacteriaceae bacterium
ATGGTTGTAATAACGTTAAAATTATCTTTTCAGATGATTTATTTGCATATTTTTGTTTTAGTTCAAAACGGGAAATAACCGTTTTATCTTCTTTGTCTATATCAGGAATAGAATTTACATTTGCAAATGAATAACCTTTTTCACCTAAACGGTCAGAAATTTTTTGTGTTGTTTCTGTAACTTTCTTTCGTGAAAAAAGTTCTCCTGCTTTAATTAAAATTAATTCTAGCAATTCATTCTCAGATAAAGTTAGATCTCCACCTAATTTAACTTCTGATACTTTATATAGCTCACCTTCAGTTATATTAATTGTAATGTATATATCCTTTTTGTCAGGAGTAATTGTTACCTGACTTGAATCAATCGCAAAATTTAAGTACCCGCGATCGAGATAATAAGTACGTAATGATTCTAAATCACCGGATAATTTTTGTTTTGAATATTGATCGTTCTTAGAAAAAAATGAAAACATAGTTGGTGTGCTTAATTTGAATTCTTTAAGTAGTTCTTTTTCGCTAAAAATGCTATTACCTACAATATTTATCTTCTTTATTTTTGCGACAAGCCCCTCAGAAACATTAATATCTATAGCAACTCTGTTATTATCTATGTCTGTAACTTTTGATGTAATTTTTGCTGCATACTTACCAAATGAATAATATTGTCTTTGTAATTCTTGCTCAACCATTTCCAATTGAGACTGTAAAAACACCCTGCCTTCAGCAAAACCAATTTGTTTTAGGTTGTCCAATAATTCATCGGTTTTAATATCTTCATTTCCTGATAAGCTGATTGTTCCTATTGCAGGACGTTCTTTAAAAATAAGAATCAAATCATTACCATCTTTTTCAACTTTTACATCATCAAAAAATCCTGTTTTAAATAAAGCTCTAACAGCATCTGATGACAGGGAATCATTAAAGGTATCGCCGACCTTCATCGGTAAATAATTGAAAACTGTTCCAGGAGTAATACGTTTTAGACCTTCAACACGAATATCTTCTATAATGAATTCCTCTCCTGCCTTAACTGAAGCAAAAAAAGTCAGTAATAATAAAATATATAAAAATTTATTCGTCTTTGACATCATGTATTATTATTTACCCTAATAGTCGGACAAAATCATTGTAGAGGGCGAGTCCCATCAACCCTAATAATAAAAATAAACCAATTTGTTGGCCTGTAATTTGTATCGAGTCAGAAACAGGTTTGCCTGTAACAAATTCGATAACGTAGTAGACTAAATGCCCGCCATCTAAAAGTGGTATCGGCAATAAATTAAGCACTCCTAAACTTATACTGACAATAGCTAAAAAGGTTAAAAATGCTGTAATGCCGATACCTGCCTGCTGACCCGCATACTCAGCGATTGTAATAGGGCCACTCAAATTTTTAACTGATGCATCGCCAGTAATCATTTTAGCAAGTACCTTAAGAGTTAGCACTGACATTTCCCATGTCTTTTGAAATGCTCTTAAAATAGCCAAATGTAATGAATATTGCTCCAATGTAAAATAGTGATCATAGAAATCATCATTTATTGCAGGCCCGACCCCTATACGGCCAATATTTTCATCATCTAATTGATAATTTTCTGGTTTTAATTGTATATTTACTAAAGTTTCTTCACGTAATATCTCAACATTTAGATCCTTATCTGGGCTTGCCTTAATAATCTCTACTAACTCCTCCCAAGAATCAATTAAATTACCATTTATAGAGACAATTCTGTCATTTTTTAACAATCCATTTGTTTCAGCAGGGCTATTTTTTTGTACTTCTCCAATAATTGCAGGTAATTTAAATTTAACCACGCCTAATCCAATTCTATTCAATAACTTGCCTTCAACCATTTCATCAATTGAAATATCGGAAAGATTTAAATCGAAAGTCTGCTTAACTCCATTAATATCGACCACGTCAATACTGACAATATTCTCGGAAATTATATTGCTAATAAATGCATCATGAACTGCAATCCATGTTGGTGTTGTTTTATCATTAACAGCTAATATTTGTTGGCCCTCTACAAAACCAGATTTTGCACTGATAGAGAAAGGCTCTACATTTCCTACAATAGGTTTTAAAGCATTTATTCCGACGAAATAAACAATTGAATAAACAATGATTGCAAAAATAAAGTTAAAAATAGGTCCGGCTAAAACAATACAAAATCTTTGCCAAACCGGCTTACCATTAAACTCGCGTTCTCTTTCTTCGTCTTTGATTTTTCCTTCACGATCATCCAGCATTTTTACATAACCGCCTAATGGAAAAATCCCTATAGTAAATTCTGTGCGATCATTACCAAAAACTTTTGTAAAAATTGAACGACCAAAACCTATTGAAAAACGTAGTACCTTAACATTAAATAAACGTGCTACCCAAAAATGACCAAATTCATGAAAAGTAATTAATAGTCCAATTGAAATAACAAAAGCAAATATGGATAGTAATATCTCGTTCATGCTTTTATATTCCTAATAATTTCTGTCGCACGTTTTCTTGCTAAACCATCATCATTAAAAATTGTTTCAAGGTTATCTGCATCATTTTGCGTGACATCACTCATGACAGATTCAACAATTTTTGCAATATCAGTAAACTTTATTTTTTTATTTAAAAATTCACTTACCGCTACTTCATTTGCGGCATTTAAAATTGCACTGCTTGTGCCTCCCTGTTTAATTGCTTCCCGGGCAAGCTTTAAGCATGGAAACCTATCTTTCTCTGGTTTTTTAAAATCAAATTGAGCAATATCAAATAAATCTAGTCGTTTCACATCTGTCTCAATTCTATCTGGCCATGCTAAGCCAAAAGATATAGGGATACGCATATCAGGGTTACCTAATTGGGCTAATACTGAACCATCATTATGCTCGACTAATGAGTGAATTATGCTTTGCGGATGAATGACAATTTCGATTAAATCAGGCTCTATATTAAACAACCATGATGCTTCGATTACTTCAAGCCCTTTGTTCATCATTGTTGCAGAATCAACTGAGATTTTTCTGCCCATTTCCCATTTTGGGTGTTTACATGCCTGTTCGGGTGTTTTCAAAGAAAGTTCCTTTATTGGTGTATTAAGAAACGGGCCGCCTGAAGCAGTTAGTATGATGCTTCTAATTGTGTCACTCTCCCGATTACTCGCATTAGCAATACATTGAAAAATCGCATTGTGTTCGCTGTCGATTGGTATTAAATCGGCGTTGCTCTCTGCAATAGTATTCATAAACAATTTTCCAGACATGACGAGCGCTTCTTTGTTTGCAAGTAATACACGTTTGCCTGCTTTAGCTGCAGCTAGTGTTGGTAATAGTCCTGCTGCACCAACGATTGCAGCCATAACGTAATCTACTGCATCAAGTTCCGCTACTTTTACTAAACCATCAACACCTGTTAAAACTGATGTGTCAGGCGATTGTGTTTTTAATTTTTCTTCTAATTTTGATGCAGATACTTCATCAGTCATAACAGCGTATTCAGGTTGATATTTTAAACACTGTTCAGCTAAAGCATCTATGCTTGTACTTGCTGTTAATGCTCTTACGTTAAATTTGTCTTGATGATTGGAGATAACATCTAGCGTACTAACGCCTATACTACCTGTAGAACCTAATATTGTTATTTCCTTCATTTATAATCCATGATGACCGAAGCCGAAAAGATCAAAAAAAGCCGCCCCGAAAAACATAAAAGCAACAGAACCAGACATTAAGCTATCAATTCTATCTAAAATTCCACCATGTCCAGGAATCAATACACCACTATTTTTGTTCCCTGTTTCTCTTTTTACAACACTTATAAAAAGATCTCCAATAACTGAATAAATAACTGTAATAGATGACAATAAAATTATCTTTAATTGAGAGGCTTCAAACAAATTAAAGCCCCAAAATTTTTTAAATAAATATAATGTTAAAAGGGAAGTCAAGATAGCTGCAATCAAACCTCCTGCTACTCCTTCCCAAGTTTTGCCTGGACTGACATTATGAGCAAGGCTATGTTTACCATATTTTTTTCCAGAAAAATAAGCTGCTGTATCAGCACTCCATATAATTAAAAAAAGAAATAACAAGATATACGGATTTTTAACTAGTAATATTATTAAAGTTAACCACATACCCCATAATAAACAATTACCTAAGAAGAAATTTTTCAATGTAAGTTTTGGGTTAATGCTAAAAAGAATTCTATTGTCCGTCCAATTACCTAAGAAGAAAATTTTCGTGTGTCCTTTCCATGGATTTTGATAAGTAATAATTATAAAAGGTGCGAAACTTATCCAAAAAAACGTTACAAATATATAAAATAAATAAAAAATTCCTTTTGATTGTAAAGAATCTGTTCTGATCGATGAAACACTTAGTATAAAAGATATAGAAGGCCAAATAATAAATATAAAAAGAATTGTGAATGCAATAAAAACAATATAAATACTCCGCATATCTCTAATTGAAAATAATTTAAACCATTCCCATATACCAAGAAAAATAAATAAAGATGAAATTAATACAAACCAAACTGGTTCAAGATAAAGAGTGGTTAATATTACAAGGGCTACCAGAATTAATGCCGTTATTACTCTTTCTTTAAGCATTTTTATTTTTCTCGATTTGTTCTGATGTTTTACCGAATCTTCTTTGCCTTTTAGCATACCACTCCAAAGCTAGATCTAGTTGATCAGTATTAAAATCGGGCCACAAAACATCAGTAAAATATAATTCGGTATACGCGATCTGCCACAATAAGTAATTACTTAATCTTTTTTCACCGCCGGTTCTGATGAGAAGATCGGGTTCATCATAATCTGCGAGTGATAATTTTTTATTTATTAGCTCTTCGTTAATCTCATTTTTAGTAATTTTTTTAGACGTCATATCATCTATTATTGACAACAGAGCATTATAAATATCCCATCGACCACTGTAATTTAAAGCAACGTTTAATGTCAGTCCTGAATTATTAGATGTCAGTGATTCAGATTCATTCATAGATTTTTTTAATTTTTCTGAGAATTTATCTATTTCCCCGATAAAATTTAATTTTATATTATTCTCATGCAAGTCTTTAACTTCAGACTCTAATGAAGATATAAATAGTTCTAGTAATAACTCAATTTCTTTTTTTGGGCGTTGCCAATTTTCACGGCTAAATGCATAGACAGTTATTGCGGTTAACTCAAGTTGTACAGCATATTCAATTAAATTTCTTAATGTCTTCACACCGGCACTATGCCCAGCAGAACGTAACAAACCATTTTGCTCAGCCCATCTACCATTCCCATCCATTATGATAATGATATGCTTTGGCTTAGAAGATTTACTATTCATAGTAAATTATGTTATGAGTCAGAGAAAAATAATCAACACATTTTTGAAGAATTACTAACTTGATATGATGTTAAATTTCTAGCATTTCAGCCTCTTTTTTCTCAAGGCTCTTTTCAACAAGCGCAATATGCTCATCAGTCAACTTTTGAATACGTGCCTCTGCCTTGCGTTCATCATCTTCTGAAATTATTTTTTCCTTCACTAGATTTTTACATGAAGAATTTCCATCACGCCTTATATTTCGGATTGCTACACGACATTGTTCAGCTTCAGCACGAACAACTTTAATTAGATCTTTTCGTGTTTCTTCTGTTAAAGATGGAAGCGGAACCCTTATTACCTCGCCTGCTGTCACAGGATTTAAACCAAGGTCTGCGTTCATAATACCTTTCTCTATATCTGGTATGCTTCCTTTATCAAATGCATTAACACCGAGTGTTCTTGCATCTACTACATTAATACTAGCCAATTGATTAAGTGCCGTATCAGTTCCGTAATAATTAATTTTTACATGCTCAAGCAAACTTGGGTGCGCGCGACCTGTTCTTATTTTTGCCATTTCACTTTTAAGTGACTCTATGCTTTTAAGCATGCGATTTTTTGTGTCGTTAACGATATCTTCAATCATAATTTTCCTACATAAGACTAATTATTAATTTACTAAAGTTCCTTCATTTTCTCCCATGGCAACTCTTAACAGCACCCCAGGTTTTGTCATATCTAATATCCTTAAAGGTATTTTATTTTCCCTGCAAAGAACAACCGCAGTGGTGTCCATAACACCCAATTTACGTTCAATAACATCATCATAATTCAATGTTTCGTAACGAGTAGCATCATTATTTTTAACAGGGTCTGAGGAGTATACACCGTCCACTTTAGTCGCCTTAATTAATAATTCGGCACTAATCTCTATTGCACGCAAACTTGCAGCTGAATCTGTCGTAAAGAAAGGATTTCCGGTTCCTGCTGCAAGAATTACAACGCGACCTTTTTCTAAATGTCTCACTGCACGACGGCGAATATAGTCTTCACAAACTTGGTTAATTTTTAGTGCTGACATAACTCTAGCGTGTATCTCAATACGTTCCAATGCATCTTGCATTGCAAGAGAATTCATTATTGTAGCTAACATTCCCATATGATCTGCTGTTGCACGATCAATGCCTCTTGCTGCAAGCCCAGTACCGCGAAAGATATTGCCGCCACCTATAACGATAGCAATCTCTGCGCCTTTTTTATTAAGTTCGGAAATTTCAGCTGCAAGACGGTCAATAACTTTAGGATCAATGCCATATTCTTCATTACCCATTAAAGCTTCACCGCTAAGCTTTAATAAAACCCGTCGATATTTCAGTTCGTTGGGCAAATTAGACATACGAAGCTAGTTGCCTTTTGCTTGTGACATAACTTCTTCTGCAAAATTATCACTGCGTTTTTCGATGCCTTCCCCCACCTCGTATCGAATAAACGACAGAACTTTCGCTTCAGCTGTTTTTAGTGTTTTTTCAATAGTTCGGTCAGGATCCTTTACAAAAGGCTGGCCCAATAATGTTATCTCTTTGACATATTTCTTTATTTTTCCATCAACCATTTTTTTAATAATTTCTTCTGGCTTACCACTTTCTTGTGCTTGCGCCATATAAATTTCTCTTTCCTTATCTAATATTTCCTTCGCAACATTATTTTCATTGATGTAAAGAGGTTTGCTTGCGGCAATATGCATCGCTATATCTTTTGCTAATTCTTGATCACCGCCCTCGGTTTCCACAACTACGCCAATACGTGTACCATGCAAGTAAATACCAGTTTGATTTTCAATAAAACATTTTTCAAATCTTCTTATCGTAACTTTTTCACCAATCTTGGTTACAAGTTGTTGTGTTACTTCTTCTATTGTTTGATTGCCAATATTTAGTTTTAGTAAATTATCAATATCATTAACATTATGATTCATAATTACATCAACAATATCTTCTACAAATGAAAGAAAATTGTCATCTTTTGCAACAAAGTCAGTCTCACAGTTTACTTCAAGCATAACAATATCATTTTCTTTTTGTTTAATTGAAATTACCCCTTCTGCAGCTATGCGGCCTGCCTTTTTTGCTGCTTTTGCAGCGCCAGATTTACGCATTATTTCGACAGCAATTTCAATATCGCCATTAGCCTCGCTTAATGCAGCTTTACAATCCATCATACCAGCGCCTGTGCGCTCCCTTAACTCTTTAACTAATGAGGCAGAAATTTCCATAAATATTACCCTTACAAATCATCTAACATGTCTTTTGTTTTATTTTCTTCTTTCTCTTCTGTTACTTTCTTTTTAGTTACTTTCTTTTTAGTTGCTTTCTTTTTAGTTGCTTTCTTTTTAGTTACTTTCTTTTTAGTTGCTTTCTTTTTAGTTACTTTCTTCTTGGTTAAGGTAGCTTTATCTTCATCAGCTTTTACTGTTAACGCAGCAACCTTATCAATTTTTTTCTTAGCTTTCTTTTTTGTAACTTTTACTGTTTCTCCTTTTTTTGTTCTAACTGGATCGCCAGAATCATCAATCTCAACTAATTCATCTTTTTCTTTAGCGTCATCCAAATATGCCATAGATGATCGGCCCTCAATAATTGCATCTGCCATTCCTTTGGTATAAAGAGATATTGAGCGGATTGCATCATCATTGCCTGGTATAACATAATCAATGTGTTTAGGGTTATTGTTACTATCAACAATACCAACAACAGGTATGCTAAGTTTAATCGCCTCTTTTACAGCAATATTTTCATAGCCAACATCAATAATGAATAAAGCATCAGGAATACCCTTCATATCTTTTATTCCAGATAAGTTAGCCTCCAACTTTTCTAATTCACGCGTATACATTAACTGCTCTTTTTTATTAATATGGTCGAAACTACCGTCAGTCTGCATTGCCTCAATTTCTTTTAAGCGCTTAATTGAGCCACGTACAGTTTTGAAATTGGTTAACAACCCTCCTAGCCAGCGACGATTTACATATGGCATGTCGCAGCGCTTTGCTTCCTCTTCGATAATTGATTGTGCGGCATTTTTAGTACCCACAAACAAAATTGTTGCCTTTTTTGATGCTAATTTGCCAATAAAATTAAGCGCATCGTTATAGAGAGGCAGGGTTTTTTCTAGATTGATAATATGAATCTTATTGCGCTGTCCAAACAAATACGGCGCCATACCTGGGTTCCAGTATCGGGATTGATGACCAAAATGGACACCAGCTTCCAGCATTTCACGCATGCTGACTTTTGACATGTTAAAATCTCCTATTTAGGGTTAAGCCTCCGCACTCCCCATACACCAACCTAAATTTAAGGCACCCCATGTATGGTTGTAGCGTGCGTGTGACATTAATGATATTTGCGAAAACCGCGGCCGCTTTATACCATAGAATATCCGTGATAACAAATACTTAACTAATAGGAGCAATTGACTTTATGCCTGTAACCATTAAAACAACTGAAGAAATTCAAAAAATGGTAATTGCTGGAAAACTCGCGGCTGACGTTCTCGAAATGATTGCTCCAATGATCTACGCAGGCCAGAAGACAGGAGAATTAAATAGAATTTGTCACGAATATATTGTCAATGAACAAAAAGCAATTCCTGCTCCATTAAATTATCACGGATTTCCAAAATCAATATGTACTTCAGTTAATCATGTTGTTTGTCATGGTATCCCTTCATATAAAGAAAAACTCAATAATGGAGATATTATTAATATTGATATCACTATTATAAAAGATGGTTACCATGGCGATACAAGTAAAACTTTTTTTGTAGGGCGGCCAGATAAAGAAATAAAAAAACTTGTAGATGTTACATATGAGTGTATGAAGAAAGCAATCTTGCAAGTTCGCCCTGGTATACGTTTAGGAGATATAGGTCACACAATCCAAACATTAGCTGAGAAAAATAATTTTTCCGTGGTACGGGAATATTGTGGTCATGGAATTGGAAAAATATTTCACGAAGAACCACAAGTGCTTCATTATGGCAAACCTAACACTGGAATAGAATTACAAGAAGGTATGACGTTCACTATTGAACCAATGATCAATCTGGGTAAACGACACGTTCAATTACGTGACGATGACTGGACAGTAGAAACACAAGACAAAAAAATTTCGGCTCAGTGGGAACATACTATACTTGTTACAAATAATAGCTTTCGAGTTTTAACAAAAAGGTCTGATGAAAATTTCTAATATATTATGGTAAAAATAATTACTAATAATTCCCTTTTTGATGAAAAATCATTCATAAATGAACTAAAAAAGACAAATGAACCCTTATTATTATTTAAAGAATCACTAAAAAAGGGTTATCAATATCTAATTGAGAATTTTATTCCTGGTGAAAATATTGAGCTTCTTGTTAATCAACAAACATATTTGATTGATAAATTACTCATTTATGCTTGGCAAAAATTCTTTGCAGATGACGAACTATGCTTAGTCGCTGTTGGAGGGTATGGCCGTTCAGAATTATTACTTCGTTCAGATATTGATTTAATGATTCTTGTAAAAGCCCGAACAAAAAATAAATTTAAAGAGCAGTTGGAATTGTTTCTAACTTTTTTATGGGATTTTGGGTTAGAAGTTGGGCATAGTGTTAGAACGACAAAAGAATGTCAATATGAAGCAAAAAAAGATATAACTACTATGACTAATATTATGGAGGCTAGATTTATTACTGGTAGTAATTTTCTTTTTGATGAAATGTGTAACTTAACATCAACAAGAAAAATTTGGCCTTCCCGTAAGTTCTTCGAAAAAAAATTACTTGAACAAGAACAACGTCATGACAAATTTAATGACACTGCATGCAGGCTTGAACCAAACGTTAAAGAATCTCCTGGCGGACTTCGTGATATACAAATGATCGGATGGGTTGCAAAACGTCATTTCAACAATATAGATTTAAAAAATCTCGTAAAATATAAATTCATTACATCTAGTGAATATGAAATTCTAAGGAAAGGAAGAAATTTTTTATGGGGAGTACGTTTTTGTCTTCATATGCTCACAAAAAGACGTGAAGATAGACTTCTTTTCGAAAACCAAAAAAACATAGCCGAGCTTTTTGGTTTTAAAGGTAAAGATAATAAGGGAATTGAAGATTTCATGAAAATGTATTTTAAAACAATTCGTGAAATTAATCGTTTAAATGAAATACTTTTACAACACCTTCGAGAAGAAATCATTTATAAAAAACGTAAAGAAAAAATTATTAAAATAAATTCACGCTTTCAGAAAAGAAACAATTTAATCGAGGTTACTAATAAAAATATTTTTAAGAAATACCCCTATTCCTTGTTTGAAATATTTTTACTTTTACAACAAGACCCTTCAATAGTTGCAATTAGAGCGAGTACAATTCGTCTTATAAGAGAATATCTTTATCTAATTGATGATGATTTTAGGGATAATTTAATAAACAAAAGCTTATTTTTGGAAATAATTAAACAACCAAATCTTGTTGGGCATAAATTAAGATTGATGCATAAATATGGAATTTTGGGCGCCTATATGCCGTCGTTCTCTAAAATTGAAGGACTTATGCAATTTGATCTTTTCCATATTTTTACAGTTGATGAACATACTTTAAGAGTCATTAAAAATCTAAGACTTTTTAATTCTGAGGAATATAGAAATGAATATCCAATATGTTATGCACTAATAAGAACTATACCAAAACTTGAATTACTCTATTTGGCTGGATTATTTCATGACATAGCAAAAGGGCGCAAAGGAAATCATGCTAAACTTGGTTCAAAAGATGCATTCAATTTCTGTATTCAGCATGGTTTGAGTAAATATGATGCGAAACTTGTTGAATGGCTAGTCGAAAATCATTTATTAATGAGTAAAACCTCTCAACGTGAAGACCTTGAAGATCCAGATGTGATTACTGATTTTTCTAAACAAATAGGTGACCAAACACATTTGGACTATCTTTATTTGCTTACTGTAGCTGATATATGTGCAACAAATCCAGAGTTATGGAATAGCTGGAAAGCGTCACTTCTGGCTGCTCTCTATCATAAAACTCTTCACCATTTAAGGCGTGGAAGTGAGAAACCGCTACTTAAAACAGAGCGCATAAAAAATACTAAACAAGATACATTAAATTTATTAACGAAAAATATTGATGAAAATCATGTATACAAAATTTGGGAATCAATTACTGAAGATTACTTTTTGAGACACAATCCAGATGAAATCGCTTGGCATACTAAGGGAATATTAATTCATAATGCTGAAACGCCGCTTGTTATGGTTAATAAAGAATCAAGCCGTGGTGGTAGTCTTATTTTTGTATACATGAAAGATAAAAAAAATATATTCGCGATTATAACAAAAGCAATTGCCAGCATAGGACTAACAGTACTGGATGCAAGAATTATAACTAACCACCAAAATTTTACGCTAGATACTTTTGTAGTGCTTGAAACTAATGGAAAACTAATTAATTCAAAATCACGCTGTGATGAAATTAAAAATAAAATTATAAATGAACTAAAGTTATCTCGTAAATTTCCAGAAAAAAATAAGATAATTCAAAAAAGACAACTAAAAAGTTTTTTAATGCCAACACAAGTTTTATTTCAAGACGATAAAAAAAATAATCGTACAATAATGGAGGTTATTACAATTGATAGGCCGGGTATTCTCTCACATATAGGTGCAGCGTTGGAACTTTGTGGCGTTAAATTACAAGGAGCAAAAATTGCAACCTTTGGTGAACGTGTTGAAGATATTTTTTATTTACAGAGCTATGAAAATAAAATAATTTCTGATCCATTAAAGTTTGAATGTCTTGAAAAATCAATTACAGAAACATTGTCCTAATAAATGATAAGCTTTCAAACATGATAGATCGTAAATTATCAATCGCTCCAATGATGGATCATACTGATAAGCACTTCCGTTATCTTATGCGCTTGCTTACAAAACGTAGCATTCTTTATACTGAAATGATTACAACAGGCGCATTAATTTATGGTAATCATAAAAAATTTCTTGATTATAATTCAAATGAACACCCTATCGCTATTCAATTAGGAGGAAGTAATCCAAAGGAGCTTCTTGAGTGTTCATGCATGGCAGAAAATGAAGGTTATAATGAAGTTAATCTTAATATTGGCTGTCCTAGCGATCGTGTACAAAATGGGAAATTTGGTGCATGTCTTATGACTGAAAAGGAATTAGTTGCTGAATGCGTGAATAATATATCTTCAAATATAAAAATTCCCGTAAGCATTAAAACAAGAATTGGCATAGATAATCATGATAGTTATGATTTTTTAAGGGATTTTGTTGATACGGTAAGTATCGCTGGTTGTGAAACGTTTATAATTCATGCAAGAAAAGCAATGCTTAAAGGCCTATCTCCTAAAGAAAATAGGGAAATACCTCCGCTCAACTATCAAAGAGTATATAAAATAAAAAAGGAATTTCCCGATCTAAATATTATAGTAAACGGTGGTTTTACCGAACTAGATCAAATTAAGTCACAGTTAAAATATGTTGATGGAGTCATGATTGGTAGAGCTGCATATCAAAACCCATTCTTATTATCAAAAATTGATAGTTTAATTTTCAATGAATCTGAAACATTTGTAACACGCCAAAATATTTTAGAAAAATATAAAATTTATGCGGAAAAACAAGTACAGGAAGGAGTAAATATCAAAAATTTAACACGACATATAATAGGCCTATATCAAGGACAACCAGGTGCCAGAAAATACCGTCAGATGCTGTCTGGTGTAATTCCAAAAAATCATAATCAATTCTTCGAAGAGATTATCAAAACCGTCACATAAATTAACTTAATGTAAGCAAGTAATTCAGTACTCATTTGGCGAAACTTAATTTTTATGGGATTATAGAAACATATAACGCATCATAAAATTTACCAGAGGTAATTATGAACTTACTTAAATTCTCAGTTTTCATATCTTTTTTTATGTTTATCGCAAATGTGAGCGCAGTAGAAATAGAAACTGATAAACAAAAACTTAGCTATTCAATGGGTATATTCTTCGGGCAAACTGTTATTCGCCAAGAAATGGAAATTGATATTCCAGCTTTTATGCAAGCTGTTGAAGATGTTCTAAATAAATCTGAAAAGAAATTATCAAATGATGAAATGCAAAAAATTATTAATACTTATCAGAAAAAAGAACAGGATGAAAGAGTAACCATATCTGGAAATAATAAAGTGGATGGAGAAAAATTTCTTACTGAAAATAAAAACAAAGATGGTGTGGTTGTTTTGCCTAGCGGTTTACAATATAAAATAATTAAAAATGGTGAAGGCAAAAAACCACTTACAGATAGTCGCGTTATTGTTCACTACAGAGGAACATTAATAAATGGAACTGAATTTGATAGTTCGTATGCACGTGGCGAACCCATTGAGCTCGGCTTAAATCAAGTTATTAAAGGCTGGCAGGAAGCGTTGCAACTTATGTCGGTTGGGTCGAAATGGCAAGTCTTCATACCATCTGAATTAGCATACGGCGAAAGAGGAGCTGGTAGAGCAATAGGACCGAACTCTGCATTAATTTTTGACGTAGAGCTTTTAAGCATCAAAGACCCATCATAAAGAATGCGCGATTTAGTAAGTATAATTAATTTTTTCTACAGAACTAAACGCTATATATAAACTCATAGTAAGTATTATGAGAATTTTTCTAAATAATAATAACTATATAATATCGTTTGTATTTCTACTTTGTTTGCTATTATCTAACAAAATAGTTATCGCAGATTCAGAAGCCGAATCTTTGTACCAGTCTGGCTTGCACTGGTTCGATCTTGCAAATTTTGAAAATTCGATCGAAAAACTTGAAGATGCGGTTGAAATTAAACCCAGAGTTGCTAAATACCATCATATTCTTGCTAAGAGCTACGGCAGACTAGCCGAAGAATCTGGTTGGCTTAAAGCAATAAAATTAGCGAAAAGAACATTAGAGCATCTTGAATTAGCAGCAGAATTAGATGCTAAAAACATAGAAATTCTTGGTGATTTAATGAAATACTATCAAGAAGCCCCTATGTTTCTTGGCGGAAGTACTAAAAAAGCTAATATAATCAATGAGAAAATAAAAGAGATCAGGAGATTAGATGCGCCACAGTAAACAATAGACGCACACCATCGAACTCTTCTATCTTCACTGAATGCACTAAATAACATCAAATGCGTCAATAAAAAGGCCGGCTTATACGGAGATTAGTTCAGCAAAAGTTTGTATTAAAAAATATAATAAATCTCGAACTTTTGTGGACTAATAAATATATAAAACATACACTTATCTTCTAATACTTAAAAAAATTATAAAATTACTTTTGTTTTTTGAAAATATGATAAAACTTAAAAATCTCGCGTTCTTATTGATACTAGTACTTTCGCCTTTTGTCGGAAGCGCGAATGTGCGGGTTGTACCAATATCCGACTTAGTGGCACTTGATAAACATATTAAAGCCACCGAGCTAATCACTCATATATTAACAACCTACCATTATAAAAAAACAGAATTAAATGATGAGCTATCGAGTTTAATTTTCAAAAACTATTTTAAAAACTTAGACCAAAATAAAGCATACTTTATTAGTTCAGATATTAAGTCATTTGAAAAATTTAAATACAATATTGATGATTCGATAAAAAAATCTGACATATCGCTTGCGTTTGATATCTTCAAACAATATCGGAAGCGTGTGCAAGAACGAATTAATTACGCGCTAAAAATTATCAACTATGAGTTTGATTTCAATATAAATGAATCATTTCGTTTTGATCGTAGAGATGATGATTGGCTAGGTAATATTTCAGATTTAGATGAATTGTGGAGAAAAAGAGTTAAAAATGATGTGCTAAATTTGAAATTAGCTGGTAAAAATTCTGAAGATACAAGAAAAACATTATCTGAACGTTATAATCGTATTTTAACCTCCACCTTGCAATTAGATTCGAATGACATCTTCCAAACCTTTATAAATGCATACACCACCTCAATTGAACCACACACAGCCTATTTTTCACCAAGAATTTCAGAAAATTTTGATATCAGTATGCGGCTATCACTTGAGGGAATTGGAGCTGTTTTACGAGCTGAAAGCGAATATACGCAGGTCGTTAGAATAATAACTGGAGGACCTGCTGATTTAGATGGAAGATTAGGTTCTGATGATCGAATTATTGGAGTAGGACAAAATACTGATGGAAAAATAGTTGATGTAATCGGTTGGCGATTAGATGATGTTGTTGATCTTATTCGAGGACCAAAAAATACAGTTATCAAACTAGAAATATTACCAAAAGGTATTGGTGTCGAAGGTCCCTCCAAATTAATAACTCTCACACGTGATAAAATAAAACTCGAAGAACAGGATGCCAGCTCTAAAATAATTGAAATACCTGAAACTAGTACAAAAATTGGGGTTATAGAGTTACCTACATTTTACATTGATTTCGCAGCTCAAGCTGCAGGTCAGAATGATTACAAAAGTACATCACGTGATGTGCGGAAATTGATCAAAAAAATGGTTAATGAAAATATTGATGGATTAATCATTGATCTACGAGGTAATGGCGGTGGTTCGCTATCAGAGGCACTGGAATTAACTGGGTTCTTTATTGATGAAGGGCCTGTCGTTCAAACTAAAGATGCTACTGGTAAAGTTGAAATTAACTACGATCCAGAATCAGGAATAGTCTACCCTGGCCCACTTGCGGTATTAGTTGATAGAGATAGCGCGTCTGCGTCTGAAATTTTTGCTGGTGCAATACAAGATTATCATAGAGGAATAATTATCGGTGAAACTACATTTGGGAAAGGAACAGTACAAAATGTTATAGATTTAAATCGATTTCTTCAGGAAGGTAAAGAGGATTACGGTAGATTAAAAACAACAATTGCACAATTTTTTCGTATTAGCGGTAGCAGCAATCAATTCAAAGGCGTTGTCCCTGACATAATGTTTCCAACAACAAAATTTTCAGATGAGAGTGTTGGTGAAAGAGCCTATGAAAATGCTTTACCATGGGACAAAGTGTTGCCGGCAAAATTCTATCCTACAAAAGCTCCTATTGAATTCTTTGAAACAGCAAAAATTCAACACGAAAAAAGAATAAAAGAAGATAAATTATTTCAACTAATACTAGATGATATTAATTTAAAACAAAAAAATAGTAACAAAAAAGAAATATCCTTATTAGAAACTGAACGTATAATAGAGAGAGAGAAAACTGAAAAAACAAAAAGGAACATAGAAAATACAATTCGTCATGAAAAAGGTTTGCCGCCTATTGATAATTCTGAAAATATTTCTGATAAATCAGATGAGAAATCAATTGAGCCAATAGATGTTTTACTAAATGAAGCCGCTGAAATATTAAATGATCTAATTTTTCCTCAAAAAAATATTGAGGTAAGAACAGTACAAATTTTGAAAAACTAAAGTACATATAGGAAATTTTTTCATCCTAGATCCTTGCCTTATAGCCTTAATCGAATCTAAATAAAATAATTAAACACAAGGAAAACTAACTATTAAAAATACACCAGTAACACTTATTGAGGGCGATGGTATTGGTCCCGAAATTCTTGACTCAACTATTGATATTCTTAATGCGCTTGGAGCAAAATTCGATTGGCATCGTTTCGAAGCAGGAATGTCAGCGTTTAAGAAAGACGGCGACCCTTTACCAAAAAATATGCTGGATAATATACATAAAACTAAACTTGCTTTAAAGGCTCCTCTTGAAACACCAATTGGCGAAGGCTTTCGATCTGCAAATGTCCGTTTAAGAGAAGAATTTAAACTTTACGCAAATGTCCGCCCTGCAATTTCATTTATTCATGACCGCAGAGAAACAGACAAAATAGATTTAGTGCTTATAAGAGAAAACACGGAAGGTTTATATGTAGGTGTAGAGCATTTTATTCCAATTGATAATGATCCAAAAGCCGTTGCTGAAGCATCTGGCATTATTACTCGTAGTGGTTGTCGCCGTATTGCTAAATTTACTTTTGACTATGCAATTAAAACTGGTAGAAAGAAAATTACCATTGTACATAAAGCTAATATACTAAAGGCACTTACCGGTCTATTTCTTGAAACAGCAATGGAGATTGGAAAAGAATATGAAGGTAAATTAGAAATTGAAGAACGAATTGTTGACAATACAGCAATGCAATTAGTTATTAATCCAACGCAATTTAACATAATACTCACAACAAATATGTTTGGTGACATTCTTTCTGATGAGATAGCTGGTTTAGTAGGAGGTTTAGGGCTTGCGCCTGGTGGAAATATTGGTGAAAACGTTGCAATTTTTGAAGCTGTGCACGGTACTGCACCGGATATTGCAGGAAAAGGAATCGCAAATCCAACAGCACTTTTTCTAGCTTCTGCCATGATGCTCGAACACATCAATGAAAACAGTATGGCAGATAACCTTAGAAATTCTATTAGAAAAACATTGAAAAATAAAAAAGATCGGACCATAGATCTTGGAGGAAATGCAACCACAAAAGAATACACTTCCTCAGTGATCGCTAATTTAGAATAAAATTCTAAAAAAGTAGCATATGAAAGCACTTATAATTTTAGCACATGGCAGTCGCCGAGAGGAATCTAACGAAGAAATAAAAAATTTAACAGCTCATATTAAATCTCTAACTAAAAAGGAATTTGAAATTGTTGACTATGCCTTTCTAGAGGTCGCAAAGCCTTCGCTAATTAATTCGATTGAAAATATGGTTTCCAATAATGTATCCGAAATAACCATCTTTCCGTATTTTTTAAACTCAGGGGTCCATATAAAAGTTGATATCCCTGAAATTGTGAAAAAAGCTCGTAAAAATCATCCTAAATGTAAATTTATATTATCTGCACCGATTGGAGCATATAAAAAAATGCCTGAGATTATTCTAAAACAGCTACAGTCTTAATAGATTCACGCTCTAAAACACCATAAAGACACTAAAGTTGTGCATATTTGCACTATAAATTATCGCCTCTTTTACTAAGCTAGATCGTTGTATTAAGATGTCTTTAGATTACTATGAAAAATAATGTAGAATTTTTATAAAAAGGCTAATTCAATGAACGATTTTCCTTTCCTAGTTGCCAATGCAAAGCCAGAAAAAGATAGGCTAACTGTAACTGCGCCATGGGACCAATCAAAAATTTGTGATGTACCTGTAGCAGGTAGCAGCGCTGTTGAAATAGCACTATCAAATGCCCATAAAATTTTTAGAGATCGTGATTGTTGGCTAACACCAGATAAAAGGATAGGAATCCTTGATAAAGCTGCAGAAATAATGCAATCACGTTTTGAAGAATTATCAATTGAGGCTGCGCGTGAAGGAGGTAAACCTCTTGTTGATTCACGTGTGGAAGTTGCCAGAGCAATTGATGGTGTAAAAAACTGTGTCGAATGCATCCGAACTGAAGCCGGCCGTGAGATTCCAATGGGTTTAAATGCTGCCTCACAAAATCGCTTGGCATTTACTCGTAAAGAGCCGATCGGTGTTGTTGTTGCTGTTAGTGCTTTTAATCACCCTCTTAATTTAATCGTCCATCAAGTTGGTCCAGCAGTTGCTAGTGGATGTCCTGTTATAGTCAAACCAGCGGAAGATACACCGTTATCTTGTTTTCGTTTCGTACAAATCTTACATGAGGCTGGCCTACCAATTGAATATTGTCAGGCTTTAGTGGTTAATGAACTATCAGTTGCCGAACAACTTGTCAGTGACCATCGAGTTGGTTTTTTTACTTTCATCGGAAGTGGCAAGGTTGGGTGGATGCTTCGTTCTAAATTAGCGCCAGGTGCAAGATGTGCACTTGAGCACGGAGGTGTTGCTCCAGTTATTGCAGATACTTCCGCTGATTTGGATGACACTCTACCACTTATTGCAAAAGGTGGTTTCTATCATGCTGGACAAGTTTGTGTTTCTGTTCAAAGAGTATATGCGCCTCGGTCGATTGCTGGTAATGTCGCTGAGCAATTAGCAGAATTTGGTAAAATAATGGTTGTTGGCGATCCAACATTAGAAAAAACGGAAGTTGGCCCGCTCATACGTGCAAGAGAAGTTGATAGAATAAGTGAGTGGGTTGATGAGGCGAAAAAAGCAGGGGCTACTTGCCTAACTGGTGGGAACC
>CAZJED010000002.1:45675-48374 GCA_964544965.1 uncultured Enterobacteriaceae bacterium
ACACTGCCTATGCTTGTACTGTGCTTTTAGATCCTCCTCAAGATGTCCGCATAAGCAAACAAGAAATATTTGGACCGGCGATCTGTGTTTACAGTTATGATAATATTGACGATGCTATTAAGTCTGCCAATTCGCTCCCCTACGCATTTCAAGCTTCAATCTTGTCACGTAATTTAGATTTTATTTTAAAATGTAATCGACGAATTGATGCAGCTGCAATTATGGTGAACGACCATACTGCTTACCGTGTTGACTGGATGCCTTTTGCAGGATTAAAACAATCTGGTTATGGTGTTGGCGGAATCCCTTTCACATTTGATGATATGCAAATAGAAAAACTTACCGTAGTTCGTTCATTAGAGCTTTAAATAATATTATCCGTGGCATTATGTACTTGTAATCGCCTATTATCTAATGCAAATACATTTTAAAACCCTTGGTTGTCGTCTCAATGAAGCTGAAATTGAATCTTGGGCCGATAAATTTCAAGAAAAAGGTCATCGCCTAACATCGGATCCAAAATACGCTGATCTTTTAGTAGTGAATACCTGTGCGGTTACTCAGGAAGCTGTAAAAAAATCTCGCCAAATTATAAGACGAATACATCGAAATAATCCAAAAGCAAAACTTGTAATAAGTGGTTGCTATTCGACGCTTGATAAAAAAACTGCCAATGAGTTATCAGGTATAGATCTGATAATAGACAACAAAGAAAAAGAAAAACTAGTAGATATATCTTTAAGAGAACTCAATCTCGAAACAATGCCTAGTTTATCAATCGAACCAAATGAAATTAGTTTATTCAAACGTGGAAGAAATAGAGCATTCATAAAAATTCAAGATGGTTGTAGACACAAATGCACATTTTGTGTCGTCACCATTGCTAGAGGTGATGAGAGAAGTCATGAAATAAATAATATAACTGATGAAATAAATAAACATCATCAAAATGGTATTCAAGAAGTCGTACTTACTGGGGTACATGTTGGAGGGTACGGTAATGATATTAGCTCTAATCTTTATAAATTAATTCAGGCAATACTAAATAATACTACTATCCCAAGAATACGTCTTGCCTCTATCGAGCCATGGGATCTTCATGAAAAATTCTTTTCATTATTTACTAACAAAAGATTAATGCCTCACATACATCTTCCGTTACAAAGTGGATGTAATAGCGTACTAAAACGTATGGCAAGGCGTTGCAAAACAGATGACTTTAAATGCATAGTAAATAGCGCAAGAAACCAAATTGAAAATTTTAATATAACAACAGATATTATTGTTGGATTTCCGGGAGAGACTGATGAAGAATGGGAAAAATCACTTAAATTTATAAAAGAGATAGGTTTTTCTCATATTCACATCTTCGCTTATTCTGCAAGAGAAGGTACAAAGGCATCTACTTTCCCTAATCAAATAGAAAACTCAACAAAAAAAGAACGTAGTAAACGGCTTCATAAACTTACAAAATTAATGCGCAAAAATATTCTTAATAATGAGATAGGCAAAGAATATTCCGTTCTTTGGGAATCAAAAGATAAAGACAATAATTGGACTGGATACACTGATAATTACATAAAAGTTATATTAAAAAATGACAAAGAAAATATTGGAAATAAAATATCGAAAATAAAAATTATCGCGGTATCAACTAACCTCAATCACTGTATTGCCGAACTTGTGTAGGAATATAACTTAATTAATTATTATTCTTTTTTTGATTAATTATTTCTTTTACCTGATCAAGTGATTTACTAGCAAATCTTAATTTCATAATTTCATCTTTAATGCTCTCGGCATCTGAAAAAGCACCTAACATATCTGGGTTTTTAATTAACTTATGTGCATTTAATAATATTTCACTCATCCTTTTTGCCTTATCTTTTTCAAACTTCAATCCCCACATACTATGCTTTAAACGAGCTAAACGTTGTTTCAATAACCTTCGCTCCTTTTCCAAAATCTTATATTCAGATTTCATTGCTTCATATCTATCTTCATCATTTATATTGACTGGCTCGGAAGCTAATATTTCATCTTGAGATATTTCTGAAGAAACGTTTTGCTTTTCTAAACTATCAGGATTATTTTCATTGGCGGGCCAGAATAAAATAAAACAGAAGAAAAGGAGAGCTCCGGAAACTAAACCTAACACATACTTCATTTTTCGCTCCAAATAGAAAATTTATAAAATTATAGCTTTCTCACCTTTGATGCAAACCGGTAGTTCTCAGAAAGAAACATGTCCCGACACGCAAAAAATGTTGCTTCCGCTTAATCTAGAAGATTTCATCCTAATATATTAAAAAAATATAATAAATTCAATAACTTAATTAATAAAATTAGAATATAATTCTAATATAATTATTAAATAATTAATATAACTATATAATATTTATATAATTTTACTTGATTTTTTGATTATTTTGCTCTAAAACGTGAATACATAAGTCTTTGATTATTTGGGGGTTCATTATGTTAGATAATGTAAAATCAACACGTAGTTCTAGAGAACATTATGCAAGGACTATATTTACACCAGAATTACCCGATATTCCCGCGATTTTCCAAAATGATTTTCTTGAAGGCTTCATCAAACATCCTGAACGATTTCCAATTGAAATTAGACAGCTCCGTTTTTGGGAACGCTCTAAGATTGAATATTCTGATGTAACAAATATTGGTTTCAGTTTCTT
>CAZJED010000003.1:0-4051 GCA_964544965.1 uncultured Enterobacteriaceae bacterium
AAGAAAACATCCGGTTCTAAATAAAATTCGAGCACACAAAGGTGTGGATTATGCTGCTCCTACTGGCACACCGGTCAGAGCAACAGGTGATGGAGTTATTATTTTTGCAGGTAAAAATGGTGGTTTTGGAAGGACAATAAAATTAAAACATGGCGGTGCATATAGTACCGTTTATGCTCACTTGCGTCGTTTCGCTAAAAATATGCGAAAAGGAAAGAAAGTTAAACAGGGACAAATTATCGGTTATGTTGGGCAGAGTGGCTTGGCTACGGGACCGCATCTTCACTATGAGTTTCAAATACATGGTATACATCGCAATCCACTGACGGTTAAATTACCAAAAGTTAAAGCAATTGCTAAAGAAAACTTACCAGAATTTAAGAAAACAATAGTACCGATACTTGCTGAATTAGATAGAATTACAGGAAGAAGTGTTATATCTGCACAACAGTCAGGTCAATCTAATGAAAGAAAAATTTCAAAAGTGGGTGACGGTTAACATAATTTGCCTTGCTAAATTAAATATGATGCCAAAATGTATTATATAGGATTAATGTCGGGCACTAGTATGGATGCAGTGGATGCAGCGCTGGTCAAATTTGATAAAAAAGCAATTCTTAAATTATATAATGAATACCCTTTGGAGATTTCTGTAAAAAATCAAATACGTCAAATCAATGAGAAAAGTAATCTGATCGATGTCGCAATACTAGATAATAAATTAGGTTATATTTTTGCAGATGCCGCAAATGACCTTATTAAACAAGCAAATATTAATTCCAATCAAGTAGTAGCTATAGGAAGTCATGGCCAAACGATTCTGCATGTGCCAACGATTAAAGAAAAAACATCAATTCAAATTTCTGATCCAAATATTATTAGCGCCCAAACAGGTATTACAACCGTAGCAGATTTCAGACGAATGGATATGGCCTATGGCGGTCAGGGAGCGCCGCTTACCAGTTCGTTCCATGAATATCAATTCAAAGGAAATAATGAATCAATAGTGATATTAAATATTGGCGGTTTTGCCAATGTTACTTTGTTGCCTTGTGATAAGGATAAAATTATTGGTTTTGATACAGGCCCTGGTAATGCTTTGCTTGATGATTGGATCAGAGAAAATAAGAATGTCGAATATGATAAAGATGGCCTCTGGTCAAACTCGGGTAAAGCAGATAGTGAATTACTCAAGTTGCTACTCAAAGATAATTATTTTTCACTTCCTATACCTAAAAGCACAGGAAGGGAATATTTTAATTTAAAATGGTTAAAAAATAATTTAGATAAATTAAATAAAGAATTACCTGCAGAAACTACACAGGCGACTCTTTTAAAACTAACCGCAATTACAATTACTGATGCTATCATGCAGTATGCCAAAGGATTCACTAAAGTACTCGTTTGTGGTGGTGGAGCTAATAATCCCTTGCTCATGAAAAATATTCAAAAATTATTGGGTACTTTTATGGAGGTAACAACTACATCAGATTTCGAATTACCCTCTGATTGTGTTGAAGCTGTTGCTTTTGCATGGCTTGCAAAAAAACGTTTGGAAAATAAATCAGTAAATATATCAACCGTTACCGGCGCAAACAAAAATGCGGTACTAGGCGGTATATACGCACCAAATAAAGAATAAAATTAGTAATAATAAATTATTTCTAAACAGAAAACGACGAGCCACAACCGCAGGTTGTTGTCGCATTTGGATTACGTATTACAAATTGTGCACCTTCCATGCCTTCTGAATAATCGATTTCAGCGCCCGACAGATACTGAAAGCTCATTGGATCAACTAGTAACTTAACACCTTCATTTTCAATAATAGTGTCGCCATCTCCGATTTCTTCATCAAATGTAAATCCATACTGAAATCCTGAACACCCGCCCCCAGAAATAAAGACGCGTAACATAAGAGCATTATTTCCTTCGTCCTGAATAAGCTCTTTTACTTTACTGGCCGCGGCTACGCTAAAAATTAACGGTGATGCTACTGTCTCTTCTGCTAAACTCATAAATAAATTACCAATTATTCATTCGCTAACTTCGTTATAGTTTAACTCTAAACCAACTTCTTCTTCTGGTTTCGCTGGAGTATGAACAAGTTTCCCATTTACTTCTGCACCAACTGACAGCTCCACTAAATTATAGTAAACGTTACCCTTTATTTTAGCATTAGATAACAACTCCACATGCCTGCTTGCATGCACGTCACCGTTTACTATGCCATTAATTACAATATAGGGTGAACTCACCTCTCCCTCAATTTCTCCATGCTCGCTCTGCGATAAAAGTGAACGGCCGTCATTTTCTCCAATAACCTTACCTTTTATTTTCCCATCAATATGAACGCCACCCGAAAACTTAAGCTCTCCTTGAAGTTCCGTATTCCGCCCAATCAAACTATCAATACGAGTAGTTTTTTCATCTTTAAATTTTTTTAGTAATTTATCAAACATTGCTAGTCATCCTGTTTAATTTTTCCCTTAAGTCTCTCCAGTTTGCCAGTCAAAAACTCTGTGAAGTCTTAATTTTTCTCCACCATGCTGCCTTAGATCAACCAACACTCTTAAAGGTTGGAATCCATCTGGCATATTGAAACTGCCATCAATACGTTCAAAATTTCTAATTTTTATTCTTTCTTTATACCCTGCCCCAGAGCTTATCTCATTTAGTTTCAGAATTCGAAAACCTGATTTATCGTTGCCCTCAACCTTTATATCAACAGAAACTTCCGCCATTTTATCACTTTTTCCAATGTTGGTTAATACTAATTTATACTTGAAAAAACCTTTTTTATGGGTGCTTTCTATGTGCAAACCTTGAATATTCAGGCCGTTAGAGTATGAGCTTGCTGTTATTATTCCCTGATAAAATGTTAATTCTCTCCTTAAATTAAAAATCTGCTCCTGTAACGATTTGATTTCATTTTGCAACCCTATTGATGTTTCGTTGTCAACATTAGCTAAACGTTCGATTTTTAAATTCTTTTCGCTTAGCTCCTTATTTTGTTTTCTTAAATCCATGTTTGCGTTCAAAAGTATATTTATATCGTTTACCTGAGACAATTGCGTTCTAATAGCATTGAGACGTGGATTATCGTATAAATACCAAATAATAATAATAATGATGATTGCAAAAAAAACAAAGTAATGAGCGGGTTTAAATCGTGGATTTTTTTTTACAATATGTTTAAGCATGAATCTTAAGATAGACCGATCTAATTATCTGACTTGATGGGTATTAATCCTTTATCTTCGCCAAAACCAAACATCAAATTCATATTTTGTATTGCCTGTCCTGCAGCCCCTTTAATTAAATTATCAATAACAGACAAAATTATCATTTTTTGTGGTTCTTCATTATTAAAGTGAAGTGCTATATTACACATATTCGTCATTTCAACATTTTTTGTTTCTGGATATGATTCCTCAGGTAAAACAGCAACAAATTTTTCTTGCAAATAAAAATTGGTGTAATGATTACGTATTTTATCTTTACTAACAATTGTATCGACGTATGTGGTTACGTGAATCCCTCGATGCATTGAAACTAAATGAGGAGTAAATGTAAGGCCAACATCGTCTGCCGATTTAACATCATTCAAGATTTGTAAAATCTCTGGTAGGTGTCTATGGGTAAATGCGCCATAAGCTTTAAATGACTCAATAAAATCAGAAAACTCTTTCGAAAGGAGTGCTTTTCGACCAGCTCCGCTTAACCCAGATACTGCATTTGCGACAATCCCTTTTGTCTCAATCAAACCGTTTTTAATTGCCGGTAATAAACCTAGCGCAACAGCGGTAGGATAACACCCAGGGTTTGCAACAAGATTGGCTTTAATTATTAGATCCCGATTCAGTTCGGGCAGCCCATATACAGCACTTTCCAAAAGCTCTGGACAAACATGTTTTTCTTTGTACCAATGTTGCCAAATTTCAGGGGATTGAATTCTAAAATCTGCTGATAAATCAACTATACGACAACCTTGCTCAATAAGAGTCGGAATATAGTGCATAGCGGTTGCATTGGGCGTAGCAAAAAAAAC
>CAZJED010000003.1:4061-47596 GCA_964544965.1 uncultured Enterobacteriaceae bacterium
AAGCTGTTTTATAAGAGGTGTCTCGAACTCTCCCGGATCCAATACCTCCACCTTCTTCGGCAACGGTGGCGCCGCCTTAATCCGAATCGCTACGGGCTGTACAGGCTTAGATTTAGCCACCATTTCTTTACCCGTAATCGGCAACAAAAACAAGATCACATGAATATAGGCTATCGCTATCATGACTAACAAAACGAAGATCAAATTGGCCTAAAGAAGGAAAAATATCTGTTAAGAGTTCTCCTTTTCTTGTGTTTGAAGTAACAACAGCAACTTCAACACTATCATGTAATGATAGTAATCGAAGTAATTCTTCTCCTGTATAACCAGTAGCGCCGACTATTCCTATACGAATCATTTTTTTTACTGACATACCCTCAAATAATAAAAATCTATTTAAATTATAATTTAAATACTACTTAGTGACCGGCAAATAAAAAAGCGGCCGAAGCCGCTTTGAATTCAAATTTTTATAATTATTATTTTACGAATTTGCTGTATAAACAACAGATTCGACCCTGAGATTAAAGCTAGTTGATATGTGTGTCAAGGAATCAATATTGTATTTCTATAACAAAGAATAATACGATTTAAACAAAATAAAACTATAAGTAACTGTTTTCTATATTAAAATTATTTCTAACGTAAAGTATTCTTTTTAAAATAATATAGAGAAAAGTATTAATTTTCTTCCAGAATTGGGAAAAGACTACATAATAGGCTCTATATAAGAGGGTTTGAGCATTTAATGAAAAAACTACTTAAAATATCTGTGTGTTTAGTGATTGTATCGAGCCTGATGCTTCATTTAATCCCAAACAAAGCTCCGGACGTAAATCTAAACTTTATGGATGGTAAAAAAGTAAATATAAGTTCATACAGAGGGAATCCATTGCTAGTCACATTTTGGTCTATAACATGCTCATCTTGTTTAAAAGAAATCCCTAGACTTACTGAGCTTTACAATGAGCTAAATCCATATGGTTTTGAAATTGTTGGTATAGCAATGTCTTATGACCCTCCAAATAGAGTGATAGAATTATCTGAAAAAAGGAAAATACCGTATTCGATTGCGCTCGATATTAATTCTGACGCTGAAAAAGCATTTGGCAGTATAAGGGCTACACCAACTAGCTTCTTGATTGATCCAAGTGGGAAAATTATTCAGCATAATGTTGGTACAATGAACATAAAAAAATTACGTTCTAAAATAAAAAGATTACTCCAAACATAGATAATTATTAATATTAAAAAATGCTCTGGTTTAAAGCTTTACATCTTATTTTTATGGTAACTTGGTTTGCTGGCCTGTTCTATTTGCCTCGTTTATTTGTATACCATGCAATGAGCGACGACAAAATAAGCGTTGATCGATTTAAAATTATGGAAAAAAAATTATTTTATGGAATAACAACCCCTGGTGGGTTGCTTACTATTATTTTTGGATTTTGTTTATTAGTAACAAACGGTATTGCTAACTACAACAACCAAATATGGTTTTGGCTAAAAATTATTTTGATAGTTATTTTAGTTTTATATCATATTTATTGTTTCTTTCTATTACAAGATTTCAAATATGATCGGAATAAACATTCTCATATTTGGTACCGCTGGTTTAACGAAATACCCGTTATAATATTAGTGGGTGTTATTCTTCTTGCAGTAATCAGGCCATTCTAAATTACCTAAGTATTTAATGGTCGCTAATAAAAAACCAATTGTACTTGTCATTGCGGGTCACGACCCATCAGGCGGGGCCGGAATTCAAGCAGATATTGAGAGTATCGCAAACACCGGATGTCATGCGGTAACGGTAATTACATCATTAACGGCACAAAATACTGGTAAAGTCACAAATACCTCTTCTCAAAATCCTAGTTTTTTTAGAAAACAAATTAAACTTATATTTGATGATTTTAATCTTTCTGCATGTAAAATAGGAATGATCAGTAATTCTGAGTTCGTTAATATAATACATGAAGAACTATTAGACATTAAGATTCCTATTGTCTTAGACCCAGTTATAAATTCTGGTACTGGAGAAAATCTTTCACCCAAAAAAACATACGAAAAAATATTATCTGAATTATTGCCATTATCAACAATCATCACTCCGAATAGTTTAGAAGCAAAAATACTTGCCGGAACTGACGATTTGGAAATTGCTGCCAATAAATTACTCAGTTATGGAGCAAAAAGTGTACTAATAACCGGCTCACATGAAAAAACAAATACTGTATTAAATACGCTCTATGAAAGAGATAGCACTCCCATAAAATATGAATGGGAAAGACTAACCGGCTCCTTTCACGGGTCGGGCTGTACGCTATCATCGAGAATCGCGGCAAACATTGCGCTTGGCAATAACCTAAAAAACTCTGTGGAAGATGCTCAACAATATACATGGCAAACTCTAAAAAATGGCTTACAGCTTGGAAAAAAACAAATTCATCCAAATCGTTTTTTTTGACACGGAAAATGATGCTTAGCAAAATCTATGATGGATATCTTTTATAAACTATGAATATGCCAGAATCTCAGGGAATTTATGTAATTAGTGATTGTAGAAATCGTGAGGCTGATGATCTGCTAGAAATAACAGAAGAGATACTGAGCGCTGGTATATCCCTTTTTCAATTTCGTGATAAAAACTCAAAATATGAAGTAAAAAAAATATTGGCAAAAAAATTACAGGCGCTTTGTAGAAAATATAAAACCCCATTTATCATTAACGATGATGTTGAACTAGCAAAGGAAATATCAGCAGATGGCGTCCATTTAGGTAGGGACAATATGAATATTAACAAAGCTAGAAATATTCTAGGGGGAAAAATAATTGGGGTTTCATGCTATAACGATCTTAAATATGCAATATACGCGGAAAGATTAGGTGCTAATTACGTTGCATTTGGATCATTTTTTGATTCGCCAACGAAACCAGATGCAAAAAAAGCTGAGATTGAATTACTAGTAAAATCAAAATCAAGATTAAAAATTCCAGTAGTTGCAATTGGCGGTATAACACCAGAAAATGGGAAACAGCTAGTTAAAAATAAAGTTGATTTTTTGGCTGTAATTAGTGGAATTTACCAATCAGCAAATACAAGAGATAGTATAAACACCTATAAAAAATTATTTCACTAACAATTAAAATGACAAAAAAATTATTTGATGAAGCTAAAGAATATATTCCTGGTGGGGTAAATTCACCTGTACGTGCTTTTAAAGCAGTATCAGGAACACCACTTTTTATAAATAAGGCATCGGGTCCTTATTTGTATGATAGTGAAAATAAAAAATATATTGACTATGTTGGCTCTTGGGGGCCGATGATATTAGGGCATTCTCATCCAAAGGTAATAGAAGCAATTGGTGACTCAATTAAAAATGGATTAAGTTTCGGTGCGCCAACTGAAATTGAAACACAAATGGCTAAAAAGATTTGTGAATTAATACCATCGATCGATAAAATTCGTATGGTAAATTCGGGGACAGAAGCGGCCATGAGTGCTATTAGACTAGCAAGAGGCTACACCAAACGAAATACTATTATTAAATTTGAAGGATGCTACCACGGCCACACTGATTCTTTACTTGTGAAAGCAGGATCGGGGGGGTTGACGTTTGGTGTTCCAACCTCGCCTGGTGTGCCTGAAGATCTTGCAAAACTCACGGTAACGCTTACTTATAATGATATCAATCAACTTGAAGATACATTCAAAAAAATTGGAGGCGAAATTGCTGCAGTTATTATTGAGCCAATAGCTGGAAATATGAGTTTAGTCCCTGGAAATCATAAATTCCTAAAAACACTTAGAATACTTTGTGATAAATACAAATCTATTTTGATATTTGATGAAGTAATGACAGGGTTTCGTGTTGCATTAGGTGGTGCTCAATCTATATTTAATATTAATCCTGATTTAACTATTCTGGGAAAAATTATTGGAGGAGGCATGCCTGTTGGTGCGTTTGGCGGTAAAGAGAATATTATGAATTATATAGCTCCAGATGGACCGGTATATCAAGCGGGGACGCTTTCTGGAAATCCTATCGCTATGAATGCGGGACTGACTACTCTTGGTTTAATTTCGTCGAAAGATTTTTATAAATCTCTCAAAGAAAAAACAAAAATATTAGCTGAAGGAATCGTAGAATGTGCTGAAGAAATGAATATATCATTATCAGTAAATTATGTTTGCGGTATGTTTGGGTTATTTTTTAGTGAAGAAAAAATTATCGATTCTTTTGATAAAGTGATGAGCTGTAATAAAGAACAATACAATAAATTTTTTCATGGTATGTTAGAAGAGGGTATATATTTCGCACCTTCTTCATTTGAAACTGGATTTGTCTCATCTTTGCATTCTGATGAGGATATAAAATCAACAATATATGCTGCTAAAAAGATTTTTAAGAAATTTAAATAGATAATACAGGTATCAAATATTTCTGCGAATGAAAATCACTTTACATAAAAAAATAGCTGCGTACTTTCAGCTTAAATTTATTTTCTTTTTTGAAACTATTATTCCATCAGTATCGGCATAAACATATTCACCTACATTAAATGTAACGCCAGCAAATAAAATAGGAACGTCTCTTTCACCTAATCCCTGCTTAAGACTTTTTCTTGGATTTGTATTTAATGCTTTTATGCCGATATTAATTGTAGAGATTACTTCGGCATCACGAATACAGCCAAAAACTATTATCCCTGACCAGCCATTTTCCATACCTAATTTAGCAAGCATATCACCAACCATAGCGCAACGTAATGACTCGCCACCATCAATAATTAATACGCGACCATTCCCAGATTCTTCTAAAGCTGTTCTTACCAAACTATTATCTTCGAATGCTTTGACTGTTGATATTGAGCCATGAAATATTTTTTTTCCGCCATAGTCTCTAAAAATAGGTGAGGCAACCTTAAGATCATCTCCGTACTCATCATATAAATCTGCTGTTTTAAAAGTCATTTTAATTTAATGCTCATAAAAGTCAGGGCGTCTGTCAGAAAACAAATCGTTATTCTTTGTAATATATTTATTATGGCTCTCCGTTGGCTCAATGTCAGTAATATAATGAGCTTCTCTTTGTGAAGCAGCTCTATAAATAATCTCTCCTTTAGGAGAAACAATTTGACTCTTGCCAGTGAAACGTAAAATACCTTGTGGCCTATTATCTGCACCAAAACGATTTGCTGTGATAGCAAAAACTCTATTTTCAAGACAACGCGCTAGCATTGTTTGTTGACAAAAATTAAGTACTAAATTAGAGGGATGGCAAATAATCTCCGCGTTATTCATGGCAAGTGTTCTTGTTACCTCTGGGAATGCCCAGTCGAAACATATCATCATCCCCAATTTAACTCCGTTTACTTCATTAACCTTCAAAGGGATATCTCCTGGACTCATAGAAAATTTTTCTTCATTAAAAAGATGCAATTTTCTATAAATATGGATAATGCCTTTTGGTCCAATTAATGCCGAACTATTAAAACACTTATCCTGATCTTTTTCTGCAAATCCAATCACGATATGAAAATTATTCTTTCTACACAAATTAATGATGCTATCTATATGCATTGAACTATTAGGTTCTTCTGCTAGCGAAAGCGCTTCCTTTGCATCTTTAAAATAATAACCAGACAACGCGAGTTCTGGTAATACGATTAAGTCTGCATCAACCTCATTAAGAGCTTTAATAATTTTTTTTGTATTCGCTGCTATTTTTCCAAATATAGGGCGAAATTGATAGAAACCAACTTTCATATGTATTCAAACATTATTTTTTCTTTGGTCTTTCCCAAGATGGAACTGACTTTTGTTCAGTTCTACTAATTACTAAACTGTTAGCATCCACATCCTTGGTTACCGTCGAACCTGCTGCGATAGTTGAACCATCTTCGACCTTAACTGGCGCAATTAACTGGACATCTGAACCTACAAAAACATTATCACCAATTTTTGTCTTATGTTTATTTGCGCCATCATAATTACAAGTGATTGTGCCTGCGCCGATATTTGTGCAACTTCCAACTTCAGTATCGCCAATATAACTTAAATGATTTGCTTTAGTTTTCTTACCTAGTGAACTCTTCTTAATCTCAACAAAATTTCCTACATGAACATGATCATCTAATACAGAATCGGGTCGAATACGTGCAAAAGGCCCGATACGACAATCATTGCCAATAATTGAATTTTCAACTACAGAATTTGCAAAAATTTTTACATTGTTCCCAATAATTGTATCTTTTATAACGCAGTTCGGAGAAATTGTATTGTTGTTGCCTAATTTTAATTTTCCTTCCATCACTACATTGACATCAATTTCATTATCAAGACCTACTTCTAATTCCCCACGCAAATCGAACCTTGAGGGATCAATAATCCCAACCCCTTTATCCATTAAATGGTGTGCTTGTATTATTTGATAGTAACGCTCTGTCTCAGAAAGTTGTGATCGAGTATTAATACCCTGAACTTCTATCGCTGACTCAGCTAAAATTGGAGAAACTTTAATATTATTTTTTACGGCGATCTCAACCATATCAGTTAAATAATATTCATTTTGCTTATTTTTGTTTTTAATGGAATCAATCTGCAAATTCAGAATTTCGGCACTGATAACCATAAATCCTGCATTAACTTCACAAATATTTTGTTGTTCTACTGTTGCGTCTTTTTCCTCAACTATAGCGGTAACATTATCGTCGCCGTCGCGCACAATTCGTCCATAGCCATAAGGTTCATCAAAATAAGCTGTCAAAAGTGAGAATCCTGAATTAGTTGCTGCCTTAACTAATTTTATTAATGATGCTTCACTAATTAATGGAACATCGCCATAGAGTATCAAGATATCATCAGACTTTGGTATATTGGGAAGAACTTGTTGTACGGCGTGTCCTGTTCCTAATTGCTCTTCTTGTTTGACCCAACAAACTTTAGAATTTTTTAGTGTATTTTTTACCTGCTCTCCACCACAACCATAAACTATATAAATATCTCTGTGCTCTATTTTCATTGCTGTCTCATAAACATGTGTGAGCAATGGTTTCCCCGCTAAAAGATTTAATACCTTTGGTTTATCAGAGTGCATCCGCTTCCCTTGACCGGCGGCTAAAATAATAATGCTAAGACTCAATTTAAAATCTACCTCATTAGTTATTTTGTTTAATATTCTTACAGAATTATACCCATGCTTATAGCTGAGATATTATGATGGATTTTATATGAAAGAAATACAGGGAAATACGGAGTTATTCTGAATTAACGGCCCGAACGTTTTCTCATGCGTTGTAAAGTCTGTAATTGGGCTGCAGCCTCCGCGAGTGCTATCTGTGCTTTGGCATAATCAATTTTAGAATCTTTCTCATGTATAGCTTTTTCAGCTTCCTCTTTTGCTTTGATTATAGCTGCCTCATCTAAATCTTCCGCACGTTCAGCCGTATCTGATAGAACGGTAATAATTGTCGGTTGAACTTCTAATAATCCCCCCGAAACATAAAAAGCTGATTCGTTGCCATCAACATCCATCACTCTTACTTCTCCTGGACTCATTTTAGTGACCAAAGGCGTATGGCCTGGGGCAATCCCAACTTCGCCCATAATAGCAGGTGCAAAAACCATCTGAGCTTCTCCTGAAAATATTTCTTTTTCAGCGCTTACAATATCAACCTGAATTTTATTCATAAAACACCTTTTCTAATTAAAGATTTTTTGCTTTTTCAAGCGCTTGGTCGATAGTACCAACGTTATAAAAAGCTTGCTCTGGAATATCATCATGCTGGCCTTCTATAATCTCCTTAAAACCACGTAAAGTCTCTTTTAATGGCACAAACTCACCATCCATACCAGTAAAAACTTTTGCGACAAAATATGGCTGTGTTAAGAAACGTTGAATTTTTCTAGCACGCGCTACAACTAATTTGTCCTCTTCAGATAATTCATCCATACCCAAAATCGCAATAATATCTCTTAATTCTTTATATCTTTGCAATGTATTTTGTACACCACGAGCAATATCATAATGTTCTTGTCCAACAACCAAAGGATCTAATTGACGGCTGGTTGAATCCAAAGGATCGATAGCTGGATATAAACCAAGCTCCGCTATCTGACGTGATAATACAACAGTCGAATCTAGATGCGAGAAAGTTGTGGCTGGAGAAGGATCCGTCAAATCATCTGCTGGAACATAAACAGCTTGAATTGAAGTAATTGAACCCGTTTTGGTTGATGTAATTCTTTCTTGAAGTCTCCCCATTTCCTCAGCGAGTGTTGGTTGGTAGCCAACGGCCGATGGCATACGTCCTAACAATGCTGAACACTCAACACCTGCAAGAGTAAAACGATAAATATTATCTATAAATAATAATACATCGCGTCCCTCATCACGAAATTTTTCAGCAAGGGTCAACCCTGTTAACGCAACACGTAAACGGTTGCCTGGTGGTTCGTTCATTTGTCCATAAACCATGGAAACTTTTGATTTTTCAAAATCATCTACATTAACAACGCCAGATTCTTGCATTTCATAATAGAAATCATTTCCCTCGCGAGTACGTTCGCCAACACCTGCAAAAACCGACAAACCCGAATGTTGTGTCGCAATATTATTAATGAGTTCCATCATGTTGACAGTTTTACCAACACCAGCACCACCAAATAAACCAACTTTTCCGCCTTTTGCAAAAGGAATGATAAGGTCAATAACCTTAACACCCGTTTCAAGCAATTCAGTTGAAGGGCTTAATTCAGTAAATTTAGGTGCTTCACGGTGTATCACCATATGCTCATCAGTGTCGATTGGTCCTCTCTCATCAATGGATTCGCCTAACACATTCATAATGCGTCCGAGAGTCTTACCCCCGACCGGAATTGAAATTGCTTCGCCTGTATTCCGCACAGACAACCCACGTTGCAAACCATCAGTCGAACCTAAAGCGATCGTTCTAACAACCCCATCGCCCAATTGCTGTTGTACCTCGAGCGTTGTACTAATACCCTCTCCTTCTACAATCAATGCATCATAAATATTCGGTATAGCATCGCTTGGAAACTCGACGTCCAGCACTGCCCCAATAATTTGTACGATCTTTCCAGAACTCATTTTTTTCGTTCCCCGTTTTTATTCTTTGATAAAAAATTAATCATTGCCTAAACAGCAGCCGCACCAGCAACAATCTCAGATAATTCCTGAGTAATTGCTGCTTGTCTTGCTTTGTTATATATAAGTTGTAGCTCATCTATGAGTGTGCCAGCATTTTCAGTTGCACTTTTCATAGCAACCATTCGCGCTGCCATTTCACATGAAATATTTTCAATAACGCCAGCATAAACTTGCGACTCAATATAACGCGACAAAAAGCCATCCAATACTTCTTCGGCGCCAGGTTCATAAATATAATCCCAATAACTTGCATAACTTTCTTTTTCATCTGGCTCACCAGGTACTAATTGTTGAATAACTGGTGTTTGAACCATTGAATTCACAAATTGATTCGAAACTAAATGCACTTCATCAATATCTCCGTCTTTATAAGCGTTTAACATAATCATTATTGTCCCAATCAATTCTTCAAGATTTGGTTTGTCGCCTATATGAGTAACTTGGCCAATAATATTTACGCCAATTGATCCAAAAAAACCTGCCGCCTTTGTCCCAATAACACAAAGATCAATTTCTTTTCCTTCCATTTCCCAGTTTTGGATCTTTTTTAATAACATACGAAACATGTTTGCATTTAAACCACCACATAAACCTCTGTCTGTTGAAACAACAATCAAACCAATTCGTTTAACCTCTTCGCGTGTTACAAGATAGGGGTGCTTATACTCTGGATTTGCATGCGCAAGGTGGGATATCACATTACGAATCTTTTCAGAATAAGGTCGTGCAGCAAGCATACGATCCTGAGCCTTTCGCATTTTACTGGCTGCTACCATTTCCATAGCTTTCGTAATCTTTTGCGTATTTTTTACGCTTGCAATCTTTGTTCTTACTTCTTTCCCGCCTGCCATATTTTTTTAGCCTATTTCCAATTATTACCAGGTATTATTTTTTTTAAAATTTTCAATTGCGCTATTCATTTCGGCCTCAATTTCGTCATCATAATTACCTTCGACGCCAATTTTATCCATTAAAGCTAATTGTTCGCTTTTCATGTAGTCATGTAACGCTGATTCAAAAGCACCAATTTTTTCCAACTCGACATCATCGATAAAACCATTTTCTACAGCAAACAAACTCACCCCCATTTCAGCCACATTTAAAGGCGTATATTGTTTTTGCTTCATCAATTCCATAACTCGCTGGCCTCGTTCTAACTGTTTTCTTGTTGCCTCATCTAGATCAGATGCAAACTGAGCAAAAGCTGCCAACTCACGATATTGGGCAAGTGCCAATCGAACACCGCCACCCAATTTTTTGATAATCTTAGTTTGCGCAGCACCACCTACTCGAGATACCGACAAACCCGCATTAATAGCTGGTCTAAAACCAGAATTAAAAAGGTCTGATTCTAGAAATATCTGACCATCAGTTATTGAAATTACATTAGTCGGAACGAAAGCAGATACGTCACCTGCTTGCGTTTCAATAATCGGTAATGCGGTTAATGAGCCCGTTTTACCTTTCACTTTCCCATTTGTGATCTTTTCAACATAATCTTCATTAATTCGCGAAGCACGTTCCAACAAACGGGAATGCAAATAAAATACATCTCCTGGATAAGCTTCGCGTCCTGGAGGACGTTTCAATAATAATGAAACCTGACGGTATGCCCATGCTTGTTTTGTTAAATCATCATAAATGATTAATGCATCTTCGCCACGATCACGAAAATATTCGCCCATAGCACAACCACCATATGGCGCAATGTATTGCATTGCTGCAGATTCTGATGCAGTTGCCGCAACCACAATTGTGTGCTCCATTGCACCATGTTCTTCGAGTTTTCTTATAACAACATTAACAGACGATGCCTTTTGACCAACTGCAACATAGATACACTTAACGCCGGTACCTTTTTGATTAATAATTGCATCGATTGCAACAGCTGTTTTACCGGTTTGACGATCGCCAATAATCAACTCCCTCTGACCACGACCAATAGGTACCATAGAATCGATTGATTTAAGACCAGTTTGGACGGGCTGGCCTACAGATTTTCTCGCAATTACACCAGGTGCAATTTTTTCAATTGGTGAACTTTCTTTTGTGTTAATTTCACCCTTACCATCAATTGGATTACCAAGTGCATCAACAACACGTCCTAACAATCCATCACCAACGGGGACTTCGAGAATACGTTTTGTACATTTTACGACGTCGCCTTCAGAAATATGCTCATAGCTACCCATGATAACTGCACCAACAGAATCGCGTTCCAAATTCAGTGCTAAACCATAAGTTTTACCAGGAAACTCAATCATCTCCCCCTGCATTACATCACTTAGGCCATGTATTCTGGCGACACCATCAGCAAGACTAACAACGGTACCTTCGGTACGTGCTTCGGTATCCAGATCGAGTTCTTTAATCTTCTTTTTAATTAGATCACTAATTTCGGTTGCACTGATAGACATACATCTTTCCTCTTTTAATAACTTATTGGGCAATTACATTATTTAATTCTTTTAAGCGACCGCGCAGTGATGCATCAACTACAGAATCCCCAACGCGTATTATTACACCACCAATCAAATCTTTATCTTCTTCGATGTTAATATTAATTTTGTTACCTGTGCGCTTGCTCAGAGACTCAGTTATTTCTTTTATTTGATTCTCATCTAATGGATAAGCTGTGATTACATCGACCTCACTAACGCCTTCTGCAGCCGTAAGTTTCTGCTCGAATAAAACAGATATTTCTGGAGCCAAACTAATACGTCCTGCATCAACACATATCCTGACAAAGTTTTTACCAGACTGGCTTAGCTTGTCATCGCATACATCGATAATGAATTGATATAGTTCATCGGCGCTTATTTTTGGGCTGCCAATAACTCTTTGCATATCATTGTCATGAACAATCATACTAAGTAAATTTAGCATTGCCGACCATTCACTCAACTTATCTTCCTCTAATGCATGTGAAAAAGCTGCTTCCGCATAAGGTCTTACAATTGTTGCTTTTTCTAACATCTAGCGTGTTCTCTTCTCAGTTTACACTCATAGTTTTTGACTAATTTTAGTCAAAACTTCGTTATGCGCTGCTTGATCAACTTCCCGCATTAATATTTGCTCAGCACCAGTAATTGCTAATCCTGCAACTTGATTTCTCAGTTCTTGCCTTGTCTTCTCTTTTTCTTGTTCAATTTCACTTAATGCACTTTCCTTTATTCGCTCCCCCTCTTTTTTCGCAACTTCCCTTGCTTCTTCAACTATTTCATCCCCACGTTTTTGTGCTTGTGAAATAATTGTGGCTGCCTGCTCCTTACCCTTATTTATCTCAGTAACTGATTTTTCTTGTGCTTCTGCAAAATCTTTTTGTCCCTGCTCTGCCGCAGCTAAACCATCGGCAATGCGAGCTTGACGTTCCTCCATTCCTTTCAACAAAAGCGGCCATACAAATTTCATTGTAAACCAAATAAACATCACGAAAGCAATGCTCTGACCAATCAGGGTTGCATTAATATTCATAATTTAAATACCTTATATTAATTCTATATCTACAAAATTATGCGACAGCGAATAAAATATACATTGAAATACCAACCGCAATCATCGGGACGGCGTCTACAAGACCCATTACGATGAACATTTGCGTTCTTAGCATTGGGATGAGTTCAGGTTGTCTTGCAGCGCCTTCTAAAAAACGTCCTCCAAGAATTCCAATACCAACGGCTGCACCAAGTGCGCCTAATCCCATTAAAACAGATCCTGCCAAATATAACATTGATGTTGCTTCACTCATTTTCTACCACTCCTAAGTTTTATTAATGGTCCTTTTGGTGGGCCATATCCATATAAACAATTACCAAAATCATAAAAATAAAAGCCTGTAATAACACAATCAATATATGAAATATTGCCCATGGAAGATGCAATGTCCATTGAACCCAAAAAGGCAATAAAGCAATCAATATGAATATCATCTCACCAGCATAAAGGTTGCCGAATAAACGTAATGCTAAAGAAACAGGCTTTGCAATTAAACCAACAAATTCTAGTAAGAAGTTTGCCGGAATGAATAATATTTGAACTACTATATTTTTTGAAGAAAATGGATGTAATGTCAGTTCGGATAGAAACCCACCAACACCTTTCATTTTAATACTATAATAAAGTATCAGCGCGAAAACTGTTAGTGATAACCCAAATGTAATATTTGGATCGGTCGTTGGAACAACCTTAAAATAAAAATGTGGGTCGCCAGCCAACTGTTGTGCTAAAACGGGTAGCCAATCGACTGGAACTAAATCCATTGTATTCATCAAAAAAACCCAAACAAAAACAGTTAATGCCATTGGCGCAATAAGTTTATTCTCATTATGAAAAATATCTTTAACGCTGTTATCAACAAATTCAACTATCATTTCGACAAAATTAGAAAAACCAGACGGAGCTCCCTCACTTACATTTTTTGCAACACGATAAAAGAAAAAACTAAATATTATGCCAAGAAATATTGCCCACCCTAATGTATCAACATTATATGACCAAAATCCCATCTCCACAGCTTCCTCATGAGTATGAGCAAAAGTCCATGTAGCCTCATTCAAAATTTGTCCATCTCGTTCATAACCTGCAGGCAACTTTCCATAAACCAAATTTTGTAGGTGATGTGTAATATAAGATTTTGATGTAATTGCTGCTTCTTCCATTATTAATTTATCACTATAAAATTATTTATTAATTTTTTATCAAAATTGATAATCCGATTAAATTTACTAATAACACTATTCCATAAGTAAGAATCATCAACCCAGGATTTAACGTTTCAAAAAACAAAAAAGATAACGCGAAAAAAACTATTGTCGCAATAACCTTAATTGCCTCGCTAACATAAAACCAAACCAAAATATTACTTGAATTTGTCGTCGATGTTTTAAATGAAAACTTAGCAAACATCGCATTTGGCAAAATGTATGCAAAACCACCCAAAATTATAGAGTATGTAAATTCAAGATTGGTGAATATAAAAAAGACAATCCCAGCCAATACGACAATGAATGTCTCGAATAACAACACCTTGTTAACAATAGCGCGATTTCTTATTATTTCTTCCATTCCTGTATTTCGCACTAACCCTAAATCATTTCTCACCAGATGCAACTAACCCAATACATCGCTACATCTTTTCCCCTTTTGTTTGTCTAAGGGGGGAGAAAGTATAAATATCTACCATATAATGATCAATGATTGCTGTGTTAATTTATTTAATCTAATTTTTTGAGTATTCCTTCGAGCTCATCTAAGGAATTGTAGCCAATCTGCAATTTTCCCCTACCGGTTGACTGGTGAGTAATTGAGACTTTAGCAGCCAAACGTTGTGATAAATCGCTCTCCAATCTGGCAATATTTGGATCTTTTGAATCTTTTTTGGGTCTATTTTGCTGATTATTATCTAAAAACTGCCTAACCAAATTCTCTGTCGCTCGCACCGAAAGCCCTTGTTTTACTATTCTCGATGCTGCTTCTAATTGCTTAGGTGAACTTAATGAAAGCAATGCTCTTGCGTGACCCATATCCAGTCTGCCTGTTTCTACCATATTTTTAACTCTATCATCTAATTCTAGTAATCTTAATAAATTTGAGACTGCTGGGCGTGATCGTCCGACTGCCTCTGCAACTGCATCATGCGTCATTTCAAATTCATTGATTAAACGTTCAAGAGCACCTGCTTCTTCAAGTGGATTTAAATCTTGGCGCTGAATATTTTCAATCAAAGCTAAGCACATCGCCTCATTATCCGAAACATCTTTAATAATTACGGGAATATCATGAAGACCGGCTATTTGTGCTGCACGCCATCTGCGCTCACCGGCCACTATTTCATATGAATTTTTGCCTTCTACAGGCCGCACTAGAATTGGCTGGACTAAACCTTGAGTTTTAATTGAATCAGCTAAGCTATCAAGAGAATCTTGATCAAAATCACGTCTCGGTTGAAATGGCCCTCGTTTTATAAGATCGATTGCTAAGACTTTTAATGAACCACTCTCTGCAGAAGCTGCTGAGCTTATATTAGAACCCTCTCCTAAAAGAGCATCAAGGCCTTTACCTAATCCACGTTTTTTTGCATTCATATTCTTTCTTGTAATTTGTTACTCAATACTATGCAGCTATACCTTCCTTTCTTAATATTTCTCCAGCTAGAGCTAAATAAGCAACCGCACCACTTGAAGATTTATCGTATTTTAAAGCCGTTAAGCCATGACTTGGTGCTTCAGCTAATCTAACATTTCTAGGAATAATGGTTCGATATACTTTTTCGCCAAAATGATCGATCAATTGGGCAGATACTTGCGTTGCAAGATTATTTCTTGGGTCGTACATTGTCCTTAATAAACCTTCAATCTTAAGATCTGGGTTTAAATGTTTACGTATTTTTTCGATAGTTCCCAACAATCCCGTTAGCCCTTCTAACGCATAGTATTCACATTGCATTGGAATCATAACTGAATTTGCTGCAGCTAGTGCATTTACGGTTAACATATTTAAAGAAGGTGGGCAGTCTATGAGAATGAAATCATAAACATCTTGTACCGTTTCGAGTGCGCTTCTCAATCTAACTTCCCTTGCAATTTCATCTAAAAGCGCAACTTCTGCGCCTGTTAAATCAGAATTGCTGGGGATTAAAGCATATTTTCCTTCAAGAGAATCTACAATAACCTCGCTGACAGACTTTTCATTCATCAATAAATCATAGCTTGAAATTTCAAGTTGTTGTTTATCAATGCCGCTACCCATTGTCGCATTGCCTTGAGGATCAAGATCTACTAATAAAACATGTCGTTTTGTCGCTGCCAATGATGCAGCGAGATTCACGCTTGTTGTAGTCTTTCCTACGCCACCTTTTTGATTGGCAACTGCGATGATTTTTCCCATTTAATTACCATGAATCTAACACTAAAGTTGAGGGGCATACTCTACCATACTGAAACCGAACTGCCATTCGGAAACAATTTCAATTTACCTTCTGAATTTTAACCAATTTTGATTTTACTCCTGAATCTATTGGGGGCAGGTCAAGCAATTCAATTTGATAATTTGATTCAGATAACTCGCGAATTTCGTCTCCCGCTGTTTCTCCTTTTATAGCTAACAACTGATTGCCGGACGTAATTAGATGCTGCGTCTGGTCTATCAGGCGCTTCAATGGTGCAAAAGCACGGCAAACCAGTGTATCAAATTCCGTTTCGGGTCTATATAACTCGATACGTGATTGCACAATTTCAATGTTTGCTATACTAAGTTCATGTTTTATGTGGCGAAGAAACCTGATTTTTTTTTGAACGCTATCTAATAATACCCATTTTTTTTGTGGTTGAGACAACGCCAAAATTATCCCTGGAAGTCCTGCCCCAGTTCCAATATCCAGACAGTGCGCTCCTTTAATATATGGCAAAACAGATAAAGAATTAACAAGAGTGTCTGTAACCATTTGCCTTGGCTCTGTAATTGCAGTTAAGTTATAGGCTTTATTCCATTCGCTTAACAACTGAAGATATATCAAATATTTCTTACAAGGAAATTTTTCTGGAATAAATCCTGATTTTCTAAGCTCGCCCTCTAAAAGGTCTCGCATGAATATCTCTTATAGATTATGCGGTTTTCTGAAAAAGCAATGATAGCTTTTTAAGATGAATACGTAATAAAGAAATTGCTGCTGGGGTTATTCCTTGAATACGAGAAGCCTGTCCTAAATTAACTGGGCGATGTTTAGAAAGTTTTTCAATTACTTCGCTGGACAAACCTTTTACTTTTGTATAATCGAAACCCTCAGGCATTGCTGTTTCTTCATATTGACGATTGCGTTCAACTTCTTCTTCTTGGCGTTTGATATACCCTGAATACTTAGCGCTCACCTCAACTTGCTCCGCTACTTTTGGATCAATATCTTTGCTACCAATATTAGGTAATTTTAGAATATCGTGATGACTGAAATCAGGGCGTTTTAATAACTCCAGAAGATTTACATCCTTTCGGATTTTTTGACCAAGTAATTTTTCAATAACTTCACTCGGAAATAACTTAGAACCTATCCATATGTTAGCTAAACGTTCTGACTCCTTTTCAATAGCATCGCGTTTTTCATTAAATAATCTCCAGCGTTTTTCATCGACCAAACCCATTCGATTTGCATGTTCTGTTAAACGAAGATCGGCATTATCTTCACGTAACATCAAACGATATTCTGCGCGACTAGTAAACATTCTATAAGGCTCGGTTGCCCCCATTGTAATTAAGTCGTCTACTAATACGCCAAGATAAGCTTCGTCTCTGCGAGGGTACCAAGGCTCTTGTTCATTATTTCTGAGCCCCGCATTTAATCCAGCCAATAATCCTTGTGATGCAGCTTCCTCATAACCTGTTGTACCATTTATTTGACCAGCAAAAAAAAGTCCTTTAATAAATTTAGTTTCGAGCCATGGATATAAATCTCTAGGATCAAAAAAATCATATTCAATAGCATAACCAGGACGTGTTATGTGTGAATTTTCAAATCCCTTAATTGAACGCAGCAACTTCAGTTGTATATCATAGGGTAGTGATGTTGAAATACCGTTTGGATAAACTTCACCTGTATTCAATCCTTCTGGCTCTATAAAAATTTGATGTGAATTTTTGTCGGCAAAACGAACAACTTTATCTTCTATAGAAGGGCAATACCGTGGACCAATACTTTCAATGTTACCATTAAACATAGGCGAACGTTCTAATGAACTACGAATAATCTCATGAGTTGATTCATTTGTATAAGTTATATGGCAAGGTATTTGTTTTGGATGCTCATTTTCATTTCCAATAAAAGAAAATACTGGAACAGGTTTATCCCCAAATTGAACATCGCATTTTTCGTAATCAATGGTAGCCCCATCAATTCGTGGAGGGGTTCCTGTTTTTAATCTGCCAACATTAAACGGTAATTCCCTTAAACGATTAGCTAAGGCAATCGATGGTTTTTCACCAGCTCTTCCACCCTGATGTTGATCATCACCAATAAAAATTTTTCCTCCTAGAAATGTACCTACTGTCAAAATAACAGATGAGGAAAAAAACCTTACTCCAATTTTAGTAACAACTCCTTTGACTTGCTCTCCTTCAATTAATAAATCATCAACGGGTTGCTGAAATATAAATAAGTTCTTTTGTTGCTCTAGTGCGGGACGAACCACCTTTTTATAAAGAGAGCGATCAATTTGTGCTCGTGTTGCACGAACTGCAGGGCCTTTACTCGAATTAAGAAGACGAAACTGTATGCCACTTAAATCCGCAGCATGAGCCATTAAGCCACCCATAGCATCGATTTCCTTAACTAAATGACCTTTCCCAATACCGCCAATTGCTGGGTTACAAGACATCTGTCCCAAGGTATCAATACTATCTGTCAGTAAAAGTGTTCTTGCGCCCATACGCGACGCTGCTAGTGCAGCCTCTGTCCCAGCATGACCACCCCCAACAACAATAACATCAAATATTTCAGATTGATTAGTCATAACGCGACATATTCTAACTATTACGTACAAGAATGTAAGTGAAAATCATTGATTCTAAAAAAAATTTCTGAGTAAATCAGAATAAAATTATTTAATTTGAATTATAATGCTTGGTCAGACTGTATTAAAAAGATGAAATGCCTGTAAATACAAATTAATTAAACCATCATAAAATTATGAATAAAGATTTGGCAATTTCATTCACTAATCAAGAATGGGAGAACTCAATAATCCCAGAATTAGTAAAGTATATTCGCGTCCCAAATAAATCTCCTGCATTTGATCCAAATTGGCAAGCTAATGGCTACATGGAAGAAGTTGTGGAACAATTTGTCAGTTGGAGTAAACGCCAAAATATTGAGGGAATGAAACTTGATGTAGTCCGCTTACCCGAACGTACACCTCTCATATACATTGACATACCAGGTGATATTAAAAACACCGTGCTTTTGTATGGTCATCTAGATAAACAACCGGAAATGATGGGATGGAAAGAAGGATTTGGACCTTGGGAGCCGGTACTTAAAGATAACAAACTTTATGGACGCGGAGGTGCAGATGATGGTTATGCATTATTTACTTCTTTATTAGCAATTAAAATATTGCGTGAGCAAAATATTCCTCATGCGCGTTGTGTTGTAATTATTGAGGCATGCGAAGAAAGTGGTAGCTACGATCTTCCATTCTATATTGAACATCTTAACGGTCGTCTTGGTAAACCAGAGTTGGTGATTTGTTTGGATTCAGGGTGTGGCAATTATGAACAACTCTGGTCTACTACATCACTGCGTGGACTAGTAGGAGGAGAGTTAAAAGTAGAAGTGCTTAACGAAGGCATTCATTCTGGTGATATTAGCGGTATCATTCCTTCCAGTTTTAGAATACTGAGGCAATTACTCGACCGTATTGAAGACCCAATTTCCGGAAAGATACTCGAAGAAGATTTTTATGTGGATATACCAAACAAACGTATTCAACAAGCAAAACATGCGGCTAATGTACTAGATAAGAATGTTTATGAACGCTTTCCAATGAAAGAAAATATAAAACCCGTTACAAATAGCCTAGTTGAACTTATTCTTAATCGTAGCTGGCGACCTGCTTTATCATATCTTGGCGCAGATGGTTTACCTAAAATTAATGATGCTGGAAATGTACTTCGACCTTTCACATCAATTAAATTATCAATGCGTTTACCGCCTACGTGTAGTTCCAAACATGTTAGTAAAAAACTTAAAGAACTTTTATTAAATAACCCTCCAAATAATGCAAAAATTTCTTTTAAGATTGATTGGTCTGTTGATGGCTGGATGGCGCCCGAAATATCTCCCTGGTTAGAAAAAGCAATAAATGAAGCATCAGAAAATTATTTTAATAAGCCCGCTGTTCATATGGGTGAAGGTTGGTCAATCCCTTTCATGGGGATGTTGGGAGAGAAATTTCCTGAGGCACAATTTTTAATCACTGGTGTACTCGGGCCTAGTTCTAATGCACACGGCCCGAATGAATTCTTACATATACCGGCTGCAAAAAAAATTACGTGCTGTATAGCTGAAATTATTGCCGAACATTATCAAACATATCAATAATTCTACTGTAACAAAAAAATTAGAGGTAAAAAAAAATGAAAGTTGGTTTTATCGGACTTGGTGCAATGGGTATGCATATGGCAAGAAATCTTGCTAAGGCTAATTTGTTAGATACAGTTTTTAATCGAACCATATCTAAAACAGAATCTATAAAAAAAGAATTTACTTGTTCAGTGTCAACTTCGCCTATTGAATTAGCAAAACAGTGTGAAGTTATTATTATTAGTGTTTCACGTGATGCTGATGTCTTAGAAATAGTTCACGACATAAAGACTGAAATAAAGAAAAATAGCATTGTTATTGATACATCAACTGTAAGCTCAGATACAGCAAAAAAAGCGGCAAGTTTATTAAGTGAGGTAAATTGTAATTTTCTAGATTGTCCCGTATCTGGTGGTGTTGAAGGTGCAAGAAATGCAACATTGGCTATGATGGTGGGCGGCGATGAGAAAGTTCTAGATAAAGTTAAATCCACTTTAAATTCGATTGCAAAAAATATTATTTATATTGGGGAAAATGGTTCCGGACAAGCAACTAAAGCAGTCAATCAAATTATGGCAGCCGGTATAAATCAAGCCGTTACTGAGGCATTGGCATTTGGGGAAGCAATGGATTTGCCCATGAATAAAGTTATAGAAATTGTCTCTACAGGTGCTGCTAGTAACTGGTTTCTCGATCATCGAGGTAAAACAATGCTATCGGGAGAATTTGAGCCCGGCTTTAAACTAAGCCTGCACCATAAAGACCTCTCAATTTGCCAATCTATGATGAGCTCTCTAAATAAAAATGTATTCCCAATTACTGAAATGACATTGGCTGATTACCAACGACTAATAGATGAAGGTCATGGAAATGACGATATTTCAGCCCTATTTCGTTTAAAAAAGAAAAATCTGAGCTAGTTAAACCTTTCCGGCGATAAATTTGAACTGATATTACTGTTTTAAGTCTATATAAAAAATTGACGTCGTAATTTTTTTGTGCAAAATAGTGCGCTCGTAAATCCTAAGGTGTAATTACAAACACACCCATGATTTATAAATAACTAATACATTTAATAATAAATATTTTAAATCTACTTAATAAAAACTAATGTCACATGCGATCAAAATAAAGTCGTTGTCAAAATCCTTTGGCCCAATTGATGCTGTGCGTAATATTTCATTTAATGTTGGTTATGGCGAAGTTCTCGGTTTTCTAGGACCAAATGGTGCGGGCAAATCAACGACAATGAAAATGATCACTGGCTTTCTTGGGCCTACAAGTGGCACAGTTGAAGTTAATGGTCATGATGTTCTAGAAGACCCTTTATCTGTGAAACGTTCAATTGGTTATCTCCCAGAGGGTGCACCAGCTTATGGCGAAATGACGGTTAGAAACTTTCTTAATTTTATTGCTGACATTCGTGAATTAAGTAGTTCAGTACGTAAAGAACGTCTTGATGAAGTTATCGAAACAATTAATATCAAAACGGTTATTGACCAAAGTATAGAAACTTTGTCTAAAGGTTATAAACGACGAGTCGGTTTAGCGCAAGCAATACTACATGACCCAAACATATTAATTATGGATGAGCCTACAGATGGATTAGACCCTAATCAGAAACATGAAGTTAGAAATCTGATAAAAAAAATGGCAAAGAAAAAGGCGATCATCATATCAACTCATATTCTTGAAGAAGTTGATGCAGTATGTTCACGTGCCATTATTATTTCTTCTGGCAAATTACTTTTTGATGGAACCCCAGAGCAACTCATAACTAAATCAGATCAAAAAAATATTGATCATGCTTTTCGTAATATAACAATGTCAAATCCTACGTAATCATGAACGGAATACTTTCAATATATAAACGTGAATTTACTAGTTACTTTGTAACTCCGGTTGCATATGTTTTTATCGTAATATTTCTATTTATGACTGGTGTATTTACTTTCTATCTGGGAGCTTTCTATGAAAGTAATCAGGCCGATTTAGAGCCCTTTTTCCGGTTCCATCCTTGGTTATATTTATTTTTAATTCCAGCTATATCAATGCGTCTTTGGTCAGATGAAAGAAAAAGTGGAACGATTGAATTGTTAATGACTTTGCCAGTATCAATTACTGATACGGTAGTTGCCAAATATCTAGCCGCTTGGAGTTTTACTGGTATTGCGCTTAGTTTAACTTTTCCAATGTGGGTTACGGTTAATTATCTTGGTAATCCTGATAATACTGTAATCTTGGCAAGTTATATTGGTAGTTTAATTATGGCAGGTGGTTTTCTTGCAATTGGTTCTTGTATTTCTGCTTTAACTAAAAGTCAGGTTATTGCTTTTGTCATAAGCGTTGTAATCTGTTTCATGTTTATATTAAGTGGTTTTCCCATGGTATTAGATTTATTTGAAGGCTGGGCACCACAAGCTGTTGTTGATGCAATCGCGTCCTTTAGTTTCCTTACCCACTTTACATCTATCAAAAAAGGTGTGATTGATATACGTGATGTTATTTATTTTGTTGCATTAATAACGTTCTGGCTGTACGTCAACATTGTCATTATTGAAAACAAGAAGGCGAATTAAGTAATGAAACATACGGTTAGAAGCAGCGTAATTTCAGGAACTGGCCTTTTACTTGCAGTATGTTTGTTCATTGCCACTATAGTTCTTGCAAACACTGCGCTTACAACTTGGCGTATAGATTTAACACAAAATAAATTATTCACGCTTTCAAAAGGAACAATAAATATCCTTAATAACTTAGAAGAACCTGTTCAACTTGATTTTTATTTTTCTCAAAAAGCGATGAATGATTTTCCATTACTAGCTAACTATGGAATTCGCGTAAGAGATATGCTGGAAGAACTAGCAACTCACGCCCATGGCAAATTAATACTGAATATCATTGAACCAGAAACATTTTCAGAGGCTGAAGACCAAGCTGTAGCAAGCGGCTTAAGAACTGTCTCAGTTAGCGCTAATAGTGATAGAGTTTATTTTGGATTGGTTGGTACAAATTCAACTGATGATGAAAAAGTTATTCCTTTCTTCCAAACGAATCGTGAATCTGCGCTTGAATATGACTTAACTAAATTAATTTATAACCTTGCCTATCCTGATAAACGTATTGTTGGTGTTTATTCACAACTACCTATCATTGGTAAAAAAGGCGACCAGACTGCGCCAACTTGGACCATTATTAATGCACTTAAAGAATTTTTTGAAATTATAAATCTTAATGAAAATATTGATGCGCTTAATCAAAAAATCGATGTATTAATGTTAGTGCATCCAAAAAAATTAAATACAGAAACTTTGTATGCAATTGACCAATATTTATTAAAAGGTGGTAAAGCTATTATTTTTCTTGACCCGCTCGCGGAACAAGATCGGACGCAACCCGATGCAGCTAGCCCAAATGTTATGCCTATACTTTATTCCTATTTAGATGAAATACTTGAAAAATGGGGACTTAAAATAAGTAAGGGAAAAATCGCCGTCGATATTAATGCTGCCATGCGAGTGCAAGCAAGTGGTCCACGAGGTCCTCAAGAAATTGATTACCTCCCTTGGCTAAGACTTACGGAAAAAAACTTTAATTCTGAAGATTTTTCAACTAGCGAATTGAATGTATTACATATGGGCACTGTTGGAGCTATTGAAAATATTGAAGGTGAAGAAATAAAGGTCGAAGTAACCCCTCTAATTCAAACTTCAAAACAATCAACAAAATTAGAGCGTGACTTAATACTTTTCCAGCGTGACCCCAGCGTTATTTTAAACAATTTTAAATCGGACGAAAAAAATCTTCTTATTGCTGCACGCATAAAAGGAAAGGTGCAAACGGTATTCCCAGATGGGTTGCCCGTTGACGAAAATAAAGAGCAATTGATGGATGATGATTTCATTAATGAAGGAAACATAAACGTTATTTTAGTATCTGATACAGATATCCTCGCAGATCATTTTTGGATTCGTAAACAAGATATGCTTGGTGTTTCTGTTCCACAACCAATTTCAAATAATGGTGATTTTGTAATAAATAGTATTGAGAATCTTTCTGGTAGTACTGATTTAATAAGTTTACGTGGTCGTGGGAAATACTCACGTCCATTCGTAAGAGTTGAGGCTATACGTAAACAGGCAGAATCAGAATTTCGTGAACGTGAAAAAGAATTACAAGTAGCGCTTCAAGAGACAGAAAATGAAATACGAAAACTTCAACAAGAGCAAGGTAATGAAAAATCATATTTACTTAATAATAAATTAACTGCTGAAATTGAAAAATTTAGAAATGAGCGTTTGGCAACAAGAAAAGAATTACGTAGTGTCCAGCACGACCTAAGAAAAAATATAGAAAAACTTGGATCGCAACTACGATTTATTAATATTGGTCTAATTCCACTGTTAATAACACTATTAGCATTAATAATTGGCATCTATCGAGCTAACAAACGCATATAAATTACATCTTATGATTAAAAATAAACTCGTCATTTTATCTTCTATCACGATTACTGTTATTGTTGCTGCAACAATATTTGCGAATTTACGAGCACCGCAATCACAGAAAGAAAAAACTCCTTTTTTCCCAGAGTTAGCTAAACAAATTGAGTCAGTAAATTACATCTCTATCAAAGGGTATAGCGATTCAATTAATCTTACTCGTAAAAATAATATTTGGGGTATTGATGAATTTGATGGGTATCCTGCGTTAGCAGATAAAATTAAAAGTACTGTGCTCGGAGCTGCCGATCTTAAAATTAATGCACCAAAAACAACTCTGCCTAGATTATATCATCGCCTTGGTGTTGAAGGCCCGGATGCTGAAGACGCAAATTCATTATTACTTTCTTTATATGACTCTAATAAAAATAAGATTATTGAAGTGATTGTTGGTAAATCAAGGCTTAGCAGCTCAGCAAAAAATATTTCTGGCCTTTATGTTAGAAAACCTGATGATAAAAAATCTTATTTAGTAGATGGAGTCCTTAATATATCTTCAATAAAAACAGATTGGATAAGGCGAAATCTTTTTGATATCCCAGCAGAGTCAATAAAATCAGTTAACGTTACTCATTCTGATGGAGATTCATACACCCTATACAAAAATGAAAAAGGCCAAGAAAAATTTGAATTAGAAAACATAACTGTTGGTCAAGAACTAGCTTCTGAATTAATTATTAATAGATTTGGCACTATACTTCAGGACCTTCAAATAAGTGGAGCCAAATCAAAAGAACTGCTAAAGGAAGAAAATAAAAGCACAAGTATAAAGGTAACGACTTTTGAGGGTATTGTTGGAAATATTACCGCCTTTAAATACAATGATATTGCTTATGCATCTTTTGTATTTTCATATGATGATGAGATTGGAAAAAATAATAATGAAGAAGAAATAAAAAATGAAGATATAAAGAGTTATATAACTAGTCTTAATTTAGATGCTGAAAATTGGTGGTTTGAAATACCTGAATTCAAGTATGACATTATTAAAAGACGACTGAACACAATCACACGAGACATTCAAAGTATTAGCCCTGAAGAATTAACAGAATAAGTTTCAAGCAATCATCTCCTAGTTCTGGGTTATGTCATATTCGGGGATATCTATATTTTTTCTATTTTAACTTAGGGAAGTTGGATATTATTCTCATCCGATGCGGTATAATTTCTGTTAATTAGAGCTACCTAAAAATGACACAAAAGAAAAAACAAAATCTAACTAAAAATTCGGGACTAAGCTTTCAGGAACTTATCTTTGAACTCCAAAAATACTGGTCTACTCAAGATTGTGTCATTGTTCAACCCTATGATATAGAAATGGGAGCCGGAACATTTCACCCAGCTACATTTCTCAGAGCTATAGGCCCGGAGCCTTGGCGTACGGCGTATGTACAAGCATCACGAAGACCAACTGATGGGCGTTTTGGCGAGAACCCTAATAGACTGCAACATTACTATCAGTTTCAAGTCATCCTTAAACCATCACCAGACAATATTCAGGAACTCTATTTAGCTTCGCTTGGGGCTATTGGTATTGACACAAAAACACATGATATACGCTTTGTTGAAGATAATTGGGAATCTCCGACTCTTGGCGCATGGGGGCTCGGGTGGGAAGTTTGGTTGGATGGAATGGAAATTAGCCAATTTACCTATTTCCAACAAGTTGGTGGGCTTGATTGTAGACCAGTTACTGGTGAAATTACTTATGGGCTAGAAAGAATTGCGATGTGCATACAAGATTGTGATGATTTATTTGAACTTGCATGGTCAAGAACAAAAGAAAATAAGGTAACTTATGGCGACATCTACCATCAAAATGAAGTTGAAATGTCTCGCTATAATTTCGATCTAGCAAATACAGAAGCATTATTTAATTGGTTTGATGTATGCGAAAAAGAATCACAAAAATTAATTAAGGAAGATTTGCCAATCCCTGCATATGAAATGGTAATGAAAGCATCGCATTCATTTAATTTGCTTGATGCTCGTGGAGCAATTTCAGTAACAGAACGACAACGTTATATTTTACGTGTTAGAGCGCTTGCAAATGCGGTAGCTCAGTCCTATTTTGAAAGTCGTGAAAAACTAGGATTCCCTCTAGCGAAAGACTAAGCAATTTAGAAATGGTTAAAAAACAAGATTTATTAATTGAAATTGGTACAGAGGAATTACCGCCGAAGTCTTTAAAAAATCTTGCGATAACTTTCAGTGAGCAAATGAGTCTGGCTCTAAAAAAAGAAGAGCTGGATTTCGGTGATATAAATTGGTATGCAACACCACGTAGGCTTTCGCTACTAATCACTGATCTTGATATAAATCAAAAAAATAAAGAACATCAACGTAGAGGTCCGTCTTTATCTGCGGCATTCGATAAAAATGAAAACCCGACAAAAGCAACAATAGGATTTGCTAAATCCTGTGGTGTTAAAGTCGAAGAACTAAAAAAACTCGAAACTGAAAAAGGTATTTGGTTGGTATTTAACACTATTTTAAAAGGGAAAAATACTGATGAACTTATCCCTGATCTAATAGAAAAAATTTTGGTGCAGTTACCAATTGCAAAACGTATGCGTTGGGGAAATCAAAATGTTGAATTTGTTAGGCCAATTAAGTGGATACTTATTTTATTTGGAAATAAGACTCTCAATTGCAAAATTATGGGAATTGAATCTGGAGCATACAGCTACGGGCATCGTTACCATCATCCAGATGTCTTAAAAATAGGAAAACCAAGCGAATACAGTGCTACTTTAAAAAATAAAGGGTGTGTTGTCGCTGACTATAATGAACGACTCTCATTAATTAAATCTCAAATTGCCTCAATTGCAAAAGATAAAAAAGGAAATGTGATTATTGATCCTGAATTACTTGATGAAGTTACATCTTTAGTCGAATGGCCAATTAGTTTTGTTGGAAGCTTCGATCCAAAATTCCTGGAATTACCAAAAGAAGTACTCATTGCGGTTATGCAAGATAATCAAAAATATTTTCCTATTGTAAATAACAAAGATGAATTAATGCCATTATTTATTTGTGTATCAAATATTAAAAGTAAAAACTATGAACTAATAAAAAAAGGGAATGAAAGAGTTATAAGGCCTAGGCTTAGTGATGCTGCTTTTTTCTGGGAATGGGATTTAAAATATGGTCTAAAAAATCATCGCGAATCACTAAAAAAGGTAATTTATCAAAAAGATCTGGGGACGCTATATGACAAAGCTGAACGTATTGCTAAAACTCTTTCCTCAATGGCAAAAGAAATAGATATAGATACAAGTTCGGCCAAAAAAGTTGCTGAACTCTGTCTGTGTGATTTGTTAACAAAAATAGTTACAGAATTTCCTAAACTGCAAGGAACGATGGGACGCCACTACGCAAAAGCTGATGGTGAAAATGATGATATAGCAATTGCATTAGAAGGGCTTTATCAACCTCGCTTTGCCGGAGATAAACTACCAAAAACCTTACTTGGCCAATCTTTATCAATAAGCGAAAAGATTGATAACTTGATAGGTATTTTTTCAATCGGAGAGGCTCCTACTGGAGATAAAGATCCTTTTGCTTTACGACGTTCGGCAATAGGAATTTTGCGTATTATTATTGAGTGCGAAATTGATATTGATTTAAAAAATTTACTTTCGATAGCAGCGTCAAATTTTCCTGATAAGAATCAATCATTAAATTGTATTGATGATGTTTACACGTTCCTAATGGAACGATTACGTTATTACTATCGTGACGAAGGGTTTAGTACGGATGTATTCGAATCTGTGCTCGTTATTAATACATCTAAACCTCTTGATTTTCACTACCGCATGGTTGCGGTTGCAGAATTTAGAAAACTTATTGAAGCCAAAAGTTTGGCGGCTGCAAACAAGAGAACTAGTAACCTCTTAAAAAAATCTGGGGAGATTGATTCTGTAAAAATAAAAGATAATCTTTTAGTAGAAGAAGCAGAAATTAATTTAGCAAATACACTTAAAAATTATAAAAAAATAATTGCTCCAATGATTAAGAATCGCAATTATAAATCTGCGCTTAGTAAACTAGCTGAATTAAGAAAAGTTGTTGATGATTTTTTTGACAATGTGATGGTGTTATGTGATGAACCTGAACTTAAGAAAAATAGACTTACACTATTGAGTAATCTAAATTCTCTATTTTTAGAGATTGCAGATATCTCAAAATTACAGGATTAACAAATGAAGCTTATAATTTTAGATCGAGATGGCGTTATTAATGAAGACTCTGACGATTATATAAAGTCACCAGACGAATGGATTCCGATTTCTGGTAGTTTAGAATCAATTGGGAAACTTTCTCAAAATGGTTTCAGGGTGATTATTATTACCAATCAATCTGGAATTGGGCGGAAAATTTTTTCTATCGAAATGCTTCATGCAGTCCATAAGAAAATGAATGCACATCTTTTACAATTTGGTGGTGTTATTGATGGAATTTTCTTTTGTCCTTGTAAACCTGAAGAAAATTGTAACTGCAGAAAACCAAAACCGGGGTTGTATAATAATGTATCGGATAGATTGCAAATGCCATTGAAAAATGTTTTTTGTGTAGGTGACAAAATTACTGATATCCAAGCGGCAGAAAATGCGGGAGGTAATCCTATACTTGTTCGAACTGGAAAAGGAAAAGAAGAAATTGATAGTGGATTAATCCCTAAGCACATACCAATTTATGATGATCTTGCATCTTTTGTGGATAAGATAATTACAGAAGGGTAATAATGCTAATTTTAAGATCACTGCTCTTTTATATCGGTCAAATAATCAGCACAATATTGATTGCGCCAATTGGTGTAATAGCTTTTCCTTTAAATTTTAAAAAACGCTACTACCTCATTACGCGCTGGGCAGTTTTTAATCTCTGGTGGCTGAAAATATGTTGTAACGTTAGATATGAAATAACGGGTATTGATAATGTCCCGGAAAAACCCTGTATTGTTATGTGCAAGCATCAGTCCGCATTCGAGACACTTGCGTTGCAACAAATATTTATCCCTCAAGTATGGATACTAAAAAAAGAGTTACTACAGATTCCAATATATGGTTGGGGATTAGCTTCCATGCAACCCATTGCCATAAATCGAGATTCAGCAATAAAATCGTTTAAACAAATTGCTGACCAAGGTTATGAACGTTTAAAAAAAGGATACTGGGTGATTATATTCCCAGAAGGTACTCGAGTTGCCCCGAATGAAAAGAAAAAATATCTGCCAGGGGGAGGAATGCTCGCTGAAAAATCAGGCTCTCAAGTTGTTCCGGTCGCTCATAATGCTGGACGCCTTTGGCCACGAAATAGCATGATTAAAAAACCTGGATTAATTACAATAAAGATTGGACCCGCAATAAAATCTAAAAATAAAAGCGCTAAAGAAATAACTAAAGAAGTAGAAAACTGGATTGAGAGAATAGTCGGGGAGCTACCTAATTAAATGAAAAATAATTCGCAAAAAAGTAAATTTCCACTAACAAGGCCAAGGAGAATGCGAAGTGACGAATTTTCTCGTCGACTGATGCGTGAATCATCATTGACAACGGATGATATTATTTACCCAATGTTTGTAGTTGATGGTAAAAATCAAAGAATACCAATTGCGTCAATGCCAGATATAGAAAGATTGAGTATCGATCAGCTATTGAAAGAAGCCAAAGAATTAGTTGAACTTAAAATTCCAGCGATCGCGCTCTTTCCAGTTGTCCCCAAAGAGAAAAAAAGCGAGGATGCATCTGAAGCGTGGAACGCTGATGGATTAATACAAAAAACTGTTCTGGAATTAAAACAACAGTTTCCTGAATTGGGTGTAATAACAGATGTTGCCCTCGATCCTTACACTCTATCTGGACAAGACGGTCTAACTAATAAAGATAATGAAGTTATGAATGATGAAACCGTTGAAGCATTAGTTAAGCAAGCCTTATCGCATGCTAAAGCAGGTGCCGACGTAATTGCACCATCAGATATGATGGATGGTCGTATTGGGTATATCAGAAAGGCACTTGAGTCTGCAAATTATATTAATACTAAAATTCTTGCTTATTCAGCTAAATATGCATCAAACTTTTATGGCCCATTTCGTGATGCAATTGGTTCTGGAGAAAATTTAGGAAGTGGGAATAAACATACCTACCAAATGAACCCAGCAAATACTGATGAAGCTATAACTGAGGTGGAACTCGATCTGAATGAAGGAGCTGATATGGTAATGATAAAACCTGGGTTGCCATATCTTGATATTGTTTATCGAGTTAAAGAAACTTTTGGCCGTCCAACTTTTGTATATCACGTGAGCGGTGAATATGCGATGATAAAAGCGGCGGCAAATAATGGTTGGTTAGATGAAAAAAACACTGTTATGGAATCAGTGTTAGCATTTAAACGTGCGGGCGCTGATGGAATATTGACTTATTATGCTAAACAAATTGCGGAATGGATTAGTGCATGAAATGAAAAAATTACAAACTAATATTTAATTGTTTTATTTTTCTCGTCAAAGTATTTCTACCCCAACCAAGTAATTTTGCTGCCTCCTGCCGACGTCCGTGTGTCTTTTTTAATGCCTCTTCAATTAAAATAGTTTCAAATAATGGTGAGGCGTTCTTCAATAACTCAATATCACCGTTTAACAAACTAGATTCAACCCACTTTCTGAAATTTGACTCCCATAGATCATTTTCATCACTTGTAACGACATCTTTTTTTAATTCAGGAGGAAGATCATCAATATGAATTTCTGTGCCTGATGCCATCACTGTTATCCAACGACAAAAATTCTCAAGCTGCCTAACATTACCAGGCCATGTTAAAGTTAATAAATAATTTTCTGTCTCTGGTAATAATTTTTTCTTTTCTTCTCCTAATTCTTTTGCTGCTATATTAAGAAAATGTTTTGAAAGCTCACTAATATCAGTTTTTCTTTCTCGTAGTGATGGCACATGCACTCTTATCACATTCAGTCGGTGCAATAAATCTTCACGGAATCTGCCTTCCTTTACTAGCTGCTCAAGATTCTGATGTGTGGCAGTAATCACACGTACATCTACCTTTATCGGTGTATGGCCACCAACACGATAGAACTCACCTTCCGCAAGAATTCGAAGTAATCTTGTTTGTAGATCTGCAGGCATATCACCAATCTCATCAAGAAAAAGAGTACCGCCATTAGCTTGTTCAAAACGACCTTGCCGTAGCGAGGTTGCGCCTGTAAAAGCGCCTTTTTCATGACCAAAAAGTTCTGATTCAAGTAAGTCCTTTGGAATAGCGGCCGTATTTATAGCAATAAATCGGTTTTTTGACCTAGGACTATGTGCGTGTAACGCAACAGCAACCAATTCCTTACCTGTGCCTGATTCACCAGTAATTAAAACTGTAAAATTAGAATTTGATAACCGCCCAATTGCCTTGAAAATTTCTTGCATTGCTGGAGCTGAGCCAATAATTGGAGTGCCTTCCGTTTCGGCTTGAGGGATAGGCGACGAATCATCAGTATGTTTGTGTGTTATGGCTCTTCGAACCAAACTAACAACTTCATCTACATCGAACGGTTTAGAGAGATACTCATATGCTCCACCCTGAAATGCTGACACAGCCCTATCAAGATCAGAATATGCAGTCATTATAATTACTGGGATATTTGGTGAATGCCGTTTAATTCGATCCAATAATGAAATACCATCCATACCAGGCATACGGATATCAGTAATAATAACATCGGGTTTCTCGTCCTCTATCTTTTCAAGTACCTTTTCAGGACGAGAGAAACTTTCAATATCAACATCAGATGATTTCAAAGCCTTCTCTAAAACCCAACGAATGGATTCATCGTCGTCAACAATCCATACTTTCTTATTATTTTTCATTGCCACACTCAATTGGGAGTAATATTGAGAAGTGAGTACTATTTTCTTTTCTTTCATAATTAATTATCCCGCCATGTGACTGAATTAACTGTTGGGCAATAGATAAACCAAGCCCGGTTCCTTCGGCATGACCTGTGACCATTGGATAAAATGCGCCAGATTCAATTTCAGCCGGAATTCCTGGCCCATTATCAATAATATCTAACTGAACAACTAATCGATTTAATTTATTTTGAATTGTCATCTGACGTTGAATACGTGTTCTTAATAATATACTCTCATCCTTAATTGTTGCCTGAACTGCATTTCTCAATAAATTTAATACCGCCTGTATAAGTTGTTCTCTGTCTGTATAAATACTCGGAATACTTGGATCGTAATCTTTTTTAATATTTAAATCTCTAGGGCTCTCAGCACGAATAATCGAAACGACATATTCAACAATTTCATGAATGTTAGTTTCTAATTTTACAGGATGCGTGTTAGCCGCCATCATGCGGTCAACAAAATTTCTCAAACGATCTGATTCATTAATTATAATCTTTGTATATTCAAGTAAACCTTTATCGTCCAATTCCTTTTCCATTAATTGTGCTGCGCCACGTATGCCGCCCAAAGGATTTTTAATTTCATGCGCCATACCTTGTATTGATTCTTTCGCTGCCTTTTGGACAGTTTGTTGGTTAAATTCTTGCATTACACGAACAAAAGCATCGGCACTAACAAGCTCAACTAGTATCTCCTTTGTTTCATCCTCAATAACGAAAGGAGTAAATATACAATCTACTTTAATTGAGTTTTGATTAATAAGATCCATTTCAATGCCGCGCTCTATACGTGTACTAGCATATTGAAAAGACTTTTTGATTGCGTTTGTAAAAAAAGGAGTATTTGGCCATATTTTTTTAGGTGTTTTGCCTAATAGTCGCTTACTGCTAACTGATAATAGACTTTCCCCTGCGCTATTAATTGAAACCAAACACAAATTTTCATCAAATAACAAAACAGCGGTTGTTAGATGGTCAAAAATACGAACGGCCCTTTCTTCTGCCTGAGTCATAGTGTACCTATTATTGCACTCTTTTAGTGCATTTATCACTTATAGATCCTCTTTTTTATTTATAATAATAAGGTTTTCTTAGTTATTACAATAAGTTAGTTTTTAAATAAATATTTTTTTTTCTTTGTATTAATTAATGCAAGAAGTAGGCCATCAGCCTTAAAAATGGGCAAACTAAGAGAAATATTAAAATTGACCTAATTAGTAGCTATTGAGATGCTCGAAGTATTGAAAATGAACTTGAAGTTGAAATTATTGTATTTGATGAACTATCAATAATACTAACGGTTACCGTGTGTGTGCCTCTATCCACATTTGTTAGCGAAACACTTTTACCGGTACCTTTAGATAACTCTTTTCCATTCATTGTTATCAGAATTCTGTGTCCGGAACGAAGAGAAGGTTCAGAATTAACTGATATACTTACATTCCCTGTATTGCTTCTAATTGAAGACCCATCTGCAGGTTTTGACACAAATAACTTTTTATAGGAAAAATCTTCCGTATTCTTACCCCGACTTGCACTACCCGAGGAAGAGCTAGATGGTTTAACAGTTTCTGTTGTTTTTAGCTCTTTGAGTTTTATTTCTTCTGAATTTGTAGTCGGCCTATCTGTGAAAATAATATTCCCATCTTCATCCACAGTCTTATATACCTCTCCAAAAAGAATAGGTAAATAAAAAATTAAAAACGCTAAAAATATTAATTTTAATTTCATAAATTAACTACAAAGAATTATTTACACATACTTTAGATTACCATTATCTCGGTGTAGTTCAAAAAAAATCCCCCTAATAGAGGGGGATTTCTCAAACATCAATATTAGCTATTAAAGTTATAAACTGTAATACATGTCGAATTCAATCGGATGAGTAGTCATGCGAAAACGGTTTACTTCTTCCATCTTAAGTTCGATATACCCATTAATCATATCATCAGTAAAGACACCGCCTGCAGTCAGAAAACTACGGTCTTTATCAAGTGCTTCGAGAGACATATCTAATGATGATGAAACGGTTGGTATTCCTTTTTCTTCCTCAGAACTTATATCATATAAATCCTTTTCCATTGGTGCGCCTGGGTCAAGTTTATTTTGTATCCCATCAAGACCGGCCATCATTAATGCTGCAAAAGTAAAATATGGATTGCCGCAAGAATCAGGAAAGCGAACTTCAATACGTCTTGCCTTTTCGTTAGAAACCCAAGGAATACGGCAAGAGGCAGAGCGGTTTCGTGCTGAATATGCTAATAAAGTTGGTGCCTCAAACCCCGGTTCTAAACGCTTATAACTATTAGTACTCGCATTTGCAAATGCATTTATAGCACGCGCATGTTTAAAAACACCGGCTATGTAATGTAATGCAGTATCTGAAAGGTTGCCGTACTTATCTCCTGCAAAAAGATTCTTATCGCCTTTAACTAACGACTGGTGAACGTGCATGCCATTACCATTATCGCCTACCAGTGGTTTCGGCATAAATGTCGCCGTTTTACCATAACTATGTGCAACATTTTGTATAACGTATTTTAATATAAGTATCTCATCAGCCTTTCTGGTTAATGTCTTGCATGATGTTCCGATTTCAGCCTGCCCCGCTGTTGCAACTTCATGATGATGCACTTCCACTGTAACTCCCATTTCTTCCAGAACTGTACACATTGCAGACCGGATGTTCTGACATGAATCAACTGGTGGTACTGGAAAATAACCGCCTTTTACACCAGGCCTGTGGCCAATATTTTTATCTTCATCAATACGGTCACTATTCCAACAGCCTTCTTCCGAATCAACTTCATAAAATCCTGAATGTAATTCATCGCCCCAACGTACCTCATCAAAGATGAAAAATTCAGGCTCAGGACCAAAATATGCTGCATCGGCAATGCCAGTAGATTTCAGATAATCTTCAGCACGCTTTGAAATTGAACGTGGGTCACGCTCATACCCTTCCATTGTTGATGGTTCTAGCACATCACAACGAATATTTAATGTAGCATCATCAAAGAAAGGATCAATAACTGCGCTTTCTGTCTCTGGCGTTAGGATCATGTCTGATTCATTAATGTTCTTCCAACCGGCTATCGATGATCCGTCAAACATTTTTCCCTCTTTAAGCATTTCCTTGTCAACCACGCTGGCAGGAACCGTGACATGCTGCTCTTTCCCAATGGTATCGCAGAAACGAAGGTCAACGAATTTTACATCGTGTTCCTTTATTAGTTTCAGTACATTATCGGATGACATTCTTAACTCTCCTCTGTCTATTTTTTATTAATTAATTAGCGCAAATTTCTATTTTCGCTATTACATACGCAATTAATATGCCATCATCAAATAAAATGTATATTCATAAAAATCAATGAGTTACTTAGACATAAATACTAGAAGAATCCCCATTTTTGTGCAAAAATTCTATTTTTGCACTACATCTGTGCAATTATCTAACAATTACTAATAACAAAATGTCGGTCTGAAACAGTCGAAACTTTCAGTGATTTAAGACCAGCATGTCGCAATTGAGATAGTACTTCTTCGGTTGTGAATGCTGCTTTCAATGAATTTCTAAAATCCCTTTGTAATATTTTTGGCTCCTCTCTTGCATATTTATCTACCAAGTCTTCTACTTCATCTTTATTTTTAGGTCTTACTAAATCCATAATAAAAATTATTGGAGTACCTTTCGTTTTTTTAACTAATTCCCATAAAACCATCGGATTATGTAAGTGATGCAATAAACTATTACTCATTACAATTGCATATTCTTTTTCCATTAGTGCTGCGTCTTGTATTGAACTATGAATAAGTTTAATTCTGCTACGAAGGTTGGCCTTATTAACAGCTTTTTTTGCTTCATTAAGCATCGCAATTGACCCATCAACTGCATCAATACTAAAAGATGGATAGGTTTTTGCGAATCTTATCGCTATATCAGCGGTGCCGGTTCCAAGGTCAATAACATCTCCTGAAAATGTGATTTTTTTTTCTATTGAATACCTTAATAATTCTAAAAAATGATTATGTGGTTCTTCAAAATTAGCATTGGCATAAGCGATTGCTTGTTCCTTATCGCTCATTAATTCAGGTTCTATAACACGCTTCATTATTTAAAAATTACATCGATTTTAAAATAATGATTCGCCATTGATTAAATCTTCTAATGTTTCCCTGCCACGAATCTCATAAGTCTCAATACCATCAACTAATATTTCAGCAGCGCGTGGTCTTGAATTGTAGTTTGATGACATACTAAAACCATAAGCGCCTGCTGAAAAAATAGCGAGTAAATCGCCCTCAGTTAATGGTAGCGTACGGTTCTTGCCAACAAAATCGCCTGTTTCACAAATGGGACCAACAATATCATAAATCTTTTCTTTGACCTTCGAGTCTTTAATTACTCTTTTGATTTCATGCCAACCATCATAAAGAGATGGCCGTATCAAATCGTTCATTGCTGCATCAACAACTGCAAAATTCTTAAAAGAATTTTGATTAAGATATTCGACTTCTGTAAGTAAGACACCTGCGTTGCCAATAATAGATCTGCCTGGCTCAATAATTATCTCGAGATCATGTTTGCTTGTAATATTGGTAATCGCGGTTACATATTGATTTGGTGTTGGTGGTTTTTCGTCTTTATAAGTAATGCCTAAACCGCCCCCAATATCAACATGTTTGAGTTGAATCCCCGACTGTGTAAGTTCATTAATTAAGTCTAGTAGCTTTTGTAACGCATCCTGAAAGGGGCTTAACTCCGAAATTTGAGATCCAATATGGCAATCAATTCCAATCAAATTAATATTACTCATTTTTGCTGCCTGCTCAAAAGTATCCTTAGCTAATTCAAAAGAAATACCAAATTTATTTTCCTTTAAACCAGTTGCAATATAGGGATGTGTTTTAGCGTCAACATCTGGATTTACACGTAATGATACCGGAGCAAGCACTTCCATACTTTCAGCAACCATATTTAATTTTACCAGCTCGCTTTTTGATTCTACATTAAAGCATTTTATGTTCTTCTCTAAAGCAAATTTCATTTCATCTACTCGTTTACCTACGCCAGAAAAAACTACTTTACTGGGATCGCCTCCAGCTTTCAGAACACGAAATAATTCTCCTGAGGAAACAATATCAAAACCAGACCCCATGTTGGCCAAAATATTTAAAATAGAAATATTCGAATTTGCCTTTACGGCATAACAAAGCAAATTATTCTCAGAATTAAAAGCTGAAATAAATTCTAAATATTTGGTCTCAATAGCCTTTTTTGAATAAACATAGCATGGCGTATTGTGTTGCTTCGCAATTTCAAGCAATGAAACGCCCTCGGCATGTAATTCACCGTCTTTATAGATAAAGTTAGACATAAATTTTAATTAATATTTTGAAAATTTGATGCTGCTGTTTTGTCCTTATCTGGATGATAAAGTGGTCCCTTCTGCCCGCAGCTGGAGGCACAGAATAAAATGATAAATATTAACCCAACCTTTAAAAAATCAATTTTATAAGCTTTTTTCACTTTACTACCCTCTGATTGTTTTTTTGTCTATTCGTTCAGCATAACAAATTATTTGTTAGTAAAAAATGACTGGGGTTCATTTCATTTGGTAAATTACTATATCTGGCTTAAAACTTTATTCTAAATATGGGAACCAAATTATGTTATTTAGGCAAAATAATGCGGTAATAATCGAACCTCAAGAGAGACATAGAGCAAGCATTATTTGGTTGCATGGATTAGGTGCTAATGGTCATGATTTTGCGCCTATTGTATCTGAACTATATCTACCAAGTAGATTGGGGATTCGCTTTATATTTCCAAACGCACCAATCCGAAAAATAACAATTAACAATAATATGAAAATGCGTGGTTGGTATGATATCAAATCCTCTAATCTCCGAGAGATGGAGGACGTTGAATCAATCGTCAAATCTTCAAATTTAATTCATAGCTATATTGATGCTGAAATTAAAAAAGGCATTAGGTCAGATAAAATTATTGTTGCAGGATTTTCTCAAGGAGGAGCTATTGCATTACACTCTGGGATGAGATACTCACCTAAACTAGCTGGAATACTTGCGCTTTCTTCATATCTTCCTCTGCCAGAAAATCTTGAAAAAGAAACTTCCGAGTGCAAAGAAATGCCTATCATAATGGCGCATGGAAAAGATGACAATATTATTCCGATTGAACAAGGTCGTTCATCTTACCGAACTCTGATTGAAAATGGCTATAAAGTTGAATGGAGTGAATATACAATGCAGCACTCAATCTGCTCTGATGAAATCTTGATGATAAAAAAATGGATTGAAAATCGATTATCTTAAATTATTTTGTGACGATTTGTTTTGATTCTTAAGATGTTTTTTATTTTTTGAAGAATAAGATGGCCTCTTGTGATGTTTTCTTTTTATAGGTGGCAAAATTTTCTGTAATGACCCTTCTGGAATTGGGGATGTTGGGATCTGATATCCTATAAATGATTCGATTTCCATTAGTGAATACACATAATCTTCACATGCAAAACTTACCGCATCGCCTGATGCACCTGCTCGCGCTGTTCTACCAATTCTATGAACATAGTCCTCAGCATTCTGAGGTAAATCATAGTTAAAAACATGGCTGACATCGGATATATGTAAGCCACGTGCTGCAAGGTCTGTGGCAACTAACACTTTTAAATCCCCCGTAGAAAATTCACTAAATAAGCGTTGTCTTGTCTTTTGTGGTACATCTCCTGATAACACAGCCGCATGTATTTCATTTCCCTCAAGATAAGACCATACTTTCTCTGCAGTTTTTTTAGTATTTACAAAAATAATTGTCCTTGTTGTCTTTATGCATTTTAACAAACTAATTAACAATGCCATCTTTTCCTCATTGGCAACATGGTATAAAGTTTGATTTACATTATCTGCTGTAATTTTTTCTGGGTTTATTTTTATCAGCGCAGGATCATTCATATGTTCGTACGCCAATTCCATAACACGATATGATAATGTTGCTGAAAATAACATATTTAAACGCTTTTCTGGTTGTGGCATACGCCTTAGGATGTAACGAATATCACTGATAAAACCAAGATCAAACATTCTGTCAGCCTCATCTAAAACAACAACCTCAACACATTTAAAATTAAAAACGCCTTGTTTAAAATAATCAATCAAACGACCTGGTGTGCCGATCAATATGTCAACTCCGCTTATTAATCTTTCTTGTTGCTTCTCGTAGTCAACTCCGCCATAAACAAGACCAATCTCGAGACCACAATAACGATTGAGTATTTCAGCATCTTTATGTATTTGTATTGCAAGTTCACGAGTTGGAGCAATAATAATTGCACGTAAACTTTTGTTATTTTCTATTTTTTTTGTAATTAAGAAATGGATTGTAGATAGTAAAAAAGCTGCTGTTTTCCCTGTGCCTGTTTGAGCTTGTCCGGCTACATCGTGCCCTTCAAGAATCAAAGGTAAACATGCGGCTTGAACTGGGGTGCAATCTATAAACTCTATTTCATCCAAAATACGATGTAGATGTTTATGAAGCCCAAACTGCCTGAATTTAATAGTTTTCATATATCATTTTTTTTAAATGCCTTGTAGTATTCTGGTAAGATATAAACCAAACTTGCAATTAATCTTCAATTTAGTTCAAATTACATACTCACACATGTTAGAAAGGAACTCAAAATATAATGAGCAATAATATATTAAATGTTACAGATTCAAGCTTTGAAGATGAAGTTTTAAAATCAGAGCTGCCTGTAGTTTTAGATTTCTGGGCAGAATGGTGTGGGCCTTGCAAAAATATTGCCCCTATACTTGATAAATTAGCAAGCGAGTATAAAAATAAATTAACCGTCGCAAAAATAAATATAGATGAGAATCAAAAAACACCGGCATTATATGGTGTAAGAGGCATACCTACACTTGTCCTATTTAAAGGTGGTGAGGTTGTAGCTACAAATGTAGGACAAGCAACAAAATCCCAATTGGAGGCCTTTTTCGACACGAATATTTAGCGATTTTTAAAAAAATTAACTGGACGAATAAGAAAACGCATGTTAACTTGGCGCTGAAATTCGTAGAACTTTTCAACTAAAACAATCAAATCCCTCAAAAAAGAGAATAGTATAAATCTCGTTTCGTTATAAAAAACAAAACCTATTTTTCAATAAACTAAATCAATAAAATGAAATTTTAATGCCTATGAACCTAACAGAATTAAAACAAAAACCTGCGTCAGAACTCGTTTCACTCTCCTCAGACCTTGGCCTTGATAATCTAGCACGCTCTCGCAAACAAGATGTAATCTTTGAAATTTTAAAAGCTCACGCTAAAAAAGGTGAAGATATCCACGGAGATGGGGTATTAGAAATTCTTCAGGATGGATTTGGATTTTTGCGTTCAGCCGGGAGTTCGTATCTTGCTGGACCAGATGATATTTATGTTTCGCCTAGTCAAATTAGACGTTTTAATCTTAGAACAGGTGACAATATATCTGGGAAAATTAGACCTCCAAAGGATGGTGAACGTTATTTTGCATTACTAAAAATTAATGAAATTAATTTTGAAACTCCAGATAAAGCTAAGGGAAAAATATTATTTGAAAATTTAACTCCTCTTTTTGCAGAAGAAAAATTAACGCTTGAACAAGGTAATGGAAGCACAGAAGACCTGACTCCTCGTATTATCGATCTTGCTGCACCAATAGGAAAAGGGCAGCGTGGTTTAATAGTTTCGCCGCCTAAAGCTGGTAAAACAATGATACTGCAAAGTATTGCTCAGTCGATTACTCACAATCATCCCGAGGTACACTTAATTGTTTTATTAATTGATGAACGACCCGAAGAAGTAACAGAGATGGAAAGGTCGGTTGGTGGAGAAGTTATTTCAAGCACCTTTGATGAGCCAGCAAGTAGACATGTTCAGGTTGCCGAAATGGTAATTGAACGTGCCAAACGTTTAACCGAACACAAAAAAGATGTTGTTATTTTGCTTGATTCCATTACACGTTTAGCACGTGCTTATAACACAGTAATCCCAGCCTCAGGTAAAGTATTAACAGGAGGGGTTGATGCAAACGCCTTGCAAAGACCAAAACGTTTTTTTGGTGCAGCTCGTAATATTGAAGAGGGTGGTAGTTTAACTATTATCGCAACTGCCTTAGTAGACACAGGCTCCAGGATGGATGATGTGATATACGAAGAATTTAAAGGAACAGGTAATATGGAATTACACCTTGATCGAGTTATTGCCGAAAAGAGAATTTATCCAGCAATAAACATAAATCGTTCTGGTACCCGTCGCGAAGAAAAGTTAACGGGGGATCAGGATTTACAAAAAATTTGGATACTACGAAAATTGCTTCACCCAATGGAAGAACTCGCTGCAATGGAATTTATACTTGAACGTTTAAAAGCGACAAAAAATAATGCTGAGTTCTTTGACGCAATGAAAAGATAATTTTTTAACCTAAAAAAAAACCCGCCATAAAGCGGGTTTTTTTTATAATGAAGAGTCTTTTCTTCAGAAATTACATCATACCGCCCATACCACCCATACCACCCATATCAGGCATTGGTGGGTGCGCAGTTTCTTCTTTTGGTATCTCGGCAACCATTGCCTCGGTAGTCAACAACAAACCTGCAACAGATGCTGCATTTTGCAGTGCCGAACGGGATACCTTTGTCGGATCAAGAATACCCATTTCTATCATATCTCCAAAATCGCCACTAGCTGCGTTGTAACCATAATTGCCTTTACCGTCAGCAACTGTATTCAAAATAACAGAAGCTTCTTCGCCTGCATTACTTACAATCTGACGCAGAGGTTCTTCAAGCGCTCGTTTTAAAATATTGACTCCAATCTCTTGGTCATCATTAGCGCCTTTGACCTTATCAACGACAGATTTGACACGAATTAGCGCAACTCCGCCACCAGGGACAACCCCTTCTTCGACAGCTGCACGTGTTGAATGTAATGCATCCTCAACTCTCGCTTTCTTTTCTTTCATTTCAATTTCTGTCGCAGCTCCAACTTTAATAACAGCAACACCGCCAGCCAATTTAGCTACGCGCTCTTGTAGTTTCTCACGATCATAATCAGAAGTTGTATCTTCAATTTGTTGACGTATCTGTGTAACACGTCCTTCAATTTCAGAAGTTTTACCTGCACCATCAATAATTGTGGTATTTTCCTTTGAGATTTGTACTCGTTTAGCGCTACCTAAATCATCCAAACCTGTTTTTTCCAAACTCAAGCCAACCTCTTCAGAGATCACTGTGCCAGAAGTTAATATTGCTATATCTTCTAGCATTGCTTTACGTCGATCACCGAAACCGGGGGCTTTAACAGCGGCTACTTTAACAATACCCCTCATATTATTAACAACAAGTGTTGCCAATGCTTCTCCCTCAATATCTTCCGCAATAATCAACAGGGGTTTACCTGCTTTTGCAACTCCCTCAAGCAAAGGTAACAAATCACGAACATTAGATATCTTTTTATCATGCAAAAGAATAAAAGGTGCTTCTAATTCTACGCTCATAGTTTGTTGGTCATTAATAAAATATGGAGAAAGATAGCCGCGATCAAATTGCATGCCTTCGACAACATCTAACTCATTCTCAAGACCCGAACCTTCTTCAACAGTAATTACACCTTCTTTGCCAACTTTTTCCATTGACTCAGCAATGATATTACCGATATCTTCGTCCGAATTTGCAGAGATTGTCCCAACCTGAGCAATTGCTTTGGTATCCTCACATGGCTTTGACATCGATTTCAATTCCTCAACTGCTGCACTTACAGCCTTATCGATGCCTCGTTTAATATCCATAGG
>CAZJED010000004.1:0-21038 GCA_964544965.1 uncultured Enterobacteriaceae bacterium
TTTTCGAAATTAACTGGTTTCATTGCAACACCACCAATTTCTGGCTCATGACAAAAACCACATTGCAATACCGTACGCGTACCATCCGGATGTCGAATACCATTTTCTTTTAAATGTTTATTATGTGGAAACTTCAAATTCGAGCGATCTATTGGCTTTATTTTTCCATTAATAGCAACTCTTTCAAAAGTTTCAGGTTGATAAGTTTTTATAACTGTCGCATAAAACTCGGGATGTTCATCAAAGTCAGAAACATTCTTCAATTTTGAATTATCAGCTACATCTATGAGATCACCGTGACAATCTGTGCAAAATCTTTCGGTAGTAATTAGCAGGCCTTCATCACCAGTGTGTTCCTTATGACAATTTTGACATTGTTGACCATCAAGTGATGCACTTGGGAATACGGAAGGGTCAGCATGGTGCCCTGAATCATCATGACAATCAAAACATACCTTATTCATTACCTGCCTAAATGCATTTGTATGGCAAGTTTCACAACGATCACCAAAATGTGAATGAACACTTGAATGCGGTCCCGATACCCAAATTTTGTCCGCACCTGCTAATAAGGATCGTTTTGTATCATCTAAAGGTTCACCCCCCTTCGGTTTTGCAATGTACGCAGTAAGGGGTGCTAAAATTCCTAAGGTAATTACGGATAAGAAAAAAAGCCATGCCCATCCTCGAACGCTAAAACCAAGTGACGTAAATTTTGTATTTGAGCGTTTTTTTAGTGCCGCTAGCTCATCACCAAGAGGACGCGAATGTTCAAGTGTAAAAACTGCATCACACCCTTTTTCTTCATTTTTCAGGATTTCTATATCATATGGGCCTAAATGGATTTTATCTCCAGGTTTTACGGAAGCTTTAGTTAATATCTGACCATTAACCTCAAATTCACTATCTCCTTGGCTTGCAAGGTACAATTCACCTGAGCGTTCTGTAATTTCAAGATGAAGTAGAAGAACTCTTGGGTCTGTAAGATGTACCTCACATTCAGAACCGCGCCCAAAACGAATACTTATTGCATCTAATACTTCATCACGTTGTGCATATCCGCCAGAACGAGTTTTTTTCAAAAGATGTCTGATAATAACTTTCATTATTTATTATTTTTATTTACCAATAAAAGAATACAGCCAGAATGTGAGAAAAAAGGGCGCCTAATAAACCAATAGCAAGTGGGATATGAAAAAACAACCAAATTCGCAAAATAACTTTTATTTGAATATCACGTCTTGCTCGACGAAGAAGTTTAGATTTCTTTGCTAGTAGCGCAATTACTTTCGATATGTTTTGATCTTGCAAACTCATATCTGCAAATTTTGTTTCAATCAAGTTTCTTGCTTCTGTTGTCGGACAAAGAATTCTTTTTGGCGAGAGTTTTTCTATTATATTTCCACCAATACATGTTTCTCTTGCCGCTTTTAGGAGAGCAGTATTAACTTCTTCTGGTAATTGCTGTCCTGCTCGAAGAAGATCTTGATCCAGCTCAGAGATTTGCCCCATCATTTCTTCCATTGAAAGTCCCGCACGATTTCTGGTCATTAATTTTGGGTAACGTGCATAGACATAAACTCCAAAGACACCACTTAAGACAGTTAATAACATAAGAACATAAGCTACAGAATGAATATTCCATCCAATTTGAAATCCGCTATGCAAGGTTGCAATAATGACAAGCGCAAGACCTAAATAAATATGCGCAGAAAGCCAAACTTTAAGTTTTGTTGCGCCTAGTTCATATTGTCGTTTACGTATTCCAAACCAAGCTAACCAAATAACCAGTGCCGCTGAAATACAACCTAAAGTGTAACCAAGCCAAGACCCACCATTTGGCTCACCTAATGGATTATGCAAAATGTAAAGCACGATACAGACAAATACTAATGAAACGGCAACCCATAAAAATTTTAGTCCTCGATATACGAGAAAAGATTCATGCGTATTATGCTCCCTCATTATGTTGAATCTCCTCCCTCTCTAATGAAATCCATAAATTCATTTGGTTTGACGCGGATTGCCGCACCTGTTGGACAAGCACGTACACACGATGCCCCTCCAGTAATGTCTTTACACATGTCACATTTTACGGCCGTTTTACGTGCATCTTTTGGGGCACGTTCTCTATAACTATAATCTTCACCCGGCCCCGTGCCTTTTCCAAAAAGCAGCCAAGAAAGTAATCCCGGTTTTTTTGGTGGTTCGGGAGCCATTTGAATGACACCATAAGGACAATTTCTTTGACAATTTCCGCAACCAATACAATCATTCGTAATATAAACTTCTCCTTCAGGGTTTCGTTTAATTGCATCGGGCGGACAGTCTGTCATACAGTGCGGATGTTCGCAGTGTCGACAACTCGTTGGGACATGAACATTGGCAAATGTTGGCCCAGCTTCGCGAGATAAACGAGAAATACCATTATGTGTTTCAGCACAAGCTTTTTCACAGTTATTGCATCCAACGCATATCGATTCATCAATTAAAAGTACATCAGTTGCTTCGCCAATACCTTCACCCATCAAAAATTCAACAATGTTTCCAGCCTCAGGTTGTTCAATCATTTTTTCAGTTTCGACGATGCGCTCACCGTATTTCTCTTCAATTTCTTTTTGCAAAGACGGATTTTCATTAACTACATCTTGGAAAACATCTCCATCTATTTTGATTGTTTCACAATCAACAGCAGCCCTAATTGTGGCTGTACGGTTTAGATCCGACATCAGCGCCATTTCGCCAACGTAATTACCAGCAGCTACGTAGGTAAGCGTCACCTCTTTACCGCCAATTCTTTTGGACACCATCACCGATCCCTTACTTATAAGATAAAGTGCATCACCACCATCCCCTTCATTAAATAAGATTTCGCCCTTACGAAATTTTTCAATTGATGTTGAATCAGCTAATTTATTTATAGCTTCAATATCTAAGGAACTAGCAATATAAGTTTGAATTTTTCGAACAACGGCTTGTTTGTCCATAGTTTTTCGTAAGGTAGGAACAGATGCTCTCAATTTAAGCATTGTACGACGAGGAGTTTCAATTAAGATTGTATCATCCTCATTAGAAATTATTGTTGCAGAACGACGACGACCTGAGATTAATCCCATCTCCCCAAAGAACGCACCTTGTTTTAAAACAACATGCTGCGACGGGTCATTTTCATTAATTTGTATCCTTACTGAGCCCCTGAAAATTGTGTAGACACTATTTGTATAATCTCCCCGTTCAAAAATTATTGTGCCTTCAGATGGCGCGGTTACCGTTGATTCAATTAACATTTCTCGCTCCATCAGCGGGTTTAATTCTTCGAAAATAGGTAACCTTTCTCTCATTTCCTTTAAAAAAGCATCATTATTAAACCCTTCGATATCTTTTAACGTTTCAGTAATAAGCGGCTCATCTGCAGGGTCTAAATCTGTATTACCATTTATGAATTCAATAACTTCATATCCCTGATTAATCGCTTGTTTGATTAATGGATAGCCACCTAAGGCACCAACTATATATAGCCCCTTAACATTTGACTCATAGGTTTTACTTACCTCAGGGAGCGCATTACGCGCATCAGATGGAAAAGTAACTCCACAAGCTTCAACAAATTTTCTTGGTGGTGATGCGCCCAGTCTAGCAATTACGCGATCACATTCGATTGTGACATCACCATCAGGCGTATCAAAAGTTAAAGTACCCTGCGTACATTCTTTTGAGTTGCTGCTGTATAGCGGGATGATTCGACCCCTGTCAATTTCGGCTAATACAGCCGCTTCATTTGCTTCCTTAGCACGCGAAAACTCTGTGCCACGATTTGCAATGTAGACAGTATTATGTGTGCACAGCCCGAGAGCATTTTCTATTGCTGCATCACCAGCACCGATAACAATGATAGTTTCATGTTCATACTCATCCGGGTCATCCAATTGATATTGTAGGTGAGTAACATTTTCAGCCCCTGGTATGCGCAAAGCATTAAGATTACCCTGCAAGCCGATTGCAAGCACAATCGTTTCCGTTTTAATAATATCCCCATCAACTAACGTTAGCTCAAAACTTCCTTTTTGTCCCGAAACGTCTTTGACCTCAGAGTTATATCGAATATTAACCTGATGTTCGCTAAGGGCATTATTCCAAGCATTTAGAACATCCTCTCGACTGCCCATACTAAAATCCACGTCTGCACGCAGAGGTAAAACATCGGGAGTCGCCATCACGTGCTTACCCTTTTGAAATTTATAGATTGTATCTGAGGTGTGATCAGTTTTTTCTAGCAGAATATGCCGTAATCCTAGTACGGCAGCATGCGCCCCCGCACTTAGACCCGCGGGCCCAGACCCTACTATCGCAACTTGAAAGATGTCGTCATTTTTTACCATGTGGTGATCACCAGCCTATTGATAAATGTTAAATTTAAATGCAAATTTAACATAGGATGACCGCTTCTTTTTATTTAAGATTACCAAAAAAATCAAAAATTTACTTCCATAAACTTATAAATTTAATCGTTTTTTTTATCTAGATTTGACTCAATTCATATCTTATATATTATTCGCGGTTGAATCTGAATGGCTGAAAGCCATCTTTTTTGAATGGTTTCGTGATATATCGACCTATAAGATATGTACCTAACAGATTAGATTTATTGATCTATATCAAAAAATCGGAAGTAGATTTAAAGTTAAATCGATGCGCCCGTAGCTCAGTTGGATAGAGTACCTGGCTACGAACTAGGGGGTCGGAGGTTCGAATCCTTCCGGGCGCGCCATTAATCTTTATCGTAATGGCAGGTTTAGTGTAAACTATATTCTTATATGTTCTTGCTCTATCAGTAAATAAACAGTTTAAGGGAGAGGCTCAAGCTTGAATTTACTCAAGAAGGTTTTATCGCTTTGTCTAAGCGGTGCGTTGGTTATTAGTAGTAACTTGGGCCGTGCTGATGATATTGAAATTTATTTCAATTCAGGTAATTCAGCCGCAGCTACTAGCGTCATCCGTTCAAATGTTCTTTTTATTCTTGATACCTCCGGCAGTATGGGTCTCAATGTACCAGCAACTGGTCGTTCTCGCCTAAAAGAGATGCAGGAGGCTGTGAAGCTTGTTTTAAATAACTCGGAAGACATTAATGTTGGTTTAATGCGTTTTAAAACTATAAGAGGCGGGGCTGTGATTTATCCAACCTCAGATATTGGTGGCAATGTTTCTGATGTTGTCGGATTTACCGGCAGTACAGTCGCTAATGAGGTTGTAAAAACTGCCTTTATTGATAATGGTTTAGATGATGCGGAAGAAGTGGTTACCAATCTTACCGGGGGACTTCCTCGAGGAAGTGTAGCACTTACCGATGCGACGCTTGATGCCTTTGATTTTGGCGGTACCCAATCTGTTGCGGGTGGGGAGCAGACCTTCAAACTACTCTTTATGGGAAATGACGGCATGGAAGAGACAAGAAACGGTGGTTGCGCACAACTATACGTCTAAGAGACAAATGGCCCTATATGTATACAGGTGATGCACCAAGTGCTGCTGGTTCTTCAATCCGAGTGGACGGTCTTTGGCTCCATAAATGTGTGTTACTTGGTTTACGTTATCCGGGCATTACCATACCCAGAGGGGAAACTATTTTAAGCGCCTTCATTGATTTCACATGCCGTAAAAACTTTAATCATAACACTAATGTTGCGATTGTCGGTCAGGATGTCGGTGATGCCGCTCGAATGACAGGATTCGGAACCAATGTAAATGATATATCGTCTCGCAATCAAACATCAGCAACACAGAGATGGAATTTAATACCGAGTTGTAGCGGTAGCAGAGGGGATGTTCTAACAACTCCAAATATCAAAGATATTGTTCAGGAAATCGTTAACCGCCCTGACTGGGCAACTGGACAATCAATGTTTTTTAGATTTCAACAAAGTTCGACGCCACTGCTTTCTGTTAGAAATCCTGCCAGCGGACTTACAGGTTCTCGTACTCAAGGTGCAAGCAATAATTCCGCGAGACAGTTTTTTTCCATGGAAAAGAGCCCAAGTTTTGCACCAAGATTACGTGTCGTGACAGCCGTTGGTACACCTGTTGCAGGCCAAGATCAAAAGATAGCACTTCGTTTTAGCAATATTAGAATTCCACGACGGGCAAGAGTTACTAAGGTTAAATTAACACTTACCCCGAATGCCGCACCTGGAGTACCGGTGGCAACTACCTGGACAGTTGCTTCAGAAGCATCAGATGATTCACCACCGTTAGAAAGCAGAAGAAATAATATTAGTAGTCGTCGTCTTAATCGCGGGGCCGATGCTATTGACTGGACAATTAGTAGGACAACATTAACAACGCCAGATGCACCTGAGGAAAGCCCGAATATTAGAAAGGCTATACAAAAAGTAGTAGATCGTCGCGGTTGGTGTGGCGGTAATGCATTGACACTTGTTCTTGACACTCCTTCTGCCGATGTGAATCAAACACGTTTTTTACATAGTTTCGATAGTGATCCTTCAAAAGCACCAAGACTTACCTATACGTTTGAAACTGGTACACCAGGTTGTATGAAAGCACACGAAACAGCACAAACAGGATTAAGCGGAGATGATGCAGAGCAGGTTGATGTTAACGTTGACACTATTGATGATGACCTTGATATTGGTTTTGATAATCAAAGCGGTAATGAACAAACGGTTGGATTACGTTTTCGAGATATTGATATCCCTAAAAACGCAACTATTCTTGATGCAGCAATAACTTTTACTTCAAAAGGGGTATCTCCTCCAGGTAATGCTATTTTCACTATCAAAGGGATTGACCAAGGTAATGTTGCGCAATTTTCAAATACTGCAAATGATATTACCTCGCGTCCAACAACCTCTGCACGCACTGTATGGAATAGCGAGGAGTGGAATACAGGAGGGGTAGCTTTTGAATCCGATGATCTTACCCCAATAGTTCAGGAGATTGTTAATCGTGGCGATTGGGTAAGCGGCAATACGATGGGTTTTGTTATTGGCTGCAGTTCAACTCCCTGTAATTCTCGTGTTGCAGAAACAGCCGATGGGGATGCTGCAAAATCGCCACGCATAAGAATAATTTATGAAAGTGTTTTTACAGATCCATTTAAAACAAATCGCGAAGCTATAATAGAACAAGTTCAGGCATTACCAGCTTTCGGCGCCACTCCAATTATTCCTGCGCTTGCTGAGGCGGCGAGGTATTGGCGCGGAGAAAAAATCTTTAGCGGCCTACACCGAAGGGGTTTCAATACGAATCGTGTAAGCCACCCCGGCAGTTACTGTACAGCACCAGGTGCATGTCGCGGTGCGACAATCGATTCATCCACAGATGTGTTTGGTGTTAATAGGCGCCCTGCTTGTAATATGAGCGGAAATCCGGACAGTGACCAATGTAATACCGAAAACATCCGTGGCAATCCTTCTTATATCTCTCCTTTTAATCCAACACTAAGCTGCTCAACTAATCACCAGGTGCTTTTAAGTGATGGTTCTGCTTCAGAGACCACCAATGATGACATTAACTATATTAAATCATTACCAGGTGTTGTTGACTGTAAAAGTAGGAATAGGCGATTTAAGAAACCAGGCGAGCCTGAAATAAACTATAGTGATAGTGAGATATGTGGAGTCGACCTTGTTCGTCATTTATTTGAAGAAGATCAATCGTCATTACCTAACAGGCAGATTGTAAAAACACATACTGTTGCTTTTAACACTGCTGACGCCCCTGGCTGTCCCGGCAGAGGTAGATGTCCAACGCAATATCTGAAAGATTTAGCAAATGTGGGTGGCGGCGAGTTTCATTTCGCATCAAGTGCCGCTGATCTAGTTACGGCTTTTGAAAATATTTTAACCGAAGTCAAAAATGACCCAACTTCGTTTGTTTCACCAGCGCTCGCAACTAATGCATTCAACCGATTATTGAGTCGTGATGAAGTTTACTTTGGTCTTTTCACCCCTAATCTTGCAAGGGCATGGGAAGGGAATGTAAAGAAATACAGAATTTGTGTTAAATCAGGTAGTTGTTCACTCGGGACTATTATTGACGCAAATGATGTGGAGGCAATTGATCCCGCTAATGATAAATTTAAAGATACCGCGCAGAGTATCTGGTCGGATGTGGTTGATGGCAGGGCAACCACACTAGGAGGCGCGGGACATGAGATTGTTAATTTTAATAATCAGATTTTATATACCGATAAGAATAATTTTGGATATGCCGTAGGCGGACAACTTCTTAACGGTGCAGGTTTTAAATTAAAGCAAGATAATTGGGATGACACAAATTTAGGTGCAATGAGAGCAGCGGTTTGCCCAACACCTAGTACATCAAATGGTAGTGATTGCGAAAAGCGGATGCTCTACTTATTAGGTAAAAAGAACACGACAAATCCTGATACAGATATTAGTACTACTCAGCGATGGTCAGTAAACGACGTTCTGCATAGCTCACCTGTTGTGATTACATATAACGGAAGGGACACTAATAATGATGGAGTTACCAATCTCTTTTTTGACAAACTTCTATACGGTACCAATGACGGCGCTCTACATATGGTGAACGCTGAAACAGGTGTCGAGGAATGGCGTTTTATGCCGAGTGATTTCTGGGGACAACAACAACAGATATTTACCAATGCTCAAGGCAATCATATTTATGGCATAGATGTATCACCAACCATTCAGATTATCGATATCAATGATAATAATATTATAGAGTCATTACAGGGCGACAAGGTCAGAGCTTTTGTTTCCACACGGCGTGGCGGAAGTAATATGTATGCTCTAGATGTAAGTGCCGATATTATTACGACTACCGATACTGTTACACCAAGATTATTGTGGCGCATTCAAGGAGGCAGCGGCGATTTTCCACGTCTTGGTCAAACCTGGTCAAAACCAATCTTATCAACAATAGCAATTGAAACAGCTTCTGGAACTGAACTGAGAGAGGTGCTTATTTTTGGTGGCGGCTATGATGCTTCACTTGATAATCCGGCAACATATAGCACATCTCACCATGCAGGAGCTCCATTTATGGGTAATGCGATTTATATCGTTGATGCTGAGAGCGGTAATAAGATTTTATCGATTAGCGGCTCTCCTGGTGGTGCTGATATCATCGTACCGGATATGAATTTTTCTATTCCATCATCTGTCCGCGCGGTAGATTCTGATAGCGATGGTGCCGATGATAAATTATACGTTGGCGACACCGGCGGTCAGATTTGGCGTGTTGATTTAGCGCCAATTGATCTGAGTGGCATTTACTCCTCAACTGCAGGTGAAACTGTGGTCGGGAAGTTAGCTAATATTTCACAGGCAGGTGTTCCCGCAGAACAACGACGTTTTTTTGAACCGCCTTCAGTGATTCAGGTGCGTGATGCTAGATTTTCGAACGAACAGAATTACGATTATATTTTAATGGGTACAGGTTATCGTGCTCATCCATTAAATACAGCAGTCAGAGATCGTTTTTATGCAATTCGTGATTTTCAAACCGGCGCTAATGAAATGGTAGATCTTAATGACAATAATATCTCTGATGCAACCGAGGGTTACCCACAATCAAGTGGCGATGCTTTTACAAACAGTGATTTAATTAATATTACCACAACAATATTAGACAGCGCTGATGCAACTCACCGAGGGTCAGCTGGTTGGTTTTATGATTTTACGCAGGCAGGCGCAATTGGTGAGAAAGTTTTATCTCCGGCAATTACCTTAGGGGGCGCTGTTACATTTACAACTTTTGCACCCGAGGCAGCATCATCAACACCCGACCCTTGCACTACATCAATTGGTCTGGGTAAAGCATATAATTTTGATATCCTCTCAGCCGATGCGGCTTTAGATTGGGATGCGGATGGCGCAATCACAAATAACGACAGAAGAATTGAACTGACAGGCGGTATTCCCTCAGGGGTTGTTCCTGTATTTACCCCAGAGGGCGTAATTGGCATTGTTGGTGTTGAGGGCGGCACAAAACAATTGGGTAAGTTAGCTGATATATCAGCAAAACGTAGTCACTGGCAGGAGAAAGTGGAGTTTTAATGCGTAATTATCTAATAAAATTTTTCTTACTTATGTTTGTCAGTTTTTGTGTTACTGCAGATGATGTTGTAAAGGTTTATGATAAGGGCCTTGATGGAAATATGCGTATGTATTCTATAGGTTGCCCGAATGGGAAGAAGACGGCTATCACTCAAAAATTTGGAGAATTAAAAGATATAAAGCCATCTCAAGTGACAGAAAACACATTTGAACCTGAAGAACCTAAAGAGGAAATAGGGGATTATGATTATTCCAGTGGTTCAGATGATGGGCCACCAATAGGAGACACCATAAGCTCAGTTAAAGATACAGCTTTAGATTTGAAGCAAAGATTTCTTAATTTAGCTGGAAAGGAAAACATTGAGGTTTGCTTATATCCAATAGGCGTTAGGATGGAGTGTAAGGCATATAAGGATATTGATACTGCCGCAAAGGCAGCATGCGATTTAATGCGTTAACATTTTTATTTCATTTTTTATACCACCACATCCAAATACCGGTAATGGCAATGATTATAAAAAGCAGTGCGATTATATCTACCAGATAAATACCCCAGCCACCAACAATACGACCGCTATGTAAATCGAGTAACACTCTTTCGATAGTTAATCCAGTTCCACGATATTGTTCTAGAATATTAGTTTTTAATGGCTCTGTAATTTTAGATGTAGAAGACCAATTTGCATTTATAAAGTCATATTCACCCCATTGAAGAATACCTAGATTTACACGGTAGTAACCATGCGCTGACTTGATAACGATGTTGTCTTGTTCGTCATATCCAATCTTTGTCATTCCTGCAGGAACACCTTCTGCACCTGTAAGCAACTCTAATATTTCTCCTTTTTTATTCAATAGCATCAGTTTGCCATCATACGCAATAACATATGTATCATTAATTTTGACCATACCGATAAGTTTATTAGCGTCATTTATAATTTCTTTGCTATTAAAATATATACGTTTATCAGTTTGTATAACCCAATTATTTGATGAGAGGTAACCGGTTGGTTCGGATACCGGACCTATCCGATAAAGATCCAGCAGCCATTCCATTTTTACAAACGTCGTATTTAATTTAAATTCTTCACTATGATTTAGCGCAATACCACTAATGGCTAGAAAAATAACGAATATTGCTATATATATACCGATTTTTTTATGCCACTTATGTATAAATAGGAAGTTCATTTTTGAGTTATTTTTTTTTGTCCAGGTACTTATGTAAAAAGAGAGCTAAGCGTCCTAATTTTGTTAATGCATTTACTGATAATGTTGCCCCTGAAATTCCATCAATTTTTCTATCAAGATTATTACCTGTTGCTAGGGTAGCGCCTTTGAATTGATCTGTAAAAAAAGGATATTTAACTTCCCATCCCCTAGATTCACGAAAAATGAGTACTTTCACATCTAATATTTTTCCATTAGAAGTTACTAAACCAACAGTTATTGGCTTATCTCTGCCTATTTCTTCTAATATCCAGGCACGCTTCGTATTATCGTCCCAGTAGTGAAGACGCAGCCTTTTTAAGTCATGTCCGAGTATTTCCTTAATTTCTGCTTTCAGTTCTTTTTTGATCCAAAGTTTTTTTGGCTCCGGAGGGTTATTATTAAACACCTGTTGAAGGAATTTTTCTGGCTCGAGATAGGTATCCGCAAAGGACATTGAACTCCAATGGAGCACATAAATTGCGAGTAAGATGTGTATAGTAATTTTGAACATAAGTATTATTCAAGCCCAAAAAAAGCAGGGTGCCAATAGCACCCTGCTGATTTTATCATGAGAATATTATCGATTGCCTTATCGATTACCTAATAATAATCTACATATAGTTAGAACTGGTATCCAACACCAAGGTAGACATTATCTGCACCTGTGTCAGCGTCCACATCATCAACACTTTCGTAAGTGAATTTGAACACCACATTCTCGTGCGGCCATAAGTTCATTCCAAACGATTTACGCTCTTGTTCATTTCTTGTGGTTGCATTACCCCGATCAATTTCTTCATATCTAGCATAGACGCCTGCTTCCCATGTACCGCCTGTCTTAAAGCGATAGGCTGGTTCAATATACCATCCATCTGAGCTTTTACCGTCTGCTGATAGATCATTGTCCATTTGCCAACCAGCCCAAAGTGCACGTAATCCAAAGCCAGAGCTATGTTTATAATCAATATGAGTACTCATTAAAGTGGCGTGGTTCCCTGATTGAAGTTCCCCGCCAATATTGCTTTGATATTGCACAGAACCGGATATTTCTAATCCTGGCACACCGGTATAGCGAAGACGTGCAGTTCCCGCGGGATACTCAGCATTTGCTTCCCCTACCTTTTGTCTACCTGAACGTATATTGGAATTGGTTTCTAAACCTGAATGCAGAACCGCATCATAGTTTAGGCCGGGCGCTAGTTCTCCATTTAAGCCAACACCTGCTTCCCACCATGTGGCTGGAATGATACGTTTCTCAACTTCATTACGTTCAACACCATAGAATGTATTCGGTTCATGCGTAACATTAAGGATCCCGATTGGGAGAATATCCAAACCAGCACGCAAACGATGATTATCAGTGATATCAAGTTCAATCCATGCTTGCTCCAATTCCACCTCACCTGGCTGACCCTCTCCAGCAATAGAGTGTTCTAGCTCAAACTCAGAGAAGAAATGGATGCTATCAGAGAATTCGTGACCAATGTAAAGCACGAAGCGATGAAAGTCGGCCTGATCAGTACCATCACCAGCCTTGTAGTGAAGTTCACCATAGCCACCAAGCTGTGTTTTATCAGCCCAAGATGAACCAGAAGAACCTGAACCTGTTTCCACAGCTTCTGCTGTAGCATCAAGTTGTTCCTGCAACTGTTCGATAACTTTTTGTTGGTCCTGAATTGTCTGCCACATTTCTTCAGCAGTAGGCGCTGCATTAGCAGCAGTTATTGTAAGCAATATAGACAGAATTAAATAACTAGTAATTTGTCTTAAAAATCTAAATCTCATAATAAAACCTCTTTGTAAAGAAATAATTAAATCATAATGATAATGATTATCAATAAGGTTATTATTCTACTTTAAATAAGAATAATTATCAATTAGAAATTTGATTTATAATTCAATATGTTAGGTTTGTATAAAATGGATCTTATCTAAAAGAGATAGATTTTATCTTTGAAATTAATAGCATTATTAAGGATTTGTTTCAGATGCTTTTTTGCTGCTAAATTTTATTTATGGTCCGAGTAAAAATTTGAGAATACAATTTTTAGTGATCTTTTATCTTAAATTAAAATCTATAAGTTTTTTTTGAGAAATTTTATTTAAAGTGAAATTTTATTTTTTTAAAATTTAACTTTAAAATAAGCATTATTTCTAATAATTCCAAAATTTATATTCGATTATTTATTTTGACTCAACTAATGAGCTATTTGTAATTTCTCTTACTTGGTCATTAGAACTACATATTTTTATCTTTTTTTTGCAGATTTTGTATATATCTACTATCCTCTGCCTAGTAAATTGTAGTATGGGTGTCTATTTTTAGATTAGATTTGAATATGATTTTAATAGATAAAATTAAGTGCTTGAAAAATGGGAGTTGTATAAGATGAGTAGTGGTAAGGTTAAGTGGTTTAACGAATCAAAAGGGTTTGGTTTTATCGAACCCGATGAGGGCGGGGATGATATTTTTGTTCATTTTTCTTCAATTAAGGCTGAAGGTTTTAAAACATTAAATGAAGGACAGGCTGTTACTTATAACGCAGAACAAGGACCGAAAGGTCTTCATGCTGTTGAAGTCGAAATTGCTTCATAACTAAGAGTTGTTTAAAAATTTCGTTTAGTTAATTAAGATAATTTTTTATTCCTGAAGTTTGTAATTTTCTGCACAATGTTATTCTATGCGGTATTTGAATTATACATAAATAACACTATGATCATAATTCAAGGAGAAATTTGCGAATGCTGATGTGGGAAAAGATTTTACTGGGACTTGCTGCAGTTGTGATTTTATTTTTATTTTGGCCAGGCGCTAAACAGGCAATGGAGCAAAGTAAAAATGTAGAAAATCCAGATTGGAAAGCTGCGCTATTACCCATAGGTATAGTTATTTTTTTTGTCGTTATCCTAATTATGTTTTCTAGAGGTTAATTTCATGAGCTTGTATAGAAAATTACTCTCCATGGTATTTTTTTTAGTAATTCTAAATACCCCTCTGGTTTATGCAGAGGATGTTGGCAGCGAAGAATTATTAACAGCAGGAGAATTACTTAATAGTTGCGAAGAGGGGTCAACACCAGGGTCACCTAATCAATATTGTATGCGATATCTATATGGGTACATTCAGACAGTTCTTATGTTGCAGCAAGCAGAACAAAATCCTCCAATTTTTTGTATTAATCCACTGGTAACGCCTATAGAGGAGGCAACTGACAATATGATTGCCCATTTACGTAGCCAGTCTTCACGTTTAAACGAGCCTGCCCAACAAATTGTGCTAGAGGGACTAAATAAAAATTACCCATGCACTGGTAATCAGATTTAATTTATTTGTAATCTCCGATTTATTACATTCCAGTAATTTAAATAAATTAAATATAAGTAGTCTTACATCTATGACCGAATTTTCTATTGCATATCAAGTTCTAATTTGGGCAATCCCCGCTGTTTTTGCAATTACCCTTCATGAGGTTGGTCATGGCATGGTTGCGAAAATCTTGGGCGATACTACGGCAGAAGATATGGGCCGCCTGACAATTAATCCAATAAAACATGTAGATATGTTGGGGACAATTTTTGTTCCGATAGCAATGTTTTATCTAAGTGGTTTCATCTTTGGTTGGGCAAAACCAGTACCAATAAACTGGAATAATTTAAAGAATAAAAAACGTGATATATCACTGGTTGCATTAGCAGGACCTTTTGCAAATTTACTAATGATTATATTTTGGCTATTTATAGCAATATTCTTTGTTAATTTTTTAGAGCAAGGGAATGCTGCTGAAAATTTATTTATTTTTTATATGGCTTGGGCAGGAATTATAATTAACTTTCTATTAATGATCGTAAACCTTCTTCCCATACCACCTTTAGACGGAAGCCGTGTTTTATTTTCGGTTTTACCAAGTAAGTGGGCTTTCGAATATATTAAATTAGAACGTTATGGTTTGCTTATTTTGCTTATTTTGCTTGTAACAGGTGTTTTGACAAGAATTATAGGATCAGTTATGACAGCATTCCAAGAATTTATAAACATTTTAATTTTAGGATAAAAATACTATTTTTTTAACTAAGTGAACTTAATTCAAAAATATTAGTCTTTTTAGTATAAATTTTAAACAAGAGGTAACGATGTTCAGGCTAATCCGATTCTCTCTCTTTCTTTTTTTTAGTTCAATTTTATATGCAGCGGATTTTGAAAAAACTTATGAAGCATATCAAAAAGGTAATTATGAAATCGCTCTAGACGGTTTTCTTGAACTTGCAACTGAGAACCATATGAAAGCCCAATTTTATTTGGGGACGATTTATCGCGAAGGTAAGGGAGTAAGCCAAGATTATTTAAAATCGCTCGAATGGTATCAGAAAGCCGCAGCACATGGAGAACCTAAGGCGCAGCATAATGTAGCTTTATTTTATCATAATGGTATTTCTGTTAATCGAGATATTAAGATAGCAATAGATTGGTATACCAAAGCGGCAAATCAAAACTATATTCCATCACAAATCAATATTGCGAAGCTTTATTACAGCGGTGATGGCATTAAAAAAAATCTTAAAGAAGCAATAGCCTGGTGGCAGAAAGCAGCTAATCTTGGAAGTAAAGGTGCGCAACATAATCTGGGTTTAATGTATTTTTTAGGAGAAGGTATAGAACAAAATTATTCAAAGGCTATGGAATGGTATCTTCTGGCTGCAGCACAGGGGTCAAAAGAAGCACAAAACAGTGTTGGATATATGTACTTCGAGGGTAAGGGTGTTGAAAAGGATTTAATTGAGGCTTACGCTTGGTTCCAGTTGGCAGCAAGTTCTGATTATGATCAGGCAAAACTTAATTCCAGTGTCGCGGAAGCAAATTTAAGTAATGAAGAAATCCAACAGGCAAAGGAAAGAGCGGAACGATATCTCTCTGAGTATCCATCAGCAGGGAAATAACTATAATAAAAATTTTTTAGTGTGTCAGCAATAACTCATTAATTTCTTTTGGTGTTTTGATAGGTTTTGATTTGAATCCATCAATTTCTATTGAGGCCGAAATTTCTTTAGATTTATTTAACCTTATTAGTTTATACCAACCCTTCTGCTTGCGCGCGATGTTTAAAAAATTTCTTACTTGCTTATTATCTTTATAGCCATTTATATTAATGGTTAACGGCGGTGTTTGTATTTCCCTATCTACAAGCAATATTCCAGCTTCCTCAATGCGTGCAGTTGCAATTTCTGGTATTGATAAATATCTTAAACCGTGTTTTGAAATTTTATTAAATTTCTCCTCCCCACTATAATAGGCCAGAAGATTAGCAAATCTTGTTAATGAAATGTTTTCATCTATTTGACGAGGTTGCATATTGTCATTTACATTTATTATTTTGTTGTAATATCCGTAGTAGTTATTCCTAAAATTCTGATTTATAAAATCTAATGATTCACATGAATATTTCAGATATTTTTCCTCAAATGTATTTCGATATAATTGCAACATAGCTCTTGCCATTCCTAAGGTATCTGATAAATATAGTGGTCTATCAGTCGTTGTATTTGTTAAATAACCACCTTCTGTTGTTCTGCAGTTTTTATTGATCCAATCAGCAGCGTTAATTGCCATTATTAGGCTTTTGCTATCGTTACAGTATTCAGCATGTGTTGCGAGAGCTTCAATCATCCAGCCATTTTCTCTGGTTAAAATTCGCTTATCTATTTCCGGGAAACCTATGGCTTCACGTTCTTTTGTTGTATGTGAAAAATATTTTTTTGGGTCAACGCCCTTAACATTTCCTGATTGACCTGTATAAAAAGCTCCCTTATCGGATGTCATAAAGTTTTTTATATAATTTTGAATTAATTTTGTCGCATTAAGATAGCTAGATGATTGCAAATAGCCATATGCCAATGAATATAATCTTAAATGCCCGGCTTGTGCCGCCATTGTTTTGCGATAATGCGGTACATCCCATTTACTAAGTGTTGAATATTGGTAAACACCTCCCCAAATAGGGTCAATTAAGGCTATTGCATTATCTAATGTTAATTTCGCCATTCTTTTTTCATTTTTATCGCCATCCGCAGCAATTACTAATGAATATTCAACGCTATCACGGTCAATGAATTTAATCGGCGATAATAATCCACCATGTTTCCAATCGAAGCTTTGCATATGCATGTAACGGAGTCGACGTCTACATTCATCACTTAATACTGGATTAATTTTTTCTGTTAATTTTAAAATATTCTCTTTTGTAAGAGGTGTTTCACAAGTTGTTTTTAATAATGTGTGCATAATATTTCTCAAATAAAAATATGTTTATGGTCAGGTTCAGCAATTACAACGTAACGCAATGAGCCACTAGCTTGAATAGCATTGAAGGGATAACATGTAATAAGAAGTAATTTATTATTTATGTCGGTGGGAACAACATCAATCGTTGTCTTATCGATGACTACTATATCTGTTACCCGATATGATTCAGTTTTTATATTCGACTGAAGGTTCAGAAAATCTCCAATTTTAAGGTATTTGAGGAAATGAAAATGTGTATCTCTATGGCCAGAAATAATAATGTTTCCATCTTCCCCAGGTCTTGCACTTCCAAAGAGATGTCCCGGGCCAAAAGCCAATGAGGAACCACTAGCTCCGGCCAGGACAATGTGGCTAATACCATAATCGGGCGCACTAAGACGAGCGACTGGCCAAGTGTCTGCCCACGGCCAAGGCTTTACCTTTTTTTGGCCATTAAGCGTTTTTGACCATGAAGTCTCAAGCAGGATTTGTGCTAACACCGCTTTAGTATGGATATAGGAACCTTGCCCTATAAACCAAAGACCACAAACGAGGAGGACTATGACAAATAATTTTCTATATGTATTTTTAAATATGCGAATCATTGCGATGTATTAAATAAAAGAATGATGCGAACAACATTTATATACAGAGTTATTGTTTGATGCGTTGAGAGAATTATCATTTGGCGAGCCAAAGAAATTAGACACAAGAAACAAACAAGCCCACAACCCCATCATTACCAATAGGAAGTTCAGGGCTTCATAAAAATTTTTACGGGTGATTTTCATCAAGCTTAAACCTCTTGGTTAAGCGTTAAACTTATTGTTACACGACGATCAAAAACATAAGACTCAGTGTCGCCTTCATATGCAGATGCCTTATTTTCGCCATGAGCATGCGTTTGAAATCTTTGATTTGATATACCTGCCTTAATGAATTCAGCTCGAACATTATTTACTCTTTCTTTACTTAACACTAAGTTATGACTATTTGAGCCACGATAATCCGCATATCCATTAATCTGTATTTTTATCTCAGGATATGTTTTTATTAAATTAGCAAGTTTTTGTATTTCTGGAAGGATTGCATGATGTATTTTTGCTTCGTTAGTTTTATAGTAAATTACATAAGAAATTCCCTGGCTTAATTTTTCTAGAGATTGGGTTTCTTGACTGTGGACCACTTTTTGAAATTCTTCATGAAATTTTCTCTTTGTTTCAGCTAATTCATTTTGCTGATAGGCAATTTCAATGCTTTTTGCGTTTAATTCTTTTTCGAGTTTTGCAATTGTTTCATCTGTTTCATTTTCACGAGCACCTAGCCATGTTCCACCACCAGCTCCAACAATGACTCCGACAGGCCCTGCTAACACTCCGCCAATTAGAGTTCCTAAGCCAAAACCTATATTTTCTTTATGTGATGCTGGTTCATTTTGATTATCATTTGCAACAACAATTGACTGGAAGCAAATAATGCTGATTAAAATCATCGCTTTTAATATCTTCATCAGATTTTCTCCTTTTTGTAAATTAATAATGATTCGATTTAATTAGAGGTTATTAAATACTTAGTAAATGGCAGCGTTAGGCTAGAATAGGGGAAATGTAGTGATAGAATGTGGCAAAAAAGTGATATTGTGGTTTTATAAGTTAAAGTTTTACGATTACTAATTTATGCTATAGATAAATTAATGGTTAGCAGGAGAAACTAAAGATGCCAAAACAAATTCTTTTGGTAGAAGATGAAATAATCCTCTGTGAAAATTATGCAAAAACTATGCGTGAACAAGGATACGATGTGGTCACTTCTCACAGCAAGGAAGACGCACTAGAGATTATTAATAAACGTTTGCCGGATTTAGCTATTTTAGATATTGGTCTCGGTGATGAGACGGAGGCCGGTTTTGACCTTTGTCGCGAGATACGTACTCTTTCTAAGATTTTACCAATAATTTTTTTGACTGCGAGAGATTCGGATATTGATGCCATTAGTGGTCTAAGGTTAGGTGCTGATGATTATTTAAGTAAAGACACGAGTATTGATAATTTACTTGCACGTATCGTTGCTTTATTTCGTCGTCTTGATGTATCGCAGTCTAGTAGTGATGATGAGCAGATTAAACGCGGAAAATTAACTATCGATGCGGCACGTTTTAGAGTTGAGTGGGGCGAAAAGATTATTGATTTAAGCATGACCGAGTTTTGGATTGTTCATTCATTAGCAAAAAGAATAGATCATGTAAAAAGTAAAGACCAGCTGATGCAAGATTCTAAACAAGTTGTCGCTGATAATACGATTACTTCACATTTAAAAAGAATAAGAAAGAAATTCAAAGAAATTGATGAAAATTTTGATCAAATAGAGACAGTGTATGGCGTAGGCTATCGCTGGAAGTCTTAAAGAATCGATCGGTCGATGTTTAATTATTATATAAAAATTTCTCTACGTAGTAAGTTGATGTTGATCTCGGTTGCGGTTTTGGTTATTCCCTATATTGGGTTTGATTATATAAGACAAACCGAGACCTATTTAAGATCTACATTAGAGTCAACATTAACTAATATTTCATACGTGGTTGCCAGTTCTTTAAATAATAAACCAAGATTATTTAGAACTAGTTTTGCAGAAGAAAAGAACGCTCTATATATCCATGAGCTTAATAAAATCATCCAAATAGATGGATATACAAATGATTGGGGGGCATATCTTAATTGGTCTGAGTTATATCAGTCTGCTTCATTAATAGATAGAGATAATTTTAAGTTAATTATCAGTAAAGATGATGATTATTATTACATCCTATTTCAGGTTAAAGATAATGAGTTAATTTTTTCCACGAGATATGGAAATAGAAAAATAGATGGCGATCATTTTATTTTAGTTTATCGAGATAGATTTCGAAGATTACACAAGAATTATCTTAGCCCGATTGCTCCTGGATCAATAAGACCTTTTTATTATCAGGAGATTACTGATGAGTATGGTGTTCAAATAAAAGCAAAGAAAATTCTAACCAATATTTCGTCTTATTTACAAGTAACTGAGGACGGTTTTAATTTAGAAGCAAGAATACCAAAATATCTTATTGGAGATAATCTGGGTTTAATATTTAATGATATTGATCATCACATGGATGTTTTGAAGTCGAATGTTATTAGCACTTTTGGGATTGAGCCTAATAAGATTATTAGCTCTTCAAAAGAAATTGAAGATATTATTTCAAATCATAGCGGTAACAAAGGAAGACGCATTTGGGTTCTGGATAAGACTGGTCAGGTTCTTGCTAGTAGCGGCAGTTTAAAACAAAAGTTCGAAAAAAATGTATTTAATATTTTCTACACGTATCTATTACCCCCAGCTTATGATCAATTTCAGGATGATTTAGCCGGCGCATCACGGCTAAAGGGTTATGAGGTAATGAATGCTTTATCCGGTGACACAAGTACTAAGTGGCGGTCATCTCCTGATGAAAAAGCAGTTATTGT
>CAZJED010000004.1:21058-40021 GCA_964544965.1 uncultured Enterobacteriaceae bacterium
GAAATAGTTGGTGCGGTGGTTGTCGAAGAGACTACAAATAATATACAGTTAATGCAGCGACAAGTCCTATCTGGAATTTTTAATAAAACATTACTAATACTCGTTTGTATTGTTTTTATACTTTTACTATTTGCGAGCAGATTGTCTTCTAGATTAATAAAACTCAATCGTGATGCAACTAGTGCAATTGATGAATATGGAAAGGTACAAGGGGAATTTATTGCAAGCCACTCAAGTGACGAAATTGGAGAATTATCTAGAAGTTTTAGTAGCATACTTGAGAGATTGGAGCAGTATCATATTTATCTTGAAGGTATGGCCGGTCGTTTATCGCACGAGCTTGCAACACCAATGGCTATCGTCAAATCATCGCTGGAAAGATTAAAACAAGAAGTAAAAGAAGATGACAAAAAAGACGCACTTAAAGCTGCAGAGACTGGGTTAGAGCGACTACAGAACTTATTAACAAGACTAAGTGAGGCGGCTCGAGTAGAACAAGCGTTACAAGAATCAGAAAAACAAGAAATGAACCTTAATGAGTTTTTAGAACAATGTGTTGATGGTTATCGATATGCCTATCCTAGCCAGTTATTTAAATTAAATGTTCCAAATAAACATATTAGTTTAGAGATTAATCCAGATTTGTTTTATCAAATGCTTGATAAGCTTGTTGGAAATGCAGTTGATTTTTCATATCCCGAAAGGAAAATATTTATCAATTTATTTACTAGGGAAAATAAAATTATTTTACAGGTAATCAATTATGGACCTCAGTTATCAAAAAATATGACGGATGAATTGTTTAATTCAATGGTTTCGGTTCGTGATAAACGCACTAATGTTGGCCCACATCTTGGTCTCGGGCTTTTTATAGCTAAATTAATTGCAGAATTTCATGGAGGTATTATTTCAGCAACTAATTTGGCTGAAGATGAAGGTGTTTGCTTCAGTATTAAAATATAAATTTTCTTAAGATTTTTTTAATTGTTTTTATTCCATAATTTCCAAACAGGAACAAGACTTTCTGGAAGCAGAGGGAGTCCACCCAATCTATTCCACGATACTGATTCATTATGGAAATCCGAACCAATTGATGCGGCTAAATTATATTGTTTGGCATAGTTAGATGCTGTTGTAATTTCTTTTGAAATATTATGACTCGTAATTACTTCAATTGCTTTACCACCACACTCCTTAAATTCGTCTATTAATTTACACAATTTAGTAGCGGTTATTTTATATCTTAGTGGATGTGCTATGACAGCGACACCACCAATAGTATTAATAAGATTTATTGTTTCATTTAAATTTGGCCAGTCTGCAGAAACATAACCAGGTTTACTTTTAACTAAATAATTCTTAAAAACATCAGATTGATTTTTAGCATAATTTTTTTCTATCAAGAATTGAGCAAAATGAAACCGAGTGATGTTACCATTGACGGCTAATTTTTTTGTATATTCATAAGCTCCCCTTATACCAACTTTTGACAATCTATGGCTAATTTTCTTAGCGCGATCTTTACGTAGTACTTTTAATTTTTTACATGCTTTTATTATCAATATATTTTCAGCTTCTATATTAAGGCCTACAATATGTATAGTTTTATTATCCCATTGTGTTGATAATTCAACTCCATTTATAAGGCTGATATTTTCCTCAACAGCAGCTTTTTTTGCATCATTTAGACCAGACACGGTATCGTGATCAGTCAGCGCTAACATCTGAATTCCGTTATTTGAGGCCTTAGTCACAAGATCGTTTGGAGATAATTCGCCATCCGATTTATTTGAATGCGTGTGCAAATCAATTTTTGAGTATCTGGTCATCGCAGAATTACTAATCACGGAAGTTAATAAATTGTAGTGGAATGTCGAATTTTGCTTCTTTTAATTCAGAGATGGCATTTTGTAAATCATCACGCTTTTTACCCGAAACTCTTACTTGCTCACCTTGAATTGAAGCTTGTAATTTGAGTTTGCTATTTTTAATCATTTTTACAATTTTTCTTGCCCTATCTTTATCAATTCCTTTTTTTATTGTTACAGCTCCACGTGCTTCGTTATTATTTTCTATTATTTCCCCAAATTCTAAGCAACGAATATCAATACCGCGCTTATTAATTTTATTTTTCAAGATATCGTTTATCTGTTTTATCTGGAATTCTGATTTGGAAATTGTTGTAAGCGTCCATTCAAAAATTTCAATTTTTGAATTCGTACCTTTAAAATCAAAACGGGTACTAACTTCTCGATTCGCTTGATCTACAGCATTTAGTAATTCTTGTTGGTCAATTTCGGAAACAACATCAAATGAAGGCATTGCAGTATCCCCGGTTAAATTTTCAGACTAATTTTGCATTTCATCGATTATTATACCATCTGGATGATTTAACTGAATTGATGCTGGTTTTTGGCCGATCAATGAAATACTACCACTGTAGCGATCATAGCCATTGGGGCTGAATTCAAACTGGTAATGACGATAAAATACGAAATTACCATGGAGATTACGTCCGGGTTTCAGTGTTTTTACAGCAACTGTTTCGTCAAGGATCTGGTAACTCAAACTTTGGCAATATTGACGCACATAGAAAATAGCAATTTCCCTAGAACGTAATGAGTCTTGCCAGAACCAAATAATCAGGCAAAGCGCTACAAGAAAGAAAATAACATCCATTTAATTAATTAGATAGAAATGGCGCAAAATAATCGTTATATTTTTTTTCAAAATCATCATTATTTTTGATGATTAAATAAACAGGGATTTTTAATCTATTAGCTAATGATAATGTTTTTTCAGGACCCAATACCATAAATCCTGTTGCAAAGGCGTCAGCATTCATCGCCGAATAATCAAGCACAGTTACTGAAACAAGTTTATGTTTTATGGGTTTTCCAGTTACTGGATCAATTACATGCGAGTAACGGATACTATCTTTTTCAAAGTAATTTTTATAATTACCAGATGTTGCCATAGCCATATTATTTAATTGGATAGTATGCTCTATTGTATCGCCATTATTATTTGGGTTTTCAATACCTATTCGCCATACTTTTTTGTCTACATTTTCTCCTTTAGCTAGCAGTTCACCTCCGATTTCTATCAAGTAGTTTTCAAATCCTTTTTTATCTAAATAAAGAGCAATCTTATCTAGTGAAAACCCTTTTGCTATACCAGATAAATCCATATATAAGTTCGCATTAGATTTTAAAATTCTTTTACGTGACTTATCGAGGAAGATTTTTCGAAATCCAGTATTTTCTTTTACCGATTTAATAATATCAGCAGGGGGTATTTTATTTTCAACCTTATTTGGTCCGAATCCCCAAAGATTAACCAATGGACCAATAGTAATATCAAAAGCCCCCTCTGTTTTCATACTTATTTTGTTTGCATGATTAATAACTGTAAAAAGATCATCAGATACAGATTGCCAATCTGATGTCTTTGAAATATTTATAATAGATAATTCTGATTCTTTTATGTAGTTCGACATTGATTGATTAATTTCAGATAAGATTTTATCTATTTCATTATGGATAATTATCTTATTAACATGATTACTATCGGTTTTAATTTTTATCGAATATGTTGTCCCCATTGTTAACCCATTAATTACTAGCGTTTCATCATAATTCGTCTTACAGGCAGTAGTAACGATTATTAGAAATGTAATTAGGACATAAATTCGCATAAGTATTTTTTTTGTTAAATAGTAATTAAGTTGTATAATTAAGACTATATTATCTTGATTATGTAAAGTTGGCACATACTTATAGCACTAAGAATAAACAAATTTCGCTTTCAGAGGAAAGCGTAGCTTCCTATCTTTGTGAAAATCCAGATTTTTTTGTAAAAAATAGTTCGTTGTTAAAAGAAATAATGATTCCTCATTTGTTCGAGAAAAACATATCATCATTAATAGAGCAGCAGGTTAAGTTATTACGCGAAGAAAATAATGGATTAAAAAATAATATGGAGAAATTTAAGGAAAGATCCATTTTTATTAGTAGCTTACGAAATGAAATTTTTAATTCTTTTCTTGAATTTCTTAATGTAGAGAGGGTAATTGAATACGATAGACTGTTACGGTATTTTTTTAGCCGATATTTTGAAACTTCTTATGTAAAACTGTTTATTTTTAATTGCGATGTAGAAGATAAAGAAGGAAATATTTATTTTAAAAAAAATGATTCTAAAATACGTTTTATGTTTACAGAAATTTTTACTAGAAATAAACCACTTTGCAGTAGTTTGCAGACTGAACAATTACAAATTTTATTTAATGAGGATTCCGAGAAAATAAAGTCTAATTTATTAATACCAATTAAACACGCTGGTTCGAATTATTTATTTGCATTAGGAAGCACTAAAAATAATCAATATGGCATTGGTGATGAATTAGATTTGCTAGTTTTTATCAGCGAATTACTAGTTTTTAAATTAAAAAATTTACTTAGTTAATACAAGTAATTTTATCACTAAGTATGCGATTGTCTAACTCCATATAATTTTGCATAAAGCCCATCTTGCGTGAGCAATTCATGATGTGTTCCCTGTTCACCAATCCTTCCTGATTCGAACACATAGACACAATTTGCTTGTTTGATTGCACTGAGTCGATGCGCGACAATAATGGTAGTTTTATCTACGAGAAAATCAGAAAGTGCTGTATGTAGATGGTATTCTGTTTCAGTATCCAATGCCGAGGTTGCTTCATCTAAGATAACAACGCTTGGTTTACTTAAAATCATCCTCGCAATTGCTAAGCGTTGGCGTTGACCCCCAGATAATCTAATTCCTTGTCGCCCTACAATTGTATCGAGCTTATTTGGAAGTTGTTCGACAGTATCTTTTAGTTGAGCAATTTCTAGTGCATGCCATAGTTCATTAACATTGATATCACGCCCCAATGTTAAATTGGCTTTTATACTGTCATTGAAAAGAGCCGGGTTTTGTAAAACAGTTGCTACATGTTCGCGGACAACATCAAGACCAATATGTGTAACTGGCACATTGTCATAAAAAACGTTACCACTTTTAGCTGGATACAGGCCAATTAATACTTGTACTAACGTTGATTTCCCGCCGCCGCTCGCTCCTACCAATGCAACTTTTTCTCCTTCTTTTATTTTAAGTTCAATACCATTTAAAACATCAGGATTGTCACCATATGCGAATCGTAGGCCAGAAATTTTTATTGCAACAGTGTTTTTATTTATAAATGGATTGGTTTCATGAGGATAATTTGGCTCCTTTTCAAGCGCTAATAAATTATTAATACGACTTAAAGCAGCGTTGGCATTGTAGAATGCATATTGAATGTTAAGTATTTCCTGTACCGGGCCCATCATGTACCAAAGGTAACCAAATACAGCAAACATTTGTCCAATCGATAATCCGGAGAAAATAACCATAATCATCGCAACTGCTCTGAAAATATCAAAACCGAACAGGAATACGACAAAGCTTAGACGATTTGCGGCATCACTTTGCCATTCAAAATTTATACCACGTTCTTTTACGTTACGGGCGTGTTCAATTACTCTTTTAAAATAGTGTTTTTCTCTATTACTTGCACGAATTTGATGAATAGAATCCAGTGTCTCGGTTAATGATTGCTGGAATATAGCAAAAGCAGAATTTTCTTTCTTCTTTAATTCCTTAACATGCCCACCTAATATTTTTGTAAAATAAATTACGATAGGGTTGACAAAAAGTATCAGCATTGCTATCTGCCAGTGCATTATGATTAAAATTATTGCTACGCCAATAATTGTCAAAACTGCAATTAAAAGTTTGCTAACTGTAGTTCCAATAAATTCGTCGACAGTTGAGAGATCAGTTACAAAATATGAGGTAACGGTGCCACTACCTAATGTTTCATATTCTGTCATGGAAACTTTATTTAATTTTAATAAAAGCGAACGACGCATTTCATAGATAAGATCTTTTGATATTATGGTAAATTGTCTTGCCTGAAATACACCAAGTATTAATGAAGATATTCGTAGAATTAGTGTAAGTGCAAGAATAAATAGAATATAAAGAAGAGGGCCATGCCATGGTAATGGCGTCATATTATTGATCGTTTCTACGACAATACTCGGGTTATTCAGCAGAACTTCATCAACTAAGAGTGGCATTAGCAAAGGAACAGGAATACTTGCAAGTGTCGCAACTATTGCAATCAAATTTGCCAAAAATAATTGCTTTTTGTGTTTTTTTACAACCGCAAGAATATACTTCCAATCATATATTTTTTTACCCAAATCCATATCAGATTCTTTCTCGAGCATTTCTTTATTGTTTAATATTGTCGCCATACTGAAAATTTAATTAATTAATAGAATAATGATAATACCATAGAGTATAATATGTATGTTATGAAGCATATATCACGGCTAAATTTCTTTTTATTTTTAAGTCTATTTTTTAATATCGGTTACGCTGAAGAACCGCCTATTGAGAACTATGACGAGATTTCAGAAAATATTTTTTGGAATGATCTTTATCCTGGTGGAGGGTGGTCACTTTATTGTGGTTATCGCTTTGAGAATTCTCTTGGCATAAATGAGGATTATTTATTTGTCATAGAACATATTTACCCTGTTAGGCAAATGTTAGATTTTCTAAATTGCAAAAGCCGGCGTCAGTGTAGACTTAAAAAGAATTCAAAATTTATCCGTATGGAAGCTGATATGCAGAATCTCTATCCTGTATGGCAGGATGCCAGCGTCGCACGCCGTAATATGTTCTACGGAATTATAGAAGGTGAAGATTGGCGTTTTAAGAATTGCGATTTTGAACGCAGCCTAAAGTCTGTTGAGCCTAGGCCGCTAGCCCGAGGCAATATTTCACGTTCGATTTTTTATATGCACACTAAATATGGACTTCCTCTTGAGAAGGAAATAATTGATCAACTCAAGCGCTGGAACAAGGAAGACTTACCAAGCAAACAAGAAAAATCACGCAATGACCGCATTGAAGAGATTCAGGGAACCCGTAACCCCTATATTGATGATCCAACTTTAATCGATTCTATTTAAAAGGGGAGTATTTTAGGCTTGATAAATATTTCCCGCTTCTAAAATGGATATTAATCTCATTCAGTTAATGGAAGATGAAGTGACGATTGTTACACCAACGAAAAGATTAAGTCGTCATATCTTATATCAATTTTCACAAGAGAATATAAAGAAAAAAATTTCATGGGTAACACCTTGTTGCTTACCGTGGGAGGGTTGGTGCAAAAGTATTTTCGATAAACTTTTATTTTCAACAAAAGAATCATCGATATTACTTAATTCTTTTCAACAGCAGTGGCTGTGGAAAAAAATAATTAGAAATTCAAAATATATTGATCGTCTGCTACATATCGATGAAACTTCAAAAGCATCAATTAACTGTTATAAGTTATGTAAAGAATGGGGGATACCTATTTTTCCAAAAGATATTGATTTAACAGAAGATGCAAATGCTTTTAAAGAATGGGCATCCTCATATGAAAGAGAAAAGAATAATAATAGCTGGTTAGATGATGCATGTCTGCCTGATTACATTACTTCTCATTTTAAAGAGATTACTTTCCATTCTGAAAAAATAATTTTCTATGGTTTTGATCAATTAACAAAGCAACAGTCTAAAATTAGAGAGTTATTAATTGATTTAGATATGTATGTTGATCTTCCTGATATTAAAGATCATCATCAATCAATAGCATTTAGTAGTCAAAAAGATTTGGATTCAGAAATTCACGCTGCAGCCTGTTGGGCAAAGAAAAAATTAAAAGAAAACAATAATGTAACGATTGGCATTATTTTCAGGAACATAAGTAATATACGAGGAAAGTTAGAGTATGGCTTTAGTTCTGTATTAACTCCAGAAAAATTTACTAAAACTAAGCTAACGTTTCCAAAGCCGTATTCAATCTCAATGGGAAAACCTTTATCAACCTATCCGTTAATACATATTGCTATTAATTTACTTTCACTTGGAGCCCCTAAAATTCCAATGAGTAACTTATCAGAGTTATTAAACTCTCCTTTTGTTGATGTAGACGGGGGGCCAATACTTGATAGGAAACTGAGAAGGATTGGTGAAACCAGAATTACTTTATCGCGTGTAGTTTCAGTCAGTAAAGGTAAATGCCGTAAGTTCATTAGATCGTTAGAAAAATTTAATCAATTATTCCAAAGTCAGACAAAGAAGAAGATGAAACTCTCTCAGTGGGTTACAAATTTTACTGACTGGCTCGCAATCTTTGAGTGGCCTAAAGCGAAATTAAGTAGTGAGGAACATCAGACGCTCGATAAATGGAACAACGTATTAAGTGATCTTGGTAGCTTGGCTGAACTTGACGAATTTGTTGACTTTAATACGGCACTTTTCCAATTAAAGAAAATGTTAGGTGAGACACCTTTTCAGCCTGAAATTCCTTATGAAACACCAATTCAAATTTTAGGTATGACAGGTGTTACGGGCGCACAGTTTGATTATCTGTGGATTACAAATGCACGCGATGATAGCTGGGAACAATCAAGCACTTACTATGGTTTCATTCCTTATGATTGTCATAAGAACGTTCCAGGTACTACTCCTGAAACACGATTTCAGGCAGCGGTAGATATTACCGATAAATTAGTGAGATCAGCAAAAAACTTGGTATTTAGCTATGTAAAAAAAGAAGGTGATGAGGAACGTGAAAGACTGAGTGTTTTAATTAAAAAATATAAACCAGAAGAATATAACGAAGTGCCCGAAGATGATTATAGAAAAAGAATGTTTAATCAAGATGTGATAGAAGAAATTGAAGATTTTTATGCGCCAGTAATTAAAAACAAGCAGAAAGTTTTTGCCAATAGTTCACTACTCTATGATCAATCAGCCTGCCCATTCAGAGCATTTGCAAAACATCGATTACATACAGATATTCTTGAAGATCTAGATGACACCTTAGATGCAGCTGGTCGCGGCCAACTCATTCATCGTGTTTTGGAATATCTTTGGCGAGAACTTAAGACATCAGATAATTTGCAATCATTATCTGAAGTTAAACTGAATGATATAGTTTGCTCTGTTGTAGCAGAAGCTATCGAGAATCATAAATCAAGAAACCCTGAAACATTTAAACCGTGGTTTATTCATTTAGAACAGCTTAGGGTACGTGATTTATTAAAAGAGTGGCTAAAAATTGAATTGAATAGATCAAAATTCGAAGTTCTTGAAAAGGAAGAAAAGAAGATAGTTACTTTTTCTGGTATTGAGTTTCATTTACGCATAGACCGTATTGATAGGTTAGCCGATGGTTCTTATTTAATCATCGATTATAAAACCGGTACGGCAACAAAAAATAACTGGAAAAAAGACAGACTGAAAGAACCACAATTACCCTTGTATGCTGTTACATCTGAATATTCATTAAAGGGACTAGTTTATGCAATTTTAAAATCTGGGGAACTTAGATTTGATGGATATGTTGAACATGAAAATATTTTTTCTGAAGCAAAGGGAGCGGAAGTCTGTTCTATGAAAGAACGATTAGATGCTTGGAAGGATACATTAGAAAATCTAGCAAATGAATTTGTTAAAGGCCATGCTGTTGTCGACCCACGGGACACTAGTGTCTGCAGATATTGTCATCTAGATAGTCTTTGTCGAATTGAGGAACGAAAGCGTGAAAAATGAAATAGCTGAAGACGATAAGGCGAGAAAGAAAGCGGTTAAGCCTGATAAATCATTTATTGTAAGAGCACCTGCCGGTTCTGGTAAAACCGATTTATTAATTGCTCGTTATTTAAAACTACTTTCTTTAGCTGATTCACCAGAAGAAATCGTAGCAGTTACCTTTACTAACAAAGCAACTAATGAGATGCGCAGAAAAATTTTAAATAACCTAGATAATGCGCGTTCAAAAAAAAATCCGGAAAATAAACATGCGAAATATATGATTAGTTTGGCTAATCGTGTTTTAAAACGAGACAAAGAAAAAAATTGGCACCTGAATGATTCCCCAGACCGTCTACGTATACAGACTATTGATGGATTATGCTCTTTTTTAACAAGAAGAATGCCAATATTAGCAAGTTTTGGTACACAACCAGATGTCACAGATGACGCAAGACCTTTGTACGAAATTGCTATAGATGAAACATTAAATTCATTAGATAAGGATAAAAAGCTTTTTCATTCTGTTCATAAAATAATCTTACATAATGAAAATGATATACAAAAACTTAAAAAGTCAGTTATCAACATGTTAGAAACACGAGATTTGTGGCTAGATCAAGTCTGCAAAAAATTTACAAAAAAGGAAATGCAGCAAGAATTAAAAGATAGAATAAGAAAAGAATTAAAAAGTGTAGCAGAAATTTTTTCGAAAGAGTGTAAAGAAGAAGTAATTAAATTACTTGGGGTATCAAGATTCCCAGATTGCGATATAGAAAATTTATCTGTTTGGCATGACATCAGCGGAAAACTTTTAACAAAGAGCGGAACTTGGCGAAAAAGTTCTATTGTAAAAAGTCTGATCGAGAAATTAGAACATAGCAATTTACCAAGAAAAAGACTGCAAAAAATCCTAGATTTACCTAATTCAGCTGAATTTCTGGTAGAGGGATGGGATTTGATTGATCCGGCGAAGAATCTACTTAAGAGAACTACCGCTCAACTAGATGCAACTTTTGCTGAGCGTAATCTATTAGATTTTACTGGCATATCGCAACACGCAGTGAGAGCACTTGGCGATGATGATTGTCCGACAGATATCGCGTTGAGCCTTGATTATCAAATTAAACATCTTCTGGTTGATGAAGTTCAGGATGTCTCTGAATCACAATATCAATTATTACATCGTTTGACGCGTGAATGGTCAGTTGGCGATGGCCGAACCTTATTTTTAGTTGGCGATCCACAGCAGGCAATTTATGGGTTTCGTGGAGCCAAGGTTAAATTTTTTCTAAAAATCTTTAATGAAAAAAATCTAGGAAACATTACTCTCGAACCGCTAACACTTAAGAAAAATTTCAGATCAAACCCGTGTCTTGTTAACTGGGTTAACGAGAAATTCGCTCAAATTTTTCCAGAAGAAAGTCAAAGTGAGGGAGCTGTTTCATTTTCTGATTCGGTTGCAGCAAACCTAGAAAGCGAGAATTCTTATCTACATGCTCATTGTGTGTATGGTGATGTGGATGCGGAAGAGGCTGAAAGAATTATTGAGATAATTAAAAAAATAAAAAAATTCGAACCAAAAAAAAAGGAAACAATTGCTATTCTTGTGCGTAACCGTTCGCACATAACTAAGATACTTCCCATCCTAAAGCGTAATAAGATACCTTTCAATGCAGTTGATATTTTTAAACTTAGCGGCCAACCTGTTACTCATGATTTACTTGCTTTAACGCGTGCTTTTCTTTTTCATGCAGATCGCATTGCTTGGCTAGCATGTTTGCGCGCACCATGGTGTGGTCTAACGATAGAGTCGCTATCTATTTTGTGTGAAGAAAATAAAAAGGACACAATTTGGCAGTGTATTTTTAACAACCAATTAGTCAGTGAGTTAGAGAAAGATGAAAAAAATCGATTGGAAAATTTCAAGTTAAATATGCAAGCGGCTATGGAACAACATAGTACACCTACTAGAGATATTATTGAAAAACTTTGGTATCGATTGGGTGGTCCTGCAATATTAAAAGATGAAAATGAGTTTGAGTACGCAAAAGAATATTTTTCACTGCTCGATGAAGTTAGTAAGGGAGGGATAATCGATGATTTTCAGGAATTAAAAAGGCGTATTGATGAGCTAAATGTTTCAGATGTATCTGATGAACCAAATCCTGTGGAAATCATGACAATGCATAAGGCTAAAGGGCTCGAGTTTGATCATGTTATTTTGCCTGGTTTAAATCGCCGACCGGGTGGTTTATCTGAATCCCCTTTGTTAGCTACGTTTTCTGACTGTGAAGCAGTTTTCGTGAAGCCAAAATTAGGAGAGGAAAAGCAATCTATATATAATTTTATTCGTGCATTTAATAAAAGAGCAGAACGCAATGAGGAGAGAAGAATGCTTTATGTTGCCACAACTCGCGCAATACGAACAATACACTTCATTGCCGGCAACTTATGTAAGCCAGAACCTTATAAAGGTTCATCATTATCATATCTTTGGCCTGGCATTGAAAATGATTTTGAAAAGCAAATCAAGGAAGATAAAGATCCTGCAAAAGATAATGAAATGCCAGATCAAAAAACAAGACGTTTGCCAGATAACTGGGCATTACCTGAAGATATCCAAGTAAAATCTCTCTGGACACCGCCAATAGAAAATATAACTGAGGATGATCATGAATTTACCGAGTTTAAATGGGCTGGCGAGGCTATCAAAATTGTTGGCATTGTAGTGCATCGAACACTTCAGCAGATGGCCGAGGATGGCATGGAGAGTTGGACCGTAGAGCGCTTGAAGTCCGAGGAACATAGTTTTATAAAATTACTTCATCAATATGGTGTGCCACTAGATGAGAGAGAGAAAGCAATAAATTATATTTTCGATGCACTGACAAACATGTTAAATGATGAGCGTGGGCAGTGGATACTTTCAAATGATCACGATGGCCAACGTAATGAGTTTCCAGTTAGTGGAGTAGTAAATAACAGACTAATTAAAAGGGTGATAGATAGAACTTTTCTTGATAAAGATAGAACGCGTTGGATTATTGATTATAAAACAAGTCCTCATGAAGGCACTGATCTTGATAATTTTCTTAACAACCAAAAAGAAAAATACAAACTGCAACTTGAAGAATATGCTGCATTAATGGAAGGATTTGGAGACAAGAATATAAAGCTTGGTTTATATTTTCCGTTATTAAAAGGTTGGCGTGAATGGGAATACAAGCACTAAAATATAAAATATTGTTATTAAAACTTAATTTGCAGCAGTGTTACTTGATGCTAAACCTTTGACTGCATCGTTAATCGCATTCCCGTAGGCAGTTCCCAAATCAGAGTAATCTTCATCATCCATAATTGCCATATAACCGATTGCATAACCTGATTTTAATAAACCCATACCATCTTGACTTCCATCACCCATCATCATTTCCATAGTCGATCTTTTTTTATCACCGACAATTTGGTCATAGGGGCCCCACAACATTGGAGAAGCAAATGGTCCCGCACCATCCAGAACATCTAGCACAATTACACCGTCATCTGAATGAAAGCCTAACCCTACAAAGCCATCTTTACCTTCGTAGTAACTAAATTTACCACCACTAGGGAATGTATGTTGATATCTGTAGATTGAACGACCAACATAATCTGGCGGCATTTTTATCCCTCTTGTGCTAATACGTTTTTTCTTTCCTTTTGCTTTTGTTTCTTCAGCAACTGCCAGTATCGATTTTTTAACCCCATATGGATTAGTAATGAAGCGTTTACCATCCTGCTGCGTGTAGGCGCGATCCCCTTTTTCAATTGTGCCTTCTACTTCAATTTCTTCCATTTCTTTCACATCTTCCTTAGCACCTGCTACATCCAAGGAATATGCGTAAGAAAATAAATAAAGACTACTGAGTAAACACAGTAATTTTATGGTTCTAGTTTTATTATCTTTATAACTCATTAGTTTTATTCTTTCTTTCAATTAATTCTCACCTATCAGGTTATTTTAGCTTAGTTTCTAAAGAATAAAAAAGAAGTAATTTGGCATTTTTAATGGTGGAGGCGGCGGGAATCGAACCCGCGTCCGCAAATCCTCTACCGTCGGTTCTACATGCTTAGCCAGTTCTATTGATTTAACTCTTTGCTACCCGAATGGCAGGAAAAACAAAAAGCGATTTCGAAAAAATTTAACGAATCCACCTCGAACAAGTTTCATCGCGATCTTGTGTGAGTCGACGCCTGGATCTGAGTGCACAAGCACATTATCAGTCAGACGGCACTATGACTGGTTATTAAGCAGCTAGTGCGTAGTTGTCGTCGTTGGCAACTATAAAGTTTGCAGCTGTATTTACGAGGTAGTCTGCGCCTCGGCATGCCCCTTGGGCTTCATATCCACGTCGAAACCTGTACACCCCCAAAGATATTTCATGTCCAATTATCAGGAATTATAGCTGAATAGACATTAATTAAACATCGATGTTCGATGAATGATAAATGCTGGTGAAATGAGACTAGAAGATTCTATAAAAAGTTCAAATATAAGAAGAATATTAATGTCTAACTAACCGTGCTTTTTGTCTTTGCCAATCACGTTTTTTCTCAGTTTCTCTTTTATCATGCATCTTTTTACCACGACCGATTCCGATTTCTAATTTTACATGACCATTTTTCCAGTACAGCGCAGTAGGCACTAAGGTAAAACCTTTACGTTCAACAGCGCCAATAATTTTATTCAGTTCAACACGATGTAATAATAACTTTCGGTTTCTTTGGGTTTCACTTATAAACGAAGAAGCAGTTGACAGCGGTGTAATGAGAGCGCCAAACAAATAGGCTTCACTATTTTTTAGTAGTATATAACTATCAATGATTTCAACTTTTCCAGCGCGAAGACTTTTTACTTCCCATCCTTTTAGTGAGATTCCTGCTTCAAAGCGTTCGTCGATAAAGTAATCCCGACGTACTTTTTTATTAAGTACGATTGTTTTTCCGCCAATAGATTGCTTTTTTCCGCTCATTCCTGTTAGCCTGAATTCAATTACCCTAAATTATAACAGGTGTTGTATCCATAAGGATGTAAGTAATTTAAAATAGCATAGTATATGACATCAATCCGTACATCTATTCATGGCCAGTGGTCATCACGTTGGATTTTTATTTTAGCCGCAACAGGTTCAGCTGTTGGTCTTGGTAATATCTGGCGTTTTCCTTATTTGACAGGTGAAAATGGCGGCGGCGCTTTTGTTCTCATTTATTTGTTTTGTGTTTTTATGATGGGGATTCCTATTATGATGGCGGAGATATTATTAGGTCGTCGCGGAAGAAAAAGCCCTATTAACACAATGCGTACTTTGGCAGTCGAGGAAGGGTTAAATCCAAACTGGTGTTTACTCGGGTGGCTCGGTGTTATAGCCGGTTTTATTATTTTATCTTATTACAGTGTGATTGCAGGTTGGACAATCGCCTTTATTTTTAAGACTGGTATGGGTGATTTTATTGGTTCAAATGCAGATCAAACAACATCGATTTTTAACGAACTAATTTCAAATCCAAAAATATTATTATTTTGGCATACCATTTTTATGTTTTTAACTATTTATGTTGTTTCCAGGGGCGTTAAAAGTGGACTAGAGCAAGCTGTCAAATTTTTGATGCCCGCATTGTTTATTTTACTTCTAGTTATGGTTGGTTACGCAATGAGTACCGAAAAATTTCTTGACGGACTTAGTTATCTTTTTATTCCTAATTTTGATTCCTTGGCAGATAAGAACCTTTTTTCGGATGTTTTTTTACCAGCACTGGGCCAGGCATTTTTTAGTCTAAGTATTGGGATGGGAGCAATAATGATTTATGGTTCTTACTTATCTAAAGATTCTTCGATTACTTTTAATTGTTTTGCTATTGCATTAGCTGATACTGGTGTTGCAATTCTTGCAGGGGTTGCGATTTTTCCAATTGTATTCACTTATGGGCTTGAGCCTGCTGGCGGCCCAGGGCTTATTTTTATCTCATTACCAATTGCGTTTGGCCAAATGCCTTTCGGGACATTTTTTGGCTGCTTATTTTTTATATTATTAATGTTTGCTGCATGGACTTCTTCAATTTCATTGCTTGAACCAGCAGTAAGCTGGTTGGTTGAAAATAAAAACATGACTCGCACAAAAGCTGCATATATAGCAGGGTTTATTGCTTGGCTTCTTGGTTTATTAACAGTCCTATCATTTAATCATTGGGCATTTGAATTTAGTTTTGTAGGCGCGATTAAAAAGAATGGCCTATTTGATGTTTTCGATATCCTCACATCTAATATTATGTTGCCTTTAGGCGGTGTATTAGTAGCTATATTTACTTCTTGGTTAATGTCACGATCATCAACGGTTGATGAATTAGGGCTTGGCGATAAAATTACTTATAAAGTATGGCGTTTTACTATTCGTTATATTGCCCCATTAGGAGTTATTATTATTTTTCTTAATACAATGGGATTATTTAAATTAATTTCTCTTGATAATTAAAATATAATGCAGTGATCAGAATAAGTAAAAAAGCTAATGTTAAATATAGTGCTAATCAAATGTACACATTAGTTAATGATATAGAAGCTTATCCAGATTTTCTTCCGTGGTGTACTGATGCAATTATTACAAATCATGGCAATAATGAATTAGTAGCATCTGTTTCAATTTCTATAGGAAAAATAAAAAAAATATTTACAACAAAAAATACCATGCAACAAGACTCATTAATTAGTATGAAACTTATAAAAGGCCCCTTTAAGATATTAAACGGCGAATGGAATTTTCAAAATAATTCTAGTGGTGGTTCTACAGTTTTACTAGAAATGCAATTTGAGTTTAAAAATAAATTATTAAGATATACTTTTGGCGCAGCTTTTAAGAAAATAACAGACTCATTAGTGGATGCTTTTATAGAAAGAGCATCTGATATTTACGGAGAATAATTATTATTTACCATCTAGAGGGTTTATTTTTTCGAATAAGCGACTAAAAAATCCTTTTTCTTCTTGATCAGATTCAGGGACTATAATTGCATTATCCTCAGTAATAATTTCTTCTTTCCGTCTTGGAATATTTGACACTTCAATATCTCCCGAAATATATGCCAGTTTACCATTTTCAAAATGAAGTGTGATATGACGTTGTTCTCTAACTTTACCTCCTTCTTGGAAACTGTAAACGTATTCCCAACGCTCATTATGAAATGGGTCAATTAAAACAGGTGTACCCATTATAAATTTCACCTGTTTTTTATCCATTCCCGGAGCTAATTTATTAAGCATTTCCTGATCAATAACATTTCCCTGTTGTATGTCAATTTTATGAAGTAATGGCGCATTAAAACCCCCGTCATAGCTACGGCTACAGCCATATATCAGGCAAAATAGAAAAAGTATTAGGATAAATTTCATTATGTTCAAATTCTAGAAGTCAGGCAATCTAGAGGGGAGAATAACGTTTACTATCGAATTCCTCAACGACATTTATTATAATTACCATTATATTGTTGTTAGTTTTTACTAATTTTAAATGCTGAGATTTTTAGCTAGGAGATTTTGATGGAAGCAACAGACTTGAAAAAAGCCGGTCTCAAAGCAACTTTACCCAGAATAAGAATTCTTCAAATTCTTGAAGATAGTCCGGATAAACATTTAAGTGCTGAGGATGTATATAAAATTTTAATAGATCATGGTGAAGAAGTTGGCCTAGCTACTGTCTATAGGGTTCTAACACAATTTGAAGCTGCCGGATTAGTTATTCGCCACAATTTTGATTCCGGCCATTCTGTTTTTGAGCTTGATCGTGGTACTCATCACGATCATATGGTTCATTTAGATACAGGCGAAATTATCGAATTTGAAAATGAAGAAATTGAAGAATTACAAAAAAGAATAGCAAAGAAACATGGGTTTGAGTTGATCGAACACAGTTTAGTTTTATACGTGAAATCAAAAAAGTAAGATATTTTTTTGATTACTTGAGTGCTAGCATTCTTTCTGCATTAGCACGACTTTCAGTTGTCACTTCCATGCCAGCTAACATTCTTGCAATTTCATTAATTCGTTCTTTCTCATCAAGACTTCTTACTTCGGTATATGTTTCACCTTGTTTTGTGTTTTTAGTTACTTGAAAATGCTGCTGTCCATATGAAGCAACTTGTGGAAGGTGTGTAACACAAAATATTTGGCTATGAGTGGCTAGAGTACTTAATAATTTACCAACAATTTCAGCAACACCACCACCAATACCCGCATCAACTTCATCAAAAATCATCGTTGGCGTATTGTTATCTTTTGAACTTATTATTTGAATAGCCAGGCTCAAGCGAGATAATTCGCCACCCGATGCAACCTTTGCAATAGGCCTTAATGGTTGCCCTGGGTTTGTTGAAACCATAAAAGTGATTTCATCCATCCCAAACTGATGTGGGTTTTTACTATTAATTGGCTCAACATCTATTTGTAATTTTCCTGCCATACCTAACTCATGAATCTTATTTGTTATTTCCTCTGAAAAAACTTTTGCAGCTTTTATTCTTTTATTTCTTAATTCAGCAGCAAGATTAAAATAATTTGTTGTCAGTTCTTTTTGCTTTAGTTCTAATTTCTCTCGTTGCTCGAAACTGTTTTCTAGTTCATTTAATTGTTTGATTAATAAATTTAAATGATCTGGTAGCTCATCAGGTCTTTTTTTATATTTCCGTGCAAGTTCATTTAGTTTATCTAGTCGACTCTCTAGTGAGCTGAGTTGACTTGTATCAGCATCAAATTCATTTAAATAATTTTTTAGTTCTGTAGTTGCTTCATTAATCTGTATTACTGCTGAATCAATTAGTGTAGGTATGTTGTTAAGTGAGTTATCAAGCAAGCAGAGCTCATCTATTTCTTTTTGGCACTTCAATAGTTTTGTATTTATATTGGTATCCGATTCTGATAATTTATTTAATATTTCGTGACATGCTTCTATAATATGTTTTGAATTTGATTGTCTTTTAAATTCTTCTTTTAGCTTGCCATATTCTGATTCTTCTATAGCTAACTTGTTTAATTCCTCTATTTGATATTTTAGTAAAGTTAATGTTGATTCAAAGTCATCACTACTTGTATTCAATTCTTTGATTTTATTATCTATTTCCATTAATTCCTGATAGGTGTTGATTGTTTCAGTTAGGGTTGACTCATATTGGCCAAATTGATCAAGTAATTTTCGTTGTGTTTTTGGTTGTGATATTGTTTGATGTGCGTGTTGCCCATGTATTTCAATGAGGCATTCACTAATA
>CAZJED010000005.1:0-1308 GCA_964544965.1 uncultured Enterobacteriaceae bacterium
AATTTGATGGCAGAGTCTCTGATCAAACCGCTTATTCGCTTGGGGTAAGTGCGGGGATTAATATAGTGTTTTAGAAGTTAGTGCTTCTCATCCATCAAGACTAATAATATATCTTCAATTTATTTTTTCTCTGAGATTAGAGCCAGTCCTTTTTCATAATATACAGCGGCTTGTTTATAGTCCCCTTGGTCTCGATATAAATTCGCAAATTGAAAAAAAACATCGGCACTCTCTTTAATATCAATGCTCTTTTGCAAATATTCTTTTGCCTTACTCCATAAACTGTTGCGTATACAAATCCTGCCAATTGTTAATAGTAGTGCTGGGTCGTGAGTATAAGTACTCAACCATGATTCAGCTGTGTGTAATTGTTTATCGGAGTCTTGCGCGATGACAAACCCATATAATCGAACTAACTTTCGATCCCACTGACGTCTAATTGCAGCTTTTAACAAAACTTCGCAATCTACTGTATCTGCGAATTTCAATCTTTCGCTTATGTATGCTTCAATTAAAATATGTTTATGTTTTAATTTGCGCGGGATCTCCTCCCATAGTTTGTTAAGTTTTTTTCTATCTCCCGAGATTCCCGCATCTTTTAATAATCCTGCGTATGCATTAATTCTTTTATCTTCTATAATATCATGTGTGTATATATTCTTTTTTTCAATTAAACACAATAATTCTATTACCGCCTGCCAATCGTTAAGCAAAGTGTATGTTTCTAAAAGCAATTGTTTTGTTCGAAGTTGTTCTGGCCATTTTTCATGTAAATTATTAAGAGTCGCAAGCGCTTGTACTGTTTGTTTTTGATTTAATTGTAATTCTGCCTGCGTTAATCCAATAGTAAGAGTAGCATCTGGATTATGGGTATGAGCTAGTCTTAAATATTCATCCCTTTTTTTTAATGCGTTCATCTCCTGTGCAGCACGTGCGGCGCAAAGATAGATAATATATGGATTTTTACTATTTGAAGCGGCTTTACAAAATTTACTCTCTGCCTCTTGCCAGTTTCCCTCTGTCATATTAATAAGACCATCTGTTATATATTTTTCACTCAGATACTGTTTTTTATTTGTCTTCCAAATTCTTATGTCTTCTGGTAATTGCCATACTCTTACTAAACTTCGTACCAAAAAATAAACTAATATAAAAACTAAAGATAAAATTATAAAAAATAAAACAGCACTAGTTTCAATTTTCCAACCTAATATAGACAAAAACATATAACCTGGATCTTCTACAATGATTGATCCGATAGCAATAGCAAGAAATAACGTTAATAGGCTCTGCAATAAATACTTCATA
>CAZJED010000005.1:1339-38886 GCA_964544965.1 uncultured Enterobacteriaceae bacterium
GATGGACTCCAGAGAAGAGGTGAGATCAATATATCGGGGTGTAATTTCTAAATCCATTACCTTAGACAAATCGCCGTAAACATTCTGAGTTTCCGGGTTCGTTAAATCATAATAATTCGCCAGATAATTTCTAATCTGAAGAATTGTGATGTTTAAATTTTCTTTATCCCGATTTAATAAGGCAAATTTAGCGCTGGCTAATTCAAATTTAATGCTTAACTTAAGTAAATTAATTTCATCAGGCAGAAAGAAATCCTTTGTAAGATTTTCATTTCTAGTAATAACAACTAAACTCTTAAGCTCATCTACAATAAGTCTATAGAAATTTTTTATTTCTCCTGCTTCTTCACTATTTATTTTTTTATTATTTTGTGAATTATCCTGCATCAATATTCTTTTTAAAGGAAAACTATCAATACGAGCTGACAACTCAGACAAAAATAAAATAGAACTACTCAAATCTTCTTGATTACTAGATCTTAAAATATCAATATCTTTATTAATTTGTTGTTGAATGGTAGTTGCTTCTTCTATGTTAATTCCACCTAACCTAATACTTGCCGCATCAAGCGCTGTTAAAGTCGTTTCATAGTCATAGCCCAATATTAGATTATGATTTGCGATAGTTAATAAATGTTCGACCTCTGATAATGCATAGTCTCTATTAATATTGAACTGCTCCCTAATAGGCTGTGACACTAAATCCGTAAGAACATCTTTTTCATCTTCGTACTCTTCTAACTTCTTTTGCATTTTTACTAACATTGATTGATTATTATTAATAATGCTATTTATACTATTAACTATATTTTCCATTTTTCTTATTTTCTGATCGATTAGCCTTTCACTACTAATATATTTATTACTGAAAAAATAAAACCCAGCAATAAAAATAATAATTAATAATGAGAAAAATAAAACGTGCTTATTCGATGATTCTTTTTTTACCTGATCAAGCAAGATACTATCTTTTTCTTTTATTTCATCCATTACAATTAATCCTCAAAAAGTTCAAGGAGACTGGTTAATATACCATCATCACTTTTTTCTCTTACAACAGATATTGTAGATACAAAACCCTTCTTTCTAGCGTATTCGGCAATACGTTCAGACATAGTCACAAGTGGTGTTATAAAAAGTTCTTTCGTATCATTTTTTAATAAAACTATCAAATTATTAAGAACTTCTTTGCTTGTTACAACAACTGCATCTGGATTATTATCATGCCATGCCTTATTTATTTCGTGTTCTTCGTACCTAGGCAATTTCCTTTCATATATCTCAATACAGTCTATAATTGCCCCTCTTTTCTTTAAGCTATCAGCTAATAACTCACGCCCACCAACACCACGTATAATTAAAATTTTTTTATCAGAAATCTTATTGCTTTGCATCTCTTCGAGATTTAACAAACCTTCGCTATCTGCATTATCACGAGGAAAAATAATATTTTTTAAGCTGCTGCTGGATACTACTTTAGCTGTGCCCGAGCCTATCGCAACAAGTTGAATATCTCTAATTAAATTAATATTGCTAACAAATTTTTTGATTGCTATTTCAGCTGCATTACGGCTTATAAATATTATAAAATCATAACTATCTATTCGATTAAAATATTCCGTTAATTCATCAGTTCTTCCTAATGGCTGGATTTCTACTGTTGGAAATTTAACACTAATCCCCCCATAATTTGTAATCAGGTTAGATAAATGATCAGCTTGTTGGCCAGGTCTCGTTATTAATATGCGCTTATTATTTAACTTCATAATAACTATTTATTTTGTAAAATTTTTTAAAATAACGTCTGCGCCGCGTTCAAGCAACAAGTCCGCTAATGAAATACCAATGTTTTCAAAATCACTAATATCGCCTTTTCTTTCTGACTTTATAATTTCACTGCCATTTAATTTTGCAACTAAACCTCTCAATATTATTTCTTTGCCCTCGATAGATGCTAATGCAGCAATGGGTAATTGACAGCCGCCTTGTAATCGACGACTAAAAGCTCGTTCAGCTAAAATACATTGAGATGTTTCTTCGTGGTTTAGTGGGGTAATTAATTCCTGGGTGATAAAATCATCGGCACGGCATTCTATACCTATAGCTCCCTGACCAATCGCTGGCAATAAAAGGGAGTCAGAAACAAATTGCGTTATACGATCACGCAAGTCAAGACGAATCATTCCGGCGGCAGCCAGTACTATTGCATCAAATTCTCCTTCATCTAATTTACGTAACCTCGTTTCAACATTGCCGCGTAAATCTTTTAAAACTATATTCGGACAAAGTCTCTTTAGTTGGGACTGTCGACGTAAACTAGATGTCCCAATAATCGAATTATCAGGTAGCGCATTAATTTGTTTGTAACGATTTGATATTAATACATCGCGACTATCTTCTCTTTTCAATATGGTATGCAATATAAGATTTTCTGGTAAATCTACGACAACATCTTTCATTGAATGAACGGCAATATCAGCGTCATTTCTTAGTAAAGCCTCTTCTAGTTCTTTTACAAAAAGACCTTTTCCGCCAATATTTACTAATGAAGAGTCTAAAAATCGATCGCCTTCTGTTTGCATGCCGATTAACTCTACCTCAATATCGTTATGTAACTGTATTAACTCTTGTTTAACGAATTTGGCCTGCCATAAAGCAAGTGGGCTATTTCGAGTCGATATTCTAATTTTTTTCACAATATAATCTTATTTTAAAATGATGTTATTCAAAAAAATGTGGCTTTATCATCATACACTTTGGAAATTATTGAGAAAGCTGTTTATAGTCTGGTTATATATGTATATATAAAAAATATAGGTGTTTTATGAAATTAGGGATCGTCATGGACCCGATTAGTCGGATTGATATAAAAAAAGACAGCTCCTTTGCAATGTTGCTCGCTGCACAAAAACGCGGCTGGGATCTATTCTACATGGAACTTAATGATCTCTATATGGATCATAATAAACCCATGGCGCGCATGAAAATTCTGGAGGTTAAAGAAGACTTAAAGAAATGGTATGTACTATCAGAAGAACGAACTGCATATTTATCGCATCTCGATGTTATTCTTATGAGAAAAGATCCGCCTTTCAATCTTGAATATATATATTCAACATACATACTTGAGCATGCGCAAAAACGCGGTGTGCTAATAGTAAATAATCCTACTTCGCTTAGAAGTGTAAATGAAAAATTCTTCATCACATATTTTCCAGATTGTATACCTCCGACAAGAATAAGCAGAGATATGCAAATCCTTCTTAATTTTGTGGAAGAACAGAATGGGGCAATTATTAAACCTCTTGATAGTATGGGGGGTGATGGTATCCATCATATAACTAAATTAGATAATACCACGAAGAACGTTTTACAATCGTTAACAAGAAATAGTTCGGAGTATGTGATGGCACAAAAATTTCTTCCGGAAATAGTAGATGGTGATAAACGTATATTGCTAATTGATGGGGAGCCTGTCCCATATGCTTTAGCCAGAATTCCGAATGAAAATAATTCTAAAGGAAATCTTGCTCAAGGAGCGCTTGCAAAAGGAATGGAATTAAGCGAGCGTGATAAGTGGATATGCCAGAAAGTCGGTCCCAGGTTAAGTGATATGGGTTTAATCTTTGTTGGTTTAGATGTAATAGGTAACTACCTAACGGAAATAAATGTTACAAGCCCAACCTGTATAAGAGAATTAGATAATATATTTCATATAGATATTGGTGCTCAATTAATGGATACAATAGAAAAACGTAAGAAAGAGGATGTATAAGTGTTGTTAGCACAAATCGGACCAACTCCATATGACCGTCTTGGTTTGACTGTAAGTATTGCCATATTAATTCACGCACTTATTGTTTTTGGTGTCAATTTTACTAAAGAGGACAGAGCAAATACACGTATGAATACAATGGAAATCGTGTTAGTTAATCAGGAAACAAAAGAGCCTGAAGAAAGTAATGTGTTAGCACAAAAAAATCTTGAGGGTGGTGGAGAAACTAAAGAAATTACAGAACCAATGACATCAATAGAATCAAATTTTTCTGAATTAACCCAACAGGCTATTGAAAGACCTTCTATAGAAGGCGAACTATTACAAAATCATAATATAGAAATGAACAAAAATGAGATCCCAGAAATTCTAGATGTTAACAAAGAAAATATCGAAACAATTGCTGTAAAAGATATAGAAAATGAAGTTATCGATTTAGTTTCAGAAAAACAAAAACCGGACTTTTTATATGAAAAGTTAGATGAACTAGATGTGAAGAAAAAGATAGCAAAAAAACCATCGCCTCCAGCTATTCCGACCTCTGAGGAATTACTTTCAAATAGTTTTGAAATTGCTACATCTAATAATGAAGTAAGGCGCAAAATGATAGAACGAACCAAACGCCCTAAAAGAAAATTTATTTCTGCTAGCACCAAGGAATATGAATACGCGACGTATATGGACGCATGGCGAAGAAAAGTAGAAAGAGTAGGAAACTTAAACTACCCTGAAGAAGCAAAAAAACTTAATTTAACAGGCAGTCTAAGGCTTGATGTTGCGTTAAATAAAGATGGAACGATAAATGAAATTACACTTAGAAAATCATCAGGTGAAAAACTCTTAGATGATGCGGCAATAAGAATTGTTGAATTAGCTGCTCCATTTTCGCCATTTCCAAAGAATATAGAAAATCAAGTTGATATTTTACATATTTTACGTACGTGGCAATTCATCAATAACAAAAGTTTTAGATAAATACTTCTAATACTAATTAAATACGTGAATAACCAAACTTTACTTTGCTTTGATTACGGAGAAAAACGTATAGGTGTGGCTGTAGGTCAAACCATTACATCTACCGCAAGAGCATTACAAACAATACCCGTAATAAATAAAAAACCAGATTGGGAAAAAATAAAGATCCTTGTTGATGAATGGACTCCTGATAAATTTGTTGTTGGTCACCCGCTTACATTAGATGGTGACCGACAGGGAATGACGAATGCTGCGGAATATTTCGGTCGTCAACTTGAACATCGCTTTCAATTATCTGTTGATCTGATTAGTGAACAACTTTCATCCTACGAGGCAAGACGTGAATTAAAATCAACTCGTGATCTCGATCCGACATCAGCTAGACTTATTCTCGAAACGTGGTTTAGTGAAAATACTGAATAACAAATATCGACAAATTAATAATAATAGTGAAGACTAAGGGTTATATGGTAAAAAAAATAGATATAAACGCTTTGATAGAAAATATGGCTGAGAGTATAAGCTCTCACTGTAATACCAAAGGCTATAAGAATCCGTTAATGATTGGGATACAACGCGGAGGGGTTTGGGTAGCCACCCAGCTACACCAAAAACTTAAGTTCGATGATTCGCTAGGCGAGCTGAATATTGCCTTTTATCGTGATGATTTCAGTAAAATTGGGATGCACCCGGAGGTTAGACCAAGCAAATTATCAACAGATTTAGATGATCGCCATATCATACTCGTCGATGATGTATTGCATACCGGCCGTACAATTCGTGCTGCTATGAATGAAATTTTTGATTACGGCCGTCCTGCTAGTATTTCACTAGCTATTCTAATAGAGAGAAGTGGCAGAGAATTGCCAATTCATGCGGATATGATTGGAAAAAGAATTACACTAAAAGCGGGAGAACATGCTAAACTCTCTGGCCCAGAGCCACTGGTACTTGAAATTATAAAATCTGGATGACTGGAAACAATATTCAACTCGACAAAAACGGCAACCTAAAGCATTTTCTTTCTATTGAAGGACTCAGTCAACAATTACTCCATACCATTCTTAACTACGCAGAATCATTTGCTACTGTTGATAAAAGGCCTGTAAAAAAAGTACCGCTGCTACGCGGTAAAACAATCGCTAATTTATTCTTCGAACCAAGCACAAGAACTCGCACAACCTTTGAATTAGCAGCGAAAAGGTTATCCGCGGATATACTTAATCTGAATATTTCAACATCGGCAACGAGCAAAGGCGAAATACTAAGCGATACTCTGAGAACTCTTGAAGCGATGCATTGCGATATGTTTGTTGTGCGTCATGCTAACAGTGGAGCAGCGCATTATATTACGTCACAAGTAGCCCCTCATATTAGCGTTATTAACGCTGGAGATGGTAGACATGAACATCCGACACAAGCAATGCTCGATATGTTTACCATAAAACAGTACAAGAAAGATTTTTCAAAACTATCTGTTGCCATTGTTGGCGACATTTTACATTCACGTGTCGCTCGTTCTGAAATTCATGCTTTAAATACATTGGGCGTCAATGAGGTAAGAATAATCGGGCCTCACACACTTATACCAAAAGAAATCGAAAAGCTTGGTGTGCATGTTTATCACGACATGAATAGCGGTCTAAAAGATGTTGATGTTGTTGTAATGTTAAGGCTACAACGAGAACGTATGCGTGGTGCATTATTACCAAGTGAGAATGAATATTTTAAAAGGTATGGTCTAACCAACCAAAGACTAAAACATGCTAAAGATGACGCGATTGTAATGCACCCAGGCCCAATAAATCGAGGCGTTGAGATTGATTCTGATGTTGCAGATGGGGAACACTCTGTAATTCTGCAACAAGTGAGTCATGGTATTGCTATAAGAATGGCTATTATGGCAATGGTCATGGGGCAAATAAATAAAAATGAGAACAAGGAAAAGAAAAAATAATGCGTGTTTTAATTAAAAATGGAAAATTATTAGACCCCTCTAGCAAACTAGATCAAACACAGGATTTATTTATCGCTGGCAATAAGATCGTTTCATTAAATAAAAAACCAGATGGTTTTAACCCTGATTTAGTTATTAACGCAAAAGACAAAATTGTTTTGCCAGGATTGATAGATTTATGTGCAAGATTACGTGAGCCTGGTTCTGAGAAAAAAGGTAACTTTGATAGCGAGCTATTTGCTGCAAATAGTAGCGGTATAACATCGGTTAGTATGCCGCCGGACACAAAACCAGTTATTGATACGCCGGCGGTTGTTGAATTTATTCATCAACGTGCGAGAGAGACAAATCGAGCAAATATATATCCCCTTGGGGCATTGACGCATCAACTAAAAGGTGAGCAATTAGCAGAAATGTATTTATTAAAAGAAGCAGGTTGCATTGGTGTTAGTAATGCTCTTAGCATAATTAAAAATACAGAAGTTCTAAGACGGGCATTTGAATATGCAAAAAGCTGTGATCTTACTGTATTCATATATGCAGAAGATGAAAAAATTTCAAACAATGGAGTTGCTCATGAAGGAGCTATTAGCACTAGACTCGGGTTGCCTGCAATACCCGAAACAGCGGAAACAATCGCAATAAGTCGTGCCCTATTACTTATCGAGCAAACAAATGTCCGCGCTCATTTTTGTCATTTATCTTCCGCACGTGCCGTTGATTTAATTAGAACAGCAAAAAAGAATGGAATTAACGTGACTACAGATGCTTCAATCTGCAACCTTCATTTAACAGATATGGATATCGCTGATTATGATAGTAATTGTCACTTGAAACCGCCATTACGTAGCGAACGAGATCGTGTTGGATTAATTGAAGGAATTTGTGATGAGACAATTTCTGCGGTGTGTTCGGATCATCAACCACATGAAGTTAACGCTAAATCTGCTCCATTCAGTATTACTGAATCAGGGGCATCAACAATTGAACATTTGCTTCCATTAATGTTGCATCTTGTAAATCGGAAGGAAATAAAACTTAATCGAGCAATATCAGCACTAACATCGGAACCCGCAAAAATATTAGGTATCGATAAGGGTGTTATTGAAAAAAATAAAAATGCAGACTTATGTATTTATGAGCCAAATTCAAATATAAACGTAGATAAAAATCATTTGCTTAGCTCCGGAAAAAATACGCCTTTTAATGGCTGGGAGTTACAGGGGAAAGTAACTCACACTTTATTAAATGGGAAAGTAGTTTTTAGTATAGATTAATTACATGGACCATCAAAAGACACGCAACACTTTATATGTGGAACAGGCAGAGCTTATTTCACAGAATACTTATGAAAATAAACAATATCATATGATATTGAGAGCTCCTGAAACATCAATGCATGCAAACCCAGGGCATTTTGTTCACATGCAATGTGACTCGAGTATTTACATGCGTCGCCCAATGTCAATTATGCGAAGTTCTATTGAAAATAATACAATAGATATATTGTACAAAGTACATGGAAAAGGGACAGATGCATTATCTAAAAAGAAAATTGGAGACAAAATTGATTTAATAGGCCCTATTGGGCAACCCTTTAAAACAGGAAATTATAAAAAACGTCCATTGCTAATCGGGGGTGGTGTTGGTATACCGCCTATTATTTTTTTAGCAGAATATATTAAAGATACGACAAAAAACCTAAATCCTTTCGTATTAATGGGCTCCGAAATTCCTTTTCCTTTTAAAACTCAACCATCAAAAACAATAATAAATGAAATGCCAGCGGACGTAACAGCATCAATGACCTTATTAGAAGATTGGAAAATAACATCACGCCTCACAAGTTTAAAAAATTATGCAGGTTGTTTTAATGGTTATGTAACTCAACTTGCCGATATATGGCTAGAAAAACTAGATTCTGACCAACGAAAAGAAGTTGAAATTTTTTCATGTGGGCCTACTGCGATGCTTAAAACAGTTAGCAAACTTGCAAAAAAATATAATTTGTCTTGTCAAGTTTCGCTAGAAGAGTATATGGCTTGTGCAGTTGGTGGTTGTGCTGGCTGTACAGTATTAATTAAAACTAAAAATGGTAATGAAATGAAGCGTGTTTGTGTTGACGGCCCCGTTTTCGAGGCAAAAAATGTTGTTCAGTTCCACAACTAATTATTATAAATTAATTTTTTGTAAAATATTTTTGCCTACGTTATTTTTTTATATTTAACCAAAATTAATTTTTGCTTCAAGATTAGTTCGCGAACTTGCATTATTAAGTGCTTCTTCCAGTTCGATGCGCCCTTCTTTATGCAAATTATATAATGCTGTGTCAAATGTTTGCATTCCTTCTTTACCGCTTTCTTCCATTGCTACCTTAATTTCCTCAATATCACCTTTTAAAATTAGATCCTGTATGTGCGGGGTCATAACTAAAATTTCTAGAGCAGCACATCTTTTACCATCTGTTGATTTGACTAATCGCTGTGAAATAATTCCTCGGACATTAAGTGATAAATCCAATAACAATTGTTTATGCATTGACTGGGGGAACATATTGATAACACGTTCTATTGCTTGCCCAGCATTATTTGCATGTAAAGTTGATAAAGCAAGATGGCCTGTATTACTTAATTCAAGCGCTGCTTCCATTGTCTCCCTTGCTCTAATTTCGCCTACAAGTATAACATCCGGGGCTTCGCGCAATGATGCTTTAAGTGCATTTGCATATGATCTAGTATCAACACCAACTTCACGTTGATTAATAATTGATTTTATATTTTTATGGCTGAATTCAATAGGATCTTCAATTGTTAATATATGATCCGATGAGTTTTGGTTCCTATGATTAATCATCGCTGCTAATGTTGTTGATTTACCAGACCCTGTTGCACCCACCATAAGTATCAGTCCACGCTTTAATAAACTCATCTCTGATAAAACTTCTGGAAAACCTAATTCTTTAATTGTTGGAATGTTGCTTTGTATACGACGCAACACCATACCAACTTGACCGCGTTGGTTAAAAACATTTACACGAAATCTATCTGAATCTTCCAGGCTTATAGCAAAATCACACTCCAATGTTTCCTCAAAAATAGCTTCTTGTTCTTTGTTCATCACGCTATGCGCGATTTTATTTGTTGCTTCTGGGCTTAATATTGTTTTTCCAACAGAAATTATTTTGCCATCTATTTTAATTTTTACAGGAGCATTAGCTGTCAAAAAAAGATCAGATGCTTCTTTTTCCACCATTAATTCAAGATGAGGTGTAAGAGGGTTGGGTTGGCTCATAATTTTACTAGGTAGTTTTATTAGCGGACTTTGCCGGCTTCTTCTTCTTCATCGTCATGTAAGACGATATGATCTAATCCATCCGCCCCATCATTATCTTTTGCGGCCTTGCCTTCAAGTTTAATACGTAAACGTAGCTCATTCATCGAATCTGCGGAACGTAGCGCATCATCGTAAGTAATTTTTCCATCCTCGTATAAATCAAATAAAGCTTGATCGAATGTCTTCATACCAAGCTCATTCGATTTTGCCATAATACTCTTAATTTCGTGTACATCGCCTTTTAATATCAAATCAGAAATAAGCGGAGAATTTAATAAGATTTCGATTGCCGCAACTCGCCCTTTACCATCAACAGTTTTTAACAGTCGTTGGGAAATGACAGCTTTTAAATTCAAGGATAAATCCATAAGAAGCTGTGTTTTACGCTCTTCAGGAAAGAAATTAATAATTCGATCGAGTGCCTGATTGGAACTATTAGCATGCAAAGTTGCCATTGCTAAATGCCCTGTTTCCGCGAAAGCAATAGCAAATTCCATTGTTTCACGATCGCGTATCTCGCCAAGCAAAATAACATCTGGAGCCTGGCGTAAGGTATTCTTTAATGCAATCTCCCAATCATCTGTGTCTACTCCAACCTCTCTTTGCATAATGATGCTTTTTTTATGTGGATGAACATATTCAATAGGATCCTCAATCGTTATGATATGCCCGTAGCTATTACTATTTCTGTAATCAATCATTGCTGCTAATGATGTTGATTTTCCTGAGCCAGTTCCTCCAACCATAATAACCAAACCATTTTTAGTCATTACAGTATCTTTTAAAACTTCAGGTAATTTTAACTTATCTATATTTGGGACATCGGTTTCAATCACACGTAAAACCAAACCATTATAGCCCTGCTGTATATAAGCATTGGCACGAAAACGTCCGATGCCTTGAGGTGCAACAGCAAAATTACATTCCTTTGTCGCTTCAAACTCTTTTAATTGCTTATCATTCATTATGGCCTGACATAATGCTTTAGTATTTTCAGGCGTAAGTTCTGTTTTTGAAACAGGAGTTACTTTCCCATGGATCTTCATTGCTGGAGGAAAGCCAACTGTAATAAAAAGATCGGAGCCATCTTTCTCAACAAGCGCCTTTAGAAGATCGCGCATATACTTAATTGCTTTTTCTCTATCCATTCAAACTCTCCTGGCTTAAAATCTTTCTCTTATATGGCAATTAAATGTTGTCTTTGTTTGCAGCTTTTGATGCCGCCTCTTCTTTTGTTACAACATTTGACTGTACTAACCGTTGTAAATCTTGGTCAAGTGTTTGCATACCAAAAGCTTGGCCAGTTTGGATTGCCGAATACATTTGTGCAATTTTATTTTCTCTAATAAGATTTCGTATTGCTGGTGTGCCAATCATAATTTCATGTGCAGCAATACGCCCTCCGCCTTGTTTCTTTAATAGTGTTTGGGAAATTACTGCTTTTAATGACTCTGATAACATTGCGCGTACCATTTCTTTTTCATCCGCCGGGAATACATCTACAACACGATCGATTGTTTTTGCTGCCGAACTTGTATGAAGAGTGCCAAAAACGAGATGCCCGGTCTCAGCAGCAGACAATGCTAAACGAATTGTTTCAAGATCTCGCATTTCACCCACAAGAATGACATCTGGATCTTCACGTAACGCCGAACGTAAAGCTTCGTTAAACCCGAGTGTATCTCTATGAACTTCCCGCTGATTAATTAAACACTTTTGGCTTTGATGAACAAATTCAATTGGATCCTCGACAGTAAGAATATGTCCTTTTTCCGTTTTATTCTTATGATCAACCATGGCCGCTAGTGTCGTAGACTTACCAGAACCAGTTGGACCTGTTACTAGAACAACACCTCTTGGATAATCTGAAATTTCTTTAAAAATGCTTGGGCAATTCAAAGTTTCTAAAGATAATATTTCAGAAGGAATTGTCCTGAAAACTGCGCCAGCTCCACGATTTTGATTAAATGCATTAACACGGAAACGTGCTACATTTGGAATCTCAAAAGAAAAATCACATTCAAGAAACTCTTCGAAATCTTTCCGCTGCTTATCATTCATGATGTCATACACCATATTGTAGACGTCTTTGTGTTCCATCTCGGGGACTTTAACTCTTGTCATATCGCCATCAATACGCATCATTGGTGGCATACCTGCTGATAAGTGAAGGTCAGAACAACCCTGCTTTACACCCGCTCTCAAAAGATCGCCAATATCGGGGACTTTATCCATCACAACCTCTCCCTATAAACTTAAGATTAAAATATTACTTTTTTAGTTAAATCGGCGTTGGCTCTTAACTTTTCTTTCATTGCATATCTAGGACAATAAAATTGGTTATTCCTATAATGTTATTATTGTATTCTTATGAGTCTTACCGACCTTTTATATACCATAGAGTACTGCAATACTGCGCTAGTGTTAATAGCGGCAGGTGCCAAATAGTGACTATTTTATGAAAATTGCCAATAATATTAGGAAAATCCGTAGCAATATTAGCGCTGCTGAAAAGCAATATCATCGGGAAGAAAATTCCGTTTGTCTAATCGCTGTAAGCAAAACAAGAAAAATCGAAGAAATAATTTCGGCAATTAATGAGAATCAACGTCATTTTGGTGAAAATTACTGTCAGGAGGCGATTGAAAAAATAAAGACAATCAGAGAGCCTGAAATTGTATGGCACTTTATAGGGCCTGTTCAATCAAACAAAACGAATCAAATTGCTCGCTACTTCAGTTGGGTGCATACCGTAGACAGGATAAAAATAGCGCGTCGTTTAGATGAAATGCGCCCTAAAAATATGCCCCCTTTAAACGTTTGTATCCAAGTTAATACGAGCGGAGAAATAACAAAATCTGGTATTCCAATTGAGCAAATAGAAGATTTTATCGATGAAATTAAAGATTATAAGCATATAAGAATAAGGGGTTTAATGTCTCTGCCAGAGATAAAATCAAATACAGATGAGCAGAGAACTTCTTTTCGATCACTAAAAAAGATATTTAATCAATTAAGAAAAAATAAACCGGAATTTGACACTCTATCAATCGGCACAACACAAGATATGGAAGCTGCAATTGCAGAAGGGGCGACTTTCGTCCGTATTGGTACGGCTATATTTGGGTCTCGTAATAAATAAAACCTCCTAACATAGGTATCTCTAACCTGATATTTTTTTTCTACATCGTTATACTTTCTATTATCTTTTAAAATCTAATATTTAGACTATGGAAAATTTCAAAGTAGCATTTATTGGCAGTGGAAACATTGCTAGCAGTATGATCGGGGGGCTAATCGCTAATGGAGTAGAACCTCAGCAATTAGTTGCCGCTGACTCAGATAGCACACAACAACAACTTATTGCGGAGAAGTATGGTATTAGGGTTTTTGATGTAAATTATGATGCAGCAAAAGATGCTGACGTGATTGTTTTTGCAGTAAAACCGGGACAAATGCAAAAAGTCGTGCAAGAAGTTTCAGAGAATATAAATATTAAAAATAAATTGATACTGTCTGTTGCTGCAGGAATAAAACTCCAATCAATAGAAAATTGGCTTGGCCAGCCTTCCTCAGTTATTAGGGTTATGCCTAATATGCCAGCGCTTATTCAGGCAGGAGCAAGCGCCTTATACGCGAATACACTTGTTGAGGAAAAACAAAAGAATATAGCTGAAACTATTATGCGTTCAGTTGGTACTGCTATCTGGCTAAATTCCGAAGATCAGCTGGATACAGTTACCGCACTTTCTGGTAGTGGCCCTGCTTATTTCTTTTATTTTATGGAACTAATAGAAAGTCGAGCAATCGAAATGGGTTTAGATAAAGAAGACGCTCACCTATTGACAATAGAAACTGCTCTTGGGGCTGCTAAGATGGCGCTGCTATCTTCATCTAATTTAAAAACACTTCGTGAACAAGTCACATCTCCCGGGGGGACAACTGAAGAAGCTCTGAATATTTTTATAAAAGGAAAACTGGATAGACTAATTAATAGCGCTATGGACGCAGCAAAAAAACGCTCTATAGAGCTATCAAAATCTTTTAAGGATTAGAATATGAGTGGTAATTATTTTGCGCAAGCAACTATTTTTTTGGTTGAACTATTTTTTGATATTTTTATTCTCGCTTTGATCTTGCGTTACTTATTTACAATAGTACGTGTGGATTCTTTAAATCCATTATCTAGTCTAATAATTAAAATAACGAATCCTTTACTAAAGCCTTTAAGAAGAACTATACCCGGCTATATTGGTATTGACTGGTCATCAGTGCTAGCATTATTTTTAGTTCAGACTATCGAAATAATATTGATTTCATTAATTGTTAATGGAGCAATACCCGTGTTAGGTGGGCTTGCGATTCTAACTATAGCGCATCTATTAAGAATGATACTTTATATATACTTATTCATTATACTAATTCAGGTAATCATTAGTTGGATAAATCCGAGCTCATACAACCCAATCACAAAAATAATGTGCCAAATTAGCGCGCCTGTTCTAAAACCGGCGAGAAAACTTATTCCTTCTGCGGGTGGGGTAGATTTCTCACCTTTAATTATTCTTGTCATAATTAATCTTCTTATGATATTGGTGATTGCACCTTTGATGGATTTGGGACAAAAATTATCACTTTAATAAAACATTTTTTTATTTAAATTTAGAATTAATATGCAAAATTCGTTATCGCCCAAAAGTGTCGGTTTAGTTAAACCACACAAAGTACATTTCGATGAAAAATTGATGCTTGCGTCTGGAAGTAGTCTTAATAGTTTTGATCTTGTATATGAAACCTATGGCAAATTAAATCCTGATCGTTCTAATGCAATATTAATATGCCATGCGTTAAGTGGCGATCATCATGTTGCTGGATACCATTCATCGGGGGATAAGAAGCCTGGATGGTGGGACAACGCAATAGGCCCGAATAAAGCAATTGATACAAATAAATATTTTGTTGTTTGTCCTAATAATATCGGAGGTTGCGGAGGGTCTACTGGTCCACTGACTACTAATCCTGATACCGGAGAAATTTATGGGCCTAACTTCCCGCTAGTGACGGTTAAAGACTGGGTTAAAACTCAAGTAATGCTTGCCGATCACCTTGGTATTGATGTCTGGGCTGTAATTATTGGTGGTAGTCTAGGTGGAATGCAATGCATAGAGTGGTCAATTGCCTACCCGGATAGATTAAAACATACTTTTGTGATTGCGGCAGCCCCCAAATTATCTACTCAAAATATTGCATTTAATGAAGTCGCAAGACAAGTAATTCGTTCGGACCGTAATTTCAATGAAGGCTATTACTATAAAACTGACCATAAGCCAATACATGGTTTAATGCAGGCAAGAATGCTAGGACATATTACATATCTATCTGATGATGCTCTTGATGAAAAATTTGGGCGCCAACTCCGTGATGGGGAAATCAAATTTGGATACGATGTTGAATTTCAAATTGAAAGTTATTTAAGACACCAAGGACGTTCATTTGTTGATCGTTTCGATGCAAACAGTTATTTGTTAATTACAAAAGTACTGGATTATTTTGATCCGGCTGCTGAAACAAATGGTAACCTAGCAAAGGCAATAACTCCCGCAAAAGCCGAGTTCCTAATTATTTCCTTTAGTAGTGACTGGCGTTTTTCGCCAGCACGCTCAGTAGAAATTGTTTCAGCATTACTAGAGGCAAAGAAAAAAGTTAGTTATATAGAAATACAATCTAAACAAGGTCATGACTCTTTTTTAAAAGAAATTCCCATTTATCATAAAGCAATAAAAACTTCTCTAGATCGTATTGCAATGGAAATTCAAGTCTAATGAATCTGAGAACCGATCAATCTCTAATCGCAAAATGGATTAAACATAATACTCGTGTACTTGACCTTGGTTGTGGTGACGGAACACTTCTTGCGAATTTACAAAAAAAGCAAAATGTTACCGGCTATGGTATTGAAATTGATGAAGAGAATATTATTAAGTGTTTAAAAAGCGGAGTTAATGTAATACAAACTGACCTTGATGCGGGATTATCCCAATTTGATAATAATACGTTTGACTATGTCATCATGACACAAACACTACAAGCAATTTATTACCCCGAAAAATTATTAACAGAGATGACTCGTGTCGGGCATGAAGCAATTGTGACCTTCCCGAATATGGCGCACTGGAAATGCAGAATACAAATGGCGCTTGGGGGACATATGCCAAAATCTAAAACTTTGCCTTATGAATGGTATGACACACCAAACATTCACCTTTGCTCATTAGATGATTTTGAAAACTTATGTGCGGAAAAAAATATAGAAATACTCGAACGAACAACAGTTGATCATGCTCATCAAATAAGTTTGGGAATGAGTATTTTGCCTAATTTGCTAGGAGAAGTCGCAATTTATCGTTTTAGATCTAGCGCTTGATAGCATCAAGGCAGCTTAATGCTGTAATCAATAATCAAAGGCGCGTGATCAGAAAAACGTTCGTCTTTATATATCGAGGCAGTCTTGATTTTATTTTTTAATCCTGGCGTTACCACCTGATAATCGATACGCCAACCAATATTTTTAGCCCATGCCCGCCCTCTGTTGGACCACCATGTATACTGTTCTGCCTGCTTATTTACTGCTCGAAAAGAATCAACCATCCCAATATTGTCAAACAAATTATCCATCCATGCTCGTTCTTCTGGCAGGCACCCTGAGTTTTTCTGATTACCTTTCCAATTTTTAATATCAATTTCCTTGTGAACGATATTCCAATCGCCGCAAATAATATATTCTCGTTTTTGACGTCGTATTTTTTTTAATACTGGTATAAAACGATCTAAAAAATCAAATTTTATTGCCTGACGTTCTTCGCCGGATGAACCGGAAGGAAGATATAGTGAAATAATGCTTAATTTATCAAAGTTAGCTTGTAAAAAACGCCCTTCATCATCAGCAGCTTTCCATCCTATTTTATCAAGGACTTTATCAGGCTCCTGACGACTATATATAGCAACGCCACTATACCCTTTTTTGACAGCACTATTAAAATATGAAAAGTACCCTTTAGGTTTGGTTATCTCGTCTGTTAATTGATCAACTTGTGCCTTTGTTTCCTGTATACATATAACATCGGCATCCTGTTTTTGGAGCCAAATAAAAAAATTTTTTCTATGTGCGGCACGTATTCCGTTAACATTTACTGAAATCACTCTCATTCAAACTATCCTATATTTATTTTGCACTGTATCATACACAATCATCTTATATTTGTTTGTTAAATTAAGAGTCTTAAATGAAAAAATTTCAAAAAGAGTTTATTAAATTCGCGATAAAAAGAAAGGCATTATGTTTTGGGGAGTATCAACTTAAATCCGGGCGTATAAGCCCTTATTTCTTTAACACCGGAATGTTTAATGATGGCGAAAGCCTTTCAAAACTTGGTGTATTCTATGCGGAAGCACTTCGAAACTCAGGTATTAAATTTGAAATAATCTATGGCCCTGCCTACAAAGGTATTCCGTTAGCTTCAGCGATGGCAACCTCATTCTATGAAGTGTTTGGGGAAAACTACCCATTCTGCTTTAATCGAAAAGAAATAAAAGATCACGGCGAAGGAGGGATTACACTTGGTGCTAAAATTAAAAATCGAGTCATTATTATTGACGATGTAATATCAGCTGGAACATCAATAAATGAATCGGTAAAAATAATCAATCAAGAGGGCGGTAGCGTAGTTGGTGCCATTGTTGCGGTCGACAGACAAGAACAGGGTGAAAATCAGAAATCTGCTATGCAAGAAGCGGAAGAAAAATATAAAATTAAAATTATTAGCATAATCGGATTAAACAATATTATTTCCTATATAAGTAAATATCCCGACTTTAAAGAACATTTAGACAGTATCAATAAATACATTGAAAAATATGGTGAAATTAGATAATGACTTCAAAATAGTGGCCGTACTATAATAATAACTAGCTTTAGTAATAGTGAATTCTATGACCAATAAACCTTTAAATTTAATTATTCTTTTAATACTAAGCACATTAATTCTTGCTAGTAATGCAAATGCAAGGATGAAATGCTGGACAAATAGTGATGGAGTAAAAGAATGTGGCGATAAAGTTCCACCGGAATATACCCAACAAGGCTATCAAGAATTAGGTAAGGGTGGAATAGTTAGAGAAGAAACAAATAGAGTTAGAACCAAAGAGGAATTGCAAAAAGAAAAAGTTGAAGCTGACGCCAAAGCCCGTAAACAAAAAGAAATAAAGAGTAAAAGAGCGCATGATAAAATGCTTCTTGAAACATTTACTGGTATCGATGAAATTGAAGAAACACGTCAACAAAAGATCGAAGCTATAGACTCTACCATTAAAGTTGTGAAAAAAAGAATTATAAAATTACAATATTTACTTGATGATGAACTAGATGAAAATTCAATTGATAAACAAATTGATGGCGAAGAAAAAAAATCTAATAACACTGAATCACTAAAAAAACAAATTTCTGAAAATAAAAGTTACATAAAAAAGAAAATTGATGAAAAGGAAGAAATTAAAAAAACATATTTACAATACATCACTAGATTTAGAGAATTGAAAGGACTAGATTAATTACCTAAAACTACCTGCTTTTATTACACTCCATTGTACTTCAAAATGCTCAGTTGGTTTTTTTTTAAAAGAGCTTTTAACAAACTGAGATAGCTTGCCCTCTATATAGATTAATATTTGATTGGCAACAGCATTAATATCACTGATCGGTCTTGGACCATTACCTAAATTTGATTCGCGTAATATTTGTCGTATTTGTGATTCTATTTTTTCAAAAAATAGCGTAACTCTAGAATGCAGTTGTTCATTCTCTCCAAGCAAAATATCACCAATAAATATGCGAGTAATTCCAGGATTTCTTTCAAAAAAAGAAAGGACTATATAAATAATTTTTTCGCAACGTATCGTTGGATCGGTCTCTCCATCTAATATTTTATTGATTAAAACAAATACTGAATCTTCAGTAATTGTGATTAAAGACTCGAACATTTTTGATTTACTTGCAAAGTGCCTATATAAAGCGGCTTCAGAAACTCCAACGGAATTTGCAAGGCTTGATGTTGTAATAGGTAAACCAAGTTTTTTTTCTAATTCGATTGTTAATACTTTTAATATCTGTTCACGTCTGTTTATCTTAAGTTTACTAATCATAATCTAAAATATTAATCTAAACTTGATTCCCTGTGGATTAAAGTGCCAACACCCTCATCAGTAAGGATTTCAAGAAGAACAGCATGCTTTACTCGTCCATCAATAATATGTGATGTTTGTACTCCACCATGAACTGCGTCTAGTGCGGAACGTATTTTTGGCAACATCCCTCCGTGGATAGTGCCATCTTTAATTAAATTATCGACTTCTTTTACAGAAATACCAGTTAACACATCGCCAACTTTATCAAGCAATCCCTTTGTGTTTGTTAATATGATAAGTTTTTCTGCACTCAGAACTTCGGCTATTTTCCCGGCTACCAAATCAGCATTAATATTATATGATTGGCCTGATTCATCTACACCAATAGGCGCAACAACAGGTATAGAATCTTCCTTAATCAGCGTATCAATAACAGATTTGTCTATGCTGTGGACATCGCCAACATGTCCCAAATCTATTATCTCGGGAACATCAAGTTCAGGGCTATCTTTTTTAACTATCATTTTTTTTGCCTTAATAAGTCCTCCATCTTTACCGCTCAACCCAACAGCATCACCCCCATGAAGATTAATAAGATTAACTATTTCTTTGTTAACTAATCCCCCTAACACCATTTCCACAATATCCATTGTTTCGCTATCAGTTACACGCATTCCATCAATAAATTCAGTTTTCTTTCCAATCTTACTCAAAGTTTCACCTATCTGCGGACCTCCCCCATGAACAACAATTGGATTCATACCAACTAATTTCATTAACACCACATCTCGCGCAAAATCTGCCTTAAGAGTTTTATCAGACATCGCATTACCGCCATATTTGATCACTATTGATTTACCTTTAAATCGTCTTATATATGGTAATGCTTCTGTTAAAACTTCAGCAATATAACTAGGTTTTGTATTTATATCTTCCATTTATAAAAATTAATATTAACCATCTTTGAGTGTAATAATGACCATTGTTACGTTTAAAAAGTTCAAAAGGGTAGCTTCGCATCTTTTCTAAATGAGCTTATTATATTACGAAATTCAATTTGTATACGTTTGAGTGCTGATTCATTGTCTGCCTCAAATCTGAAAATAATATAGGGTGATGTATTAGACGGTCTTACCAATCCCCAACCATCATCATACTCAACTCGCAAACCATCAATATTTATGATTTCAGCATTTAATTTAAATATATTTTTTGAGAACTCTTTCATAAAATTAATATGCTCATTTTCCTTTAAAAACATCCTCAGTTCAGGAGTTGATACACCATAAGGTAATTCTTCAAATAATTCTGTTGGTTTTTTCTTGTTTTTTGAAAAAATTTCAACAAACCGTGCAGCTGTATACAGCGCATCATCAAATCCATACCAACGTTCTTTAAAAAATATGTGCCCGCTCATTTCGCCTGCTAATGGCGCATCCACCTCATTCATCTTCTGTTTAATAAACGAATGACCGGTCTTCCACATTAGTGATTTGCCATGATTACATTCAATGATAGATTTCAAATATTTAGTGCACTTAACGTCATATATAATGTTACTTCCTTTGTTGCGTGATAACACGTCTATCGCTAGTAACATTAACTGCTTATCAGGCCAAATAATATTACCAGCGGCATCAACTACTCCCAGTCGATCACCATCTCCATCAAACGCAAAACCAATATCTGCATTCTCTTTTTTTACTCTCCTTACAAGATCTTCTAAATTAATAGGTTGACTTGGGTCTGGGTGATGATTAGGAAAACTCCCGTCAATTTCTGAAAATATTGTAATAAAGTTACACCCAAGTTCTTCAAATAATCTCGGGGCAATTTCTCCTGCAGAACCATTCCCACAATCAATTACTATTTTGGGCATGTATTCTGCAGAAATATCTATATCGTCTAAAATACGCTGGATATATTCGGTTGAAATATCAACATGCCGCAACGTTCCGCGTCCTACTATATATTTCTTAGAAACAACATGTTTTTTAATTTCTTCGATACCTTCTTCAAACAACGAATTCCCAGCTATAACGGTTTTCAAACCATTATATTCGGCAGCATTGTGACTGCCGGTTATCATCACGCAATTATTTGTTTCTAAATGATGACTGGCAAAATAGGTAACTGGTGTTGGAACAATACCGATATCCGTGACATTTATACCGGTACTTAATAAACCCTCAATTAACACCTGGTTAAGTTCCGGACTAGACACCCTTCCATCACGGCCAACGACAATCTCCCGTTGATTGTGCTGATGGGCTATTGTCCCGATAGCTTTGGCAATTTCGCTTACAACTTCACAAGTAAGTTCATCGCCAAAAACACCGCGGATATCATACGCTCGAAAAATTACAGAATTAAAATTTATGTTCTGTTTTTCTTTGTCCATGTATCAAGACACACCGGTGTGTCCAAACCCACCTACACCTCTTATCGTCTCATCAAATGAATCAACAAATTCAAAGTGGGGTTGTTCAACTGGTACAATTATCATTTGGGCAATTCTATCACCTGGTTGTATTGTAAATGGAGTGTCTCCTCTATTCCAACAGGAAACAAAAATTTCACCTTGATAATCTGAATCAATCAGACCTGTAAGATTACCAAGAACAATACCATGTTTGTGCCCAAGACCAGAGCGAGGTAACAACATTGCCGCAAAGGATTTATCAGCGATATATACAGCAAAACCTGCAGATATTAAAACTGTACTGTTCGGATTTATAGTCAAACTTTCATCAATGCATGCGCATAAATCCAAGCCTGCCGATCCTTTTGTTGCATAATCAGGTATTGGGAATTCATCCCCCAACCTTTTATCAATGAGTTTTATTTGAATTTTTTTCATTGTATTGTGATGCAATCAATTTTATAAGCTTTCTTGCTAATTTATTTTTTGAAGTAAGAGGTAATTGCTCGCTCCCTGTTTTCCAAAATACAGTTAGAGCATTTTCTTCAGAATCAAATCCTATTTTTTCCCCCACTTGATTCGCAGCAATCATATCTAGATTTTTTGAATGCATTTTCTTTTGTGCATTAAACTCGAGATCTTCTGTTTCTGCTGCAAAACCAACTGTAAATGGCGCATCATGAAGTTCTGAAACATGAAATAATATATCAGGTGTCTTTTCAAGGATTAGTTCATTTACATCCTGTGATTTTTTTATTTTTTGTTTTGATATTTGTTGCGCTCTAAAATCAGCAACTGCTGCTGCTGATATGAAAATATCAGTACCGCTAATTTTTTTCATTACAGATTCGTGCATTTCTGCAGCTGATGTTACATAAATAATTTTATCAATCCCCGTGACTTGAAGATCTACAGGCCCAGAAATAAGAGTAACGTCTGCGCCTGCTTCAACTGCAGCCGTTGCAACAGCATACCCCATACGTCCTGAACTATGGTTACTTAGAAATCTTATCGGATCAATCGCCTCACGAGTAGGGCCAGCGGTTACTAACAATCTAGAGCCGGTTAAAATATTTGTTTGAAATATATTAGCTGCGTGTTTAATTATTTCTTCTGGCTCAAGCATTCGCCCTAAACCATCGTCTCCGCAAGCCTGTTCTCCTGTTGCAGGACCTAAAACATAAACCCCTCTTTCACTTATTTTTTTTATATTATCTTGTGTTGCAACATTCGACCACATCTGTTTGTTCATAGATGGGGCAACCGCAACCGGACTATCCGTTGCTATACATATTGTACTTAACAGATCTTCTGCAAAACCAAAAGCATATTTAGCAATGAAATTTGCACTTGCCGGCACAATAAGAATTAGATCTGCCCACCTTGCTAATTCAATATGGCTCATAGCTGTTTCAGAATCTAAATCAAGTAACTCCGTATAAACTATGTTTGATGATAAAGCCTGAAATGTTAATGGTGTTACAAATTTAGTGGCGTTTTCTGTCATAACAATACGAATATCTGCGCCATTTTTTCTTAAAAGACGAACTAAAAAAGCCGCTTTATATGCAGATATACCACCTGTTACACCTAAAATAATTCGTTTTCCAACTAATCTTTGCATAATGCTATGATTTTACCTGAATTATTTGCTTAAGTAGTAAGAAGTTTTGGTCATTTTTAGTATATGGGATATATTGCTAATGCTTGGATTCACAGCGAAATCGATGTACAATCCGCGCTCTTTTTTCATCGAATTTAGAGAATAACTAATGTCACGAGTTTGTCAGGTAACGGGTAAAAGACCAATGGTTGGGAACAACGTGTCCCACGCGCACAATAGAACAAAGCGTCGTTTTTTGCCAAATTTACAATCAAGACGCTTCTGGATAGAAAGTGAAAATCGTTGGATTCGATTACTTGTAAGTAAAAAAGGAGTTCGAATCATTGACAAAAAAGGCATCGAAGCTGTGCTTGCGGATATTGGCGCTCGTAAAAAAACAGTCTAAAAGGTAATTGATAATGCGTGATAAAATAAAACTCGTTTCATCTGCAAATACTGGCCATTACTACACAACAACAAAAAATAAACGTGCAATGCCAGATAAAATGGAAATTAAAAAATTTGATCCAGTTGTACGTAAACACGTAATATATAAAGAATCAAAAATAAAATAGTGCTGTTCGGCGCTATTTTCAGAACTGCGCTATGAAAAAAGATAAAACTCTCATATCTGTTAATGGCCTTTCTCGCTTCTACGGCAAAAAACGTGCAATCGAAAATATTAGTTTTGATGTCTGCAAAGGTGAGATTCTTGGTTTGCTTGGCCCTAATGGTGCTGGCAAGTCGACAACTATGCAAATTATTTGTGGGGTAATCGCTGCAAATAATGGCTCTGTTAATATCGCGGAATACGATATACATGATGCCCCGAAACAAGCAAAACAAAATATTGGTTTTTTACCTGAACAACTACCGCTATACCACGATCTAAATATTGACGAATATTTACTATATTCTGCAAAATTAAGAGGTGTAAAAAAAGCTAATCTTGGAAATGCACTTTCCTCGTGTAAAAAACGCTGTGGTTTAAAAAATATGGGTTCGCACCTAATTCAAAATCTTTCAAAAGGTTTTAAACAAAGAGTTGGTATAGCTCAAGCAATAATTCATGCGCCTTCAATTATTATTCTTGATGAACCGACCTCGGGACTCGACCCAAAACAAATTTTAGATATAAGAACATTGATGCGGGAATTAAGCAAAGATCATAGCATCATATTGTCGACTCATATTCTTTCTGAAGTTGAAGCTATTTGTGATCGTGTTCTCATAAATAAGGGAAATATTGTATTAGATCAATATTTAAATAAATTATTAACTAGTAATAATTCCCTTGAGTCTGTGTTTTTGGATTTAACTGGTGGGAACAGTAGTTAGTAATTATCAAAAATATGAATAATATAATTTTAATTGCTATTAATGAGTTAAGACGTTTTTTTAAATCCCCTTTAGCGTGGATTATACTTGCAATCATTCAATTTCTAGTGGCTGTCTTTTTCTATGTGCCATTAGTCATGTATCTACAACCAGCATCAACAGCGACGGGCTTGACTGACACGGTAGTTTCTACCATGTATGGATTTGCTGCTTATATAATATTAATAATATCGCCATTACTAACAATGCGTTTAATTTCTGAAGAACGTCAGTTAGGTACTATAAAATTATTATTCTCGTCACCAATAAACATCACTGAAATAGTGTTGGGTAAGTTTCTTGGAATGACAATATTTTATTTGTTAATTTTATTAATGATCACCTTGATGCCATTATCTTTATTATTTGGAACTCAACTTGATCTTGGGCAAATAGCTTCGTCATTAGTTGGTCTTTTTTTACTGACGACTTCTATCGCATCAATCGGATTATTTTTATCGTCGCTAACAAATTCACCGGCTATATCTGCAATTAGTACATTTGGCGTTTTATTGTTACTTTTGATAATAAAAATGGGCGGGGCGCATTCTTCATCTAATACAGCTTTAATATTTTCCTATATATCTATAGATAACCATTATAATAATTTTTTAACTGGACTGTTTAATTCTGCTGATATTTTTTATTACGTTATATTAACCACATTTTTTATTATTTTATGTATATGGCGACTTGATGCAGAACGAACATATGGATAAAAAAATATGTACATAACAAAGCAAACAAGATTAAAAATTAAATTAAATAGCATTCTGATGCTTTGCTTATTTATTGCGACTTCTTCTTTATTAGCATGGTTCACTTACAAAAATTCTGTTGAGTATGATTGGACAGCTATAGGAAGACATACGTTATCAGATGTAAGTCTCGAGATTTTGTCAAAAATGCCGGAAAAAATTGAGATAATTTCTTATGCACGAGAAACTCCTTTTTTACGCTCTTCAATAAAAAAGTTTGTGGGTAAATACCAACGTCATAAATCAAACATAATTTTAAGTTTTGTAAACCCTGATACATCTCCAGACGAAGCACGTAACTTAGGCATAACTGTCGATGGAGAAATTATCGTTCGCTATAAAGGGCGTTCTGAGCATTTAAAAACAGACAGTGAACAGGTATTTGCAAATACCTTAAAAAGATTGCTGCGAAATCAAGAAAGATGGATTGCTTTTGTTGAAGGTCATGGAGAACGTAGTGCATTAAGTGCTTCTAATGGTGATTTAGGCGGTTGGGCAAATAATCTTCTTAAAGAAGGTTATCGTATTCAACCTATTAACCTTGCCGAAACAAAAGTCATACCGGATAACACTAAAATTTTAATAATAGCAGGGCCCACAAATGATTATCTATCAAATGAAATCGAAATTATATTGGATCATATTGATAATGGTAGAAACTTGTTGTGGCTTCATGAGCCTGGACCATTATACAAATTGGACAAACTTGCTGAAAAATTATCTATAGAATTTCAAAAGGGAATAATCATTGACACGGTTGGGCAAGAAATAGGTATTAAAGATCCAACAATTACATTTATTACAAAAAGTCTCTATCAAACACACCCTGTTACTCAAGATTTTGATTTTGTCACGCTTTTCCCAATGGCTGTTGCAATTAAGCCAATAAAATCTGATGTATGGAATAATAAACCTATACTAAATACGGGTAAGCACACATGGAGTGAAACAGGTAAATTAGAAGGTGAGGTTGAATTAAATATTGATACCGAAATTCAGGGGCCGTTAACATTAGGCTTAAGTCTGCAAAGAAATTTTGAAAAAGAAAATAATGGGCAGAACACAAAAGAACAACGCATTGTGGTAATAGGTGATGGGGATTTTTTATCTAATGCTTATTTTTCAAATAATGGAAATAACGAATTAGGAACCAGAATAATTAACTGGTTAAGTAATGATGATGATTTTATTTTAATCCCATCAAAAACTATAATGGATGCACAATTAAAAACACCATTTTTAATACTTGGGGTGTTCGGAATAGGATTTCTGTTTTTAGTCCCGATAGTTTTAACATCTATTGGTATTCTTATTCAAATTAGAAGAAAAAAACAATAGCGTGAACAAAAGAATATGGATTAATATTTTTTTATTTGTTGTTGTTATTTTATTATCAATCATTATTCTTTCCGACAAAGACAATATTGAGAATGAGCCATCATCTTTATCCACCATTAACCCAGATACTATATCAAAAATTGAAATTATAAGAAAAAATCATAAAACAGTGTCCTTTAGTAAATATGATGATAAATGGAAAGTAGATGAACCACTAAAATTTCCGGTTAACCCGATAAGAATTAAGCCGATACTAAATATTTTAAAAACTGAGTCTTATAAAAAATTAAATCTGAATGAAATCGATATTGCACAATTTGACCTTAGAGACCCAAAGGTTATTCTAAAATTAGATCAAAACAACTTTCTGTTTGGAACTACTAATCCTATCGACCAAAAAAGATATGTTTTATTTAATGAAACGATACATCTAATAGATGATTACTTATTTGCTCAACTAATGGTTAGTGTTTATTTTTTCTCTGAAAATAAATTATTGCCTGACGATAAAAAAATTGTATCGATACATTTTCCTGACTATAAAATTTACAAAAATAATGGCCAATGGATATCTACAAAAAATGATGATGATGATGAAAAATTAAAAAATATTATAAAAACATGGGAAAATGCAATTGCGGTTACAGTTGACAAATATCAATTAAATAGTGGCTCTAGTGAAGAAGATTGTTATAGCAGTAAATCATGCAACCCAACCATATCTATTGAAACATTATCAGGTGAAATATTTTCTTTTTCTATAGAAAAAGAAAAACCAAATTTAATTCTAGGTAAAGAACTTAGTGGTATTCAATACAAAATCGCTGATGATGATGCCATACAAATGTTTTAGAAAAAAATAATATTTTTATAATGCCAGAACTCCCCGAAGTCGAAACAACAAAAAACGGAATTTCTTCATATATTGTCGGTAAACATGTAAATGATATTATTATTCGAGAAAGAAAACTTAGATGGTTAATTCCCTCAGATCTAAAAGATTCTCTTAAAAATCAACGTATTAATCAAATAACTCGCCGCGCAAAATATCTTCTCTTTCACACAGACAACGGCTGCTTAATCGTGCATCTTGGTATGTCAGGTAGTTTACGTTTGGTCAAAAAAAACCTGCCGCATATTAAACATGACCACGTTGATTTTATTTTTGAATCAAAATATATATTGCGATTCCACGACCCTAGAAAATTTGGTTCAATTTTGTGGACAAGCCAAAACCCTGCCGTGCACAGATTAATTGTTCATCTTGGGCCTGAGCCTTTGGAGGATGAATTTAACTCTGACTATTTATATTCTAAATCTAAAAATCGTACAGTACCAATTAAAACATTCATTATGAACAGCAATATTGTTGTAGGTATCGGTAATATTTATGCAAATGAAGCTTTGTTTTTATCGGGTATTAACCCAAAATGCAAAACTAACAGAATTTCAAAAACGCGCTATGAAAAATTAGTCACCTCAATAAAAACTGTATTATTAAAAGCTATAAGCAAAGGGGGGACAACGTTACGTGATTATGTAAATACTGATGGTACGCCCGGTTATTTTAAAAATAAATTAAAAGTTTACGGTCGTGCCGGGAAACTATGCCATCACTGTAGAAATAAAATAAAAGTAATTAAGCAAAATCAAAGATCTACTTTCTATTGTACTTTCTGTCAAACTTAATGTTAGACAATATAACTAATGCATATGTATAGCCTCAGCAACACCCTCACCCCTTGGATCGCTGGCAACAAAACTAGTGTTTCTATTCTTCCATATCATAATTGCCTGCATATTGCCGTATTTTCTTTTTATCTCTTTTAATTTATGGCCCTTCATAACTAATTTCTTTTTTTCCTTATCTGAGAGACCGCCCATTTCATATTGGATTAAATCCGGAATATATTGATGATGGAATCTCGGGAGACTTACCCATGACTCCGGTAATTCGCCTTTAACAAAGTCTAAAATGGCTAATAACACCATACTTATTATTCGACTTCCTCCTGGTGTACCAAGAATTCCAATACGATCGTTGGATTCGATAAATGTTGGCGTCATACTTGACAAAGGACGTTTACCTGGGTGAATGATGTTTGCATGATGCCCTACTAAACCATAATTATTTGCCGTCATAGGTTTGATAGTAAAATCATCCATTTCATTATTCAGGACAATGCCTGTTCCTTCAACCACAAAACCGGAACCAAATGGTAAGTTAATACTTAGTGTGGATGAAACTTTATTACCTTCTCTGTCTACTACTGAAAAATGTGTTGTATTTGTGCCTAAATTATCAGCAGTAGCTATGCTACCTAATTCACTACTTGGTGTTGCACGTTCAACGTTAATTGTTAGCGCTAATCCCTCGGCATAATTTTTATCTAATAGCCTATCAATTGGTATGTTTACAAAGTCTGAATCGCCCAAATATGCAGCGCGATCGCGATAAGCACGTCTCATCGCTTCAATAATAATATGCTTGCGAGTTGAATTGTTATATTGTGTTAAATCAAATTTCTCTAAAATATTTAATGTTTGCCCAAGAACAATTCCTCCAGATGAAGGCGGCGGAACAGATATTATTTTATTTCCCTTGTAATTTATAGAAATTGGTTCTCTTTCGATTATTTTATAATTTTCAAGATCATATGTTTCCCATATACCGCCGTTTTCTTGCACACTATCGACAATTTTTTGAGCAAAATTCCCCTGATAAAATCCTTCGCTGCCTTTCTCAGCTATCATGCTGAGTGTTTTCGCAAGATCTTCTTGAACAATAAAATCGCCTAATTTAGGAATCTTATTATTTATAAAAAAAATAGATGAGGTGCTTATGTATTTACGCATTATATCTTCTCTATACCGAATTAACTTACGATAACGTTCAGTAACAACAAAACCATTTTTTGCTTGTTGAATCGCGGGTTTAAGAATTTCTTTTAAGTTTAAACGACCATAGTTTTTCACCAAATGATCGATCCCTGCAACAACCCCAGGTATGCCAGATGACATCGGACCATTTAAAGAAAGTCCTTTAATAATATTGCCGTTTTTATCGACGTACATATTTCTATGGCTTCTCATCGGTGCAGTCTCGCGACCATCAAGAACAACTTTCTTATTATCTACGCTTCGATGTAGCAACCAAAAACCTCCTCCTCCTAAACCAGAACCAAATGGTTCTACAACAGCCAATGAAGCGGTAATTGCGGCGGCGGCGTCAAATGCATTTCCACCCTTTTTCAGTATTTCTATTCCGGTACGAGTTGCAATTTCATGGGCGGTTGCTACCGCTGATTGATTTGCGCTATCGGCAAATATATATGTTGAATATATATATAAAATGGTAAAAAAAAAATTCCTAATATTACTATGCAAAACAAACTACCTTAAAAATTTTTTTTCTAAAATCAATTTTACGGATTCAGGGACAAATGGACTAACGTCTCCGCCTAATGCGGCTATTTCACGAACAAGACTTGATGAAATAAAATTAAAATTTTCTGTTGGTGTTAGAAATACTGTTTCAAGATCTTCATACAATTTCTTATTCATAGCAGTCATTTTAAATTCGTAGTCAAAATCAGAAATTGTTCTTACTCCGCGAATGATTACATTCACAGATTTCTCTTTTGCTAGATCAGTCACTAAACTATCGAAAGAAATAACTGTAATATTGTTGGTATCAGAAAATACATCTTTTATAAGTAAAACTCTTTCATCTATATCAAGTAATGTTTTTTCTGATTTTTTTTCAGCAACAGCAATAATAATTTTATCGAATAACTTTGTTGCACGCTTTGCTATATCAATATGACCGTTTGTTATTGGATCAAAACTGCCTGCATAAATTGCTTGTGCCATCTTAATTTTCTCTATTTAATTCTGCTAATACTGATTGCACTTGTTTTGTATAAGTAATCTTATTTATTTTAAACACTGAAGGTATATCCATATCTTTTTCTGATTCTATATAAATTATTCCATCATTGTCTAACAATGACTGTTCATAAATGATTTGGCAACATTTTTCTACATGCCCTTGGCCAAATGGTGGGTCTAGAAAAATAATATTAAAGCTTCTCGTTTGCCTCCTTAACCAACTTATTGCATCAACACACTCAATATAGTGATGCCTGCTCTCTAAAATATCGGCAGTTTTTATTAAATTTTTTACTATGCTCGGGTTAGATTCGACCATTGTCACCTCGGATGCGCCTCGAGATAATGCTTCAAATGACAAAGCGCCGGTACCAGAAAATAAATCGAGGCAACGAGCATTGATAATTTTTTTATTTATCCAATTAAATAATGTCTCACGTATTCTATCTGGGGTAGGCCGTAAACCAGGAGCTTCGATTACATTTAATTTTCTGCCGCGCCACTTTCCGCCAATGATCCGAATCTTTGTTGAGCTATCCAAATTTTATTTATCTTCGTATGTTTTTTCAGGAGATTTGCCCACGCTTACTGTGACAAATTTTTCTGGAGACAAACGACGCTTAAAAGCATCTTTAATATTATCGATCGTGACCTCTTCAACATTGTTATTAAACGTATCAAGGTAATCGAGTGGAAGTTTATAATATCCGATAACAACCACATAATTAAGGATTTTACTATTACTATCAATGCGCAATGGAAATCCACCAATTATGTTTTTTTTTGCTGCAATTAACTCATCTTGAGTTGGCCCTTCTTCAATATATTTCTTGATATTTTCTAATAAAATAGAAATTGCTTCATCAACCTGATTTGTCTTTGTTTGTAAGCCCGCAATAAAGGGACCTTTAAAAAGCATGGGCGTAAAGTAACTGTAAGCACTGTATGACAAGCCTCTTTTTTCTCTAATCTCTTCAAACAAACGTGAAACCATACCGCCACCGCCAAGAATATGATTTCCAACATACAATGAAAAATAATCAGAATCTCCACGGCTTACACCTGGCTGTCCTACAAGAACATGAGTTTGAGCTGATGGGTAATCAATAAAAATATTTTTTGATTCATCTATTTTTTTAACTTCTGTTAATGAATCAGCTTTTTTACCTTCTTTTAATGAACTTACAATATTTTCCGCAATCTGTTCTGCTGCTTGTCGGTCAACAGCGCCAACAATTGCAATTATTGAATTTTTTGCTGTGTAATATTTATCATAAAAAGAAATTATATTTTCTCTTTTAATAGATTTTATAGTTTCCTGATCGCCTTCACTTGGTTTGCCATAAGGATGTAATCGATAAATTGCGCTCATAAATGCATCTTTTGCTATAGTGCCTGGTGATTGTTGTTTAGCTTTTATTCCTATTAGCATTTGTGAGCGTTTACGTTCAAAAGAATCTTTGGGGAAATCAGGTTTTGAAATAACTTTTTTAAAGTTTTCCATTGCTTTCGTAAATAGTTCATTTTGTGTAAGTGAGCGCAATTGAAGTGATGCGGAATCATAACCAATGTCTGAAGCATAAATTGCTCCGAGTGACTCAAAACCACTACTTATTGTATCTGCATCATCTCCGTCAGCTCCTTCTGCTAATAAACTATTAGTTAACATTGCAATTCCTAATGTATTGCCGTCACGAATACTCCCAGCATCAAAAACAACTTGTATGTCTACCATGGGTAATTCTGGAGAATATACATAATAAACATCAGTCCCCTTTGAGGTTGTCCAATATTCTATATTTGGAGATGCCAAAGGAGAGGCTGTATAAAAAAATAAAAAAAATAAAATCGTTCTAATGTGCACGAGCATTTCCTTCTGTTGTTTTTCTTGTATTGGCAGAATTTTGTTCAATCTTGAGTGGGTATAGATCGGCAATAGTCAGCCTATCATCAATCAAATACTTTTTTGCAACTGTCAAAACTTGTTCATTTGTCACAGCTTTAATTCTTTCCACATATTTATCAGCTAAAGTTGAAGATAAACCGACTGTTTCTAATATACCAATTATCATTGCCTGATAAAAAATAGAATCTTTCTCATAAACATCAGAAGAAATTACTTGTGCTTTAACGCGGTTTAATTCTTCATCGCTAACTAGATATGTTTGTAAATTTAATATTTCATTTCTAAACGCTATTTCAAGCTCTTGCACTGATTTATCTGATGCAGGTGTTCCAGACAAAGTAAACAGGTTATCTAAACGTGAGGTCATTTGATAACTTGCGCTTGCTGCTGCTGCAATCTCGTTGCCTCTAACTAGCCGGCTAGCAATCCTTGCGCTATTACCACCATCTAATATTCCTGCTAATACTTCTAGAGCGTATGGCTCCCAGTCATATTCATTATCATCAAGGTTATTCGGTATTATTACTGGCGTCTTATAAGCCATCATTAAAGTTGGCAATTCAGCAGGACGTTTTACAGTGATACGCTTTGTTCCTTGTTGTGGAACTTCTATTTGTCTTTTTGTTGTTATTAATTCCCCCGGAGAAAGAGGCCCAAAATGTTCGTACGCAAGTGCATACACATCATTTGGATCGACATCGCCGACAACTACAACTGTTGCATTATTAGGCGCATACCATTTTTTATACCAATTTCTCAGATCATTAATTTCCATATTATCTAGATCCTGCATCCACCCAATAACAGGAAAACGATATGGGCTCGTTTGAAAAGCAGCTGCTTTTATTGCTTCATATAAAAATGACTGGGGATTATCTTCGGTGCGCCATCGTCTCTCCTCTTTTACCACTTCAATCTCTTTTATAAATTCTTCATCAGATAATTTTAAATGCCGCATTCGATCGGCTTCCAGTTCAAAACTAATTGATAATCTTGATTTTTCAAGGGTTTGAAAATAACTTGTATAATCGGGACCAGTAAAAGCATTATCACGACCACCATTCTCGGCAATAATGCGTGAGAATTCACCGGGGGCAAATCTCTCTGTTCCCTTAAACATCATATGCTCTAGTACGTGTGATATTCCAGTAATGCCATCATGTTCATAGCTACTCCCAACCTTATACCAAATTTGTGTTACAACAACAGGAGCTCGGTGGTCTGCCTTCACCAAAAGTTTAAGGCCATTATTTAGTTCATACTTATGCACCTGAGCCGTGGCAATGATTGGACTTGCCAAAATTAAAAATATGCTACTTATTTTAAACCATGAATATTTCATTGTTTTTTATCTATAATGTTTGTATTAAATTCCGTATGATTGAGCCTATTCTAAAATATTTCAATATTATTATTAAGTACAGATTTATTTACATAATGAAATTATTGTAAAAAAATATTTTTTATGTTCGATTTTAAAAATTTAGTGGCGATATATCAAAACATTAAACCAATATGAAATCACTTGCTAGTCGCCTTAAATTAACACGCGCAAATCTTTTTGGTTCATTATTTAATAAACATAAATGTACAATTAATAATACCATTATTAGAGAGCTAGAAGATAGATTTTTACTTGCTGATATTGGCATTAAAACAACTGAGCAAATCATCCAGTTATTAAAATCGGCTCTTAAAACAAATTCAGATGCTATCCCACTTGAAGCACATATCAAAGAAATTCTTTTATCAATGCTTAACCCAGTGGAAAAAAATTTAGTAGTCCCCGACAATATTAATAAACCTTATTTAATTTTAGTTGTTGGTGTTAATGGTGTCGGCAAAACAACAACTATTGGAAAACTTGCAAAATATATAAAATCTAAGAATAAAAGTGTCCTACTCGCAGCTGCCGATACTTTTCGAGCGGCGGCAACCGAACAATTGAATAAATGGGCTCAGTTAAATGATGTTAAAGTTATTTCACTAACTAGTGGGTCTGATGCAGGTGCTGTCATATATAACGCACTGCAATCTGCGCGTACTAATAATATTGATGTATTAATTGCTGATACTGCGGGTCGCTTACACAACAAGAAAAATCTGATGGATGAAATAAAAAAAATTAGTAATATCAGTAAAAAGTTTGACTCATCAATAAAAAAAGAGACATTTTTAATATTGGATGCTGGTACTGGACAAAATACGTTAGCTCAGGCAAAACAATTTCAAGAAACTATAGGTGTAGACGGAATTATTTTAACTAAGCTTGATGGTACTGCCAAAGGTGGTATTGTATTTGCTCTTGCTAATGAATTGAAAATTCCAATTCATTTTATTGGGATTGGAGAAAATATTGATGACTTACAACCATTTAATGCTTCAGAATTTATTGATGCGTTATTAGGTGGCGATTTATGATTCAATTCATAAATGCTTTTATGACTTACCCTAGCGGCAACAAAGCCTTGCAAAATATAAATCTCAATATTGATAAAGGTGAAATGGTTTATGTAAGCGGGCGCTCAGGAGCTGGCAAAAGCACTTTATTAAAATTAATTAATTTAATTGATCGCCATACACGCGGACAAATTATAGTAAAAGGCCAGAATCTGGAACGAATTAAAAGAAATCTTGTGCCTATATTCAGAAGAAATATTGGTTTTATTTTTCAGAATCATAGATTGCTTAATGATCGAACTATTTTTGATAACGTTGCGCTGCCCTTAGTAATAGCTGGCAATAGCCACCAAGAAATAAAAAGGAGAGTACAGGCAGCGCTTGACAAAGTCGATCTATTATCAAAAATTAATAGTTACCCGATGGAATTATCCGGTGGAGAGCAACAACGTATTGGAGTTGCTAGAGCGGTAGTAAATCGCCCTGCTATTTTGTTAGCTGATGAGCCTACCGGGAATCTGGATCCAACTCTTTCATGGGAAATAATGAAACTATTTGAACAATTTAATCAAGTGGGTGTTACTGTGCTTATTGCAAGTCATGAGTTTGATATGATTAAAAACATGAAAAAAAGAATTATTATTCTAAACAAAGGAAGAATTACAAATAGCGCAGATACGCCTGATAAACTAATAGTAAATTAAAGTAGAACGTGAAATTATATAATTGAAGCAACATATGCAAATTTGGCTTAAACAACATGCACATGCATTCTTTTTTAGTTTAGGACAATATATAAAAAATCCAATCAATAATATATTAACAACTTTTGTTATTGGTATCTCGCTTGCATTTCCTGCAGGATTCTATGTCTTTCTTAATAATGTTCAAATTATCTCTGCTAATTGGGATAAAACGATTGAAATAAATTTATTTTTAGATACTACAATTAATGAACAACAGGCGAATGATTTAGCAAATAGAATATTAAAACGTGATGATGTTGCTCAAACAATCCTCATTAAAAAAGATGAAGCGCTCACTGAGTATAAAAAACTTTCTGGTTTCTCAGATGTGCTTAATGTGCTTAATCAGAATCCGTTTCCAAATGTCATTCTAGTAAAACCGGTATTTAAGGATATTGATGAAAATAAAACTAAAAAATTAATTGCTGATTTAGAAATAATACCCGAGATTGATAATCTACAATACGATAATACTTGGATAAAACGTTTGATCCATATTATAAAAATAGTAAAACTCTTGACGTTTATACTATCTGCTTTATTGGCAATTGCAGTTTTATTGGTCATTGGCAATACAATTCGTTTATCTATTTATAATTATCGTGATGAAATTGAAATAACAAAATTATTTGGAGGAACAGATAGTTTTATACAGCGTCCATTTTTATATAGCGGCGTATGGTATGGCATATTCGGAAGTATAATCGCTTGGCTTTTAATTGCTGTTTCGATCCAGATACTAAGTGAGCCCATAAAAAATCTATCGACTCTCTATGCAAGTGACTTCAATTTAGTTGGTCTTGGCATCACAAACACTCTGCGTTTATTTGGTACAGGGGTGTTACTAGGATTATTTGGTTCCTGGATATCAGTAAAACGTCATTTGTATATAATCGAAGCTAATTAAACCATTATAAATCAGCCATTTAGTATAATTTTAAATTGAACCTTTCAAATTATTAGCACTCAAACTGCAAGAGTGCTAAAATGCTTATAGTTGAAGTTAATTATTGCTTATGGAAATTAAATATATGAATCAACTAACAAATTTACAGTTTGCATTACCAGTAGGCTCAATTGACAGTTATGTGCATTCTGTCAATCAAGTACCGATATTAACGCTTGAAGAAGAACAGCGTCTAGCAAGACTTTTAAAAGAGAGCAATGATATAGAAGCTGCTCGTCAATTAGTTATGTCTCATCTGCGTTTTGTTGTGAAAATAGCGCGTGGTTATAGTGGGTACGGCCTACAACAATCTGACCTTATTCAAGAAGGCAACATTGGTTTAATGAAAGCGGTTAAACGTTTTGATCCTGACGTTGGCGTACGGCTTGTTTCATTTGCAGTACATTGGGTACGTGCAGAAATTCATGAATTTATTCTTCGAAATTGGCGTGTTGTAAAAATTGCAACAACAAAGGCACAACGCAAGTTGTTCTTCAACCTTCGTTCTTCAAAGAAAAGATTGGGTTGGCTTAACCAGAAAGAAATAAATGAAGTCGCAGAAGATCTTGGGGTGAAACCAAGCGATGTGATAGAAATGGAAAAACGCATGAGTAATTATGATGCGACATTAGAGACACGCATTGAAGATGAAGAGGGGTCATTTAATGCTCCTATAAGCTACTTAGAAAACAATGAACCTAATCCAGAAGAGCTACTAGAAAATGAACAGAATATAAATCATGAACAAGAAACACTAAAGAATGCAATTTCTCTACTAGATGAAAGAAGTAAAGATATTATTTCAAGCCGGTGGCTAACAGAAAAAAAAGCGACTCTTCATGAACTCGCCGCAATTCATAATATTTCTGCAGAAAGAGTGAGGCAAATTGAAAACACTGCTATAAAAAAACTCAAAGAGTCTATTAAAAATTAGCGTTTA
>CAZJED010000006.1:0-34539 GCA_964544965.1 uncultured Enterobacteriaceae bacterium
ATGTCGCATAATATACAAGTATGAATTCATCAAAATTTTCCCCTAAAAAAATCCTTTAACAACAACATGATAAAAATAAATCAAATTTTTTTAAATATTCTCTTGCAATTTAAAAGCTATATGTTCTAATGCGCGAAATTTTGGCATGAAAAGTTAAAAATCAATTATGAGTTTTAAAGCTTTTACAAAATTTTCACAAATACTGAGGCACTAATCAATGGCTCAATCTAGTTATTTTTCTCGAATATTTGGTAATTCCCCTGTAAGCCCTTTACAAAAACACATAGATAAAGTTGTTTTGTGTGTTGAGGAATTAATTCCCTATTTTGATGCTGTCATTAAAAATGATTGGGGACAGGCTGAAAAAATACAAAGCCATCTTGCGGAATTAGAAAATGATGCGGATGAAATAAAAAATTTATTACGTATGCAACTTCCCAGTAGTCTTTTTATGCCGATGGACAGAAGAGATGTTCTCGATGTACTTCAGTTGCAAGATAAAATTGCAAACAAAGCAAAAGATATTGCAGGACTTGTACTTGGAAGAAAAATGTTATTGCCTGAATCAATATGTAAAACATATATAGAATTTTTAAATAGGTGTATTGACGCAATCCGTCAGGCACAAAGTGCAATCAATGAACTGGATGAGTTAGTAACTGTTGGCTTTCGTGGGAATGAAGTTACCCGTGTTAAAAAAATGATCGAGGAGCTTCATATCATTGAAGGCGAAACAGATAAAATTCAAATCAAATTACGCGCTGAATTATTTAAAATTGAAAAAGACCTGCCACCTGTCGATGTTATGTTTATTTACAAAATTATTGAATGGACAGGCGACCTTGCAGATAACGCCCAAAGCACGGGTAACCGACTTCAATTAATGCTCGCTAAATAGAAAGAACCGCAATGGAACATACAACAATATTATTAATATTGGCTGGTTGCTTCGGACTCTTTATGGCCTGGGGGATTGGGGCGAATGATGTTGCTAATGCAATGGCAACTTCTGTTGGCTCAAAGGCATTAACGCTAAAACAAGCAGTTATTATTGCTGCGATTTTTGAATTTGCAGGTGCCTTCCTTGCTGGCGGGCAGGTTACATCAACAATCCGTAAGGGAATAATTGATGCAAGCTTGCTTAGCAACTCTCCGGAACTACTTGTTTACGGAATGCTCGCGGCTCTTTTAGCTGCGGGGCTATGGTTATTGATTGCCACTCGATATGGTTTACCTGTTTCAACAACACATTCGATTGTGGGCGCCATTGTCGGCTTTGCTGCCGTTGGTATTGGTATTGAAGCAGTTAAATGGGTAAAAGTTGGTTCAATCGCTGCAAGCTGGGTGGTCTCACCAGTAATAGCCGGTGGGGTTGCTTATTTTTTATTTCGTAGTGTTCAAAAATTAATTCTTAACACCAGCGATCCAATAGAAAATGCAAAACGTTATGTACCAATTTATATTTTCTTAACGGGAGCCATGATTTCACTCGTAACCATGTTTAAGGGTTTAAAACATATTGGTCTCGATTTATCTAAAAATGAGTGTTATAGCATCAGTCTTTTTGTAGGAATATTTTGCGCAATCATTGGTGACTTTTTAATTCGCAAAATTAAATTCAGTAAAAATAAAAATATGGGGAATCAGTTCTTTAATGTTGAAAATGTTTTTGGTGTTTTAATGATTTTTTCTGCATGCGCTATGGCTTTCGCACATGGTTCAAATGATGTTGCTAATGCAGTAGGACCTGTTGCTGCAATAGTTAGCATAGTATCCAGTGGCGGTGAGATTGCACAAAAATCTTTAATGCCTATCTGGATACTTTTACTTGGTTCTGTAGGTATAGTTGCTGGTCTTTTAATGTATGGCTACAAAGTAATTGCAACTGTGGGTCATCGCATCACCGAATTAACACCTAGTCGCGGTTTCTGTTGTAATTTAGCTGCTGCTATGACGGTTGTTTTAGCTTCAGGGACAGGAATACCTATATCAACTACTCACACTCTCGTCGGTGCTGTGCTTGGTGTTGGATTCGCGCGAGGGATATCTGCCTTGAATCTTAGGATTGTCGGCTCAATATTCTTATCATGGATTATCACCTTACCGGCCGGCGGCATAATGGCAATAGTATTTTTCTATTTCTTACTGGGAATTTTTTAATTACAAAGAAGATGCATGTTGTTTAAAAAAAATTACTTAAAAAATATAATATTTTCTGGCTTTATTGTATTTTTTATAGTGCTACCACCTCCTGTTGTAGCAGCTAATGAAGCGCTATTAGAACTTTTAAAGGTACTTCGTGATAAAGGCACCCTTTCACCTCAAGAATATGAACTCCTTGTTGAAGCCTCTAAAGAAGATAACGAAAAAATTAAAAAAAGTATTGATGAGATGAAGGCTAAAGTTAAAAAAACAAAAAAAGATTCGGTTAAAATTACAACAAAAGGGAAATTCAAGGTTGCATCACAAGATGGTTCCTGGGAATGGCAACCCATTGGCAGAATATTTTGGGATACCGTGTTTGCCGACAGAGATAATTCAAATCTAGAAGCGACAAACTCAGAACTACGTCGTGCCCGTCTGGGCTTCCAGGGTAAAATTAAACCATTGGGTTATAAACTTGAGATTGATTTTGCAAACTCAGGGTCAGCAACTTGGAAGGATATCTGGCTTTCATATAATAATAAAAATGATCTGGGTAAGTGGTTTTTTAAGATTGGTCAACATCATGTGCCGTTTGGCCATGCAACAATCAGTAGCAGTAAATATAAACCATTGATGAGACGCCCTCTGTTTGGAGATGGTCCTCAAATATCCCGTGCCGTGGGTATTGCATACCGCCAGGATGCAAGTCGTTGGTTCTTTCATGCAGGAGCTTTTCTTCCTGCCCTTGGAACAGGCTCTGACGAGACGGGAGAGGGGACAACTGACAGAGAGACCTATGCATTTCGTATTGGTGGCCAACCATTTTTTAAAGATAAAACACATTTAATTCACTCTGCTTTCTCATACCAATATGAACAATACAATGGTGATGCTTTTAATAGTATTGATAATTCACTTTTATCGCATGTGGGTGATGGCAATGCCTTGGTCGCAAATTTCGGGGCCAATACCGATGATTCAAATGCATACGACTTAGAATTGATCAGTGTGTGGGGGCCGTTTCATAGTGTATTTGAATATGTTGCATGGGATGTATCTGATCCTGATGGTGATGCTGACCTAAGTGCCTGGGCTTTTGATGTAGGTTGGTTTTTCACCGGTGAATCTATGGAATATAAAGCGGGTGCATTTAGCGAAATTAAACCAAAAGCACCAATTGGAAAAGGAGGTTGGGGGGCATGGCAAATTGCAGCACGCTTTGAAAATATGGATTTAACTGATGGCAATATTATCGGTGGGGAAGCCGATGTATTTACAGTGGGGCTTAACTGGTATCTGACTTCAAATACCCGCTTAATGGCAAATTATGGTGTTGTACTTGATTTCGACCGCAATGGTTTTGCTGATGATGGGCGGGAACCCTCTGTTTTTCAAATGCGAGCTCAAGTCTATTGGTAAAACAATATGACTGTCGAAAAATCTACTACTTCATAGACCTCGCAATGCGAGGTTATTTTTTGTAATTTAAAAAAATCTCTCATGCTGTATGCTTTCATTAAGAAAGAGCAACAAAAAATGAAAACTTAATGAATAACGAATATAGACCAGACAAAATAGAAACTGACATACAAAAAAAGTGGTCAGATACGAATGCCTTTGAAGTTTCCGAGGACCCAACAAAAGAAAAATTCTATTGTCTTTCAATGTTCCCCTACCCCAGCGGCAAATTGCATATGGGGCACGTTCGTAATTACACAATAGGGGATGTCATCAGTCGTTATCAGCGCATGCAGGGGAAAAATGTTTTGCAGCCAATGGGCTGGGATGCATTTGGTTTGCCTGCAGAAGGGGCGGCAATTAAAAACAATGTGCCCCCTGCAAAATGGACTTATGAAAATATTGATTATATGCGTGGACAATTAAAACGCCTTGGTTTTGCTTATGATTGGAATCGGGAATTGGCAACATGCGACCCCGATTATTATCGTTGGGAACAATGGTTCTTTACAAAGCTTTATGAAAAAGAATTAGTTTATAAAAAAACATCGGTCGTTAACTGGGATCCTGTTGATCGAACGGTATTAGCAAACGAACAGGTTATTGATGGAAAAGGTTGGCGTTCTGGCGCCACAGTTGAACGTCGTGAAATACCGCAATGGTTTTTAAAAATTACCGATTACGCAGATGAACTTCTTGAAGACCTAGAAAAACTTTCAGGCTGGCCGGATGCAGTTAAAACGATGCAGGCAAATTGGATTGGTCGCTCTGAAGGAGTTGAAGTTGATTTTAAAGTCGAAGGTACGGGTGAATCATTACGTATCTATACAACACGCCCCGACACCATTATGGGAGTAAGTTACATGGCAGTGGCAGCGGAACACCCGCTAGCCAAATCTGCAGCTGAAAATGATGATGTCATCGCTAAATTTATTGACGAATGCAAAAGTAGCGGAACCTCTGAGCTTGAACTTGAAACCATGGAAAAAAAAGGAATGCCACTTAACATTAATCTCCATCATCCGATAAGCAATGAAATCATTCCGCTCTGGGTTTCAAATTTTGTGTTAATGGGATATGGCACCGGTGCAGTGATGGCCGTTCCTGGTCATGACCAACGTGACTGGGAGTTTGCAAATAAATATAAGCTACCTATTAAACAAGTTATCTTCCCGGCAGATGGCAATCAACATGATATAACTGAATCGGCCTATATAGAAAAAGGGGTGCTTAAAAATTCAGGGGAGTTTGATGAACTAAGTTCAGAAGATGCCTGTAATGCAGTCGCAGAGTTTGTTGAGAAAAATAAATGCGGTAACCGAAAAATTAATTACCGTTTAAGAGACTGGGGAATTTCGCGCCAGCGTTATTGGGGATGTCCTATTCCCATCATTAACACACAAGATGGTAAGGCTCTTTCTGTCCCCGAGGACCAACTACCCGTTGTGCTACCCGAGGAGATAGAATTTGAGGGTATCAGTTCTCCGATAAAATCAATGAAAGAATTTATTAATACTGATGCGCCAGATGGTAGCGGTAGCGGTGAAAGAGAAACTGATACTTTTGATACCTTCTTTGAATCTTCCTGGTATTTTGTACGATACTGCTGTCCGGACAATAACGAAGTTATGACAGATGAACGCGCTAATTACTGGCTTCCCGTTGATCAATACATCGGCGGCGTTGAACATGCCATTCTACATCTTCTATATGCGCGATTTTTTCATAAGTTAATGCGTGATTTAGGTTTATTAAAATGTGATGAACCATTTACAAATTTACTTACTCAGGGAATGGTATTAAAAGATGGCGCTAAAATGTCTAAATCGAAAGGTAATACTGTTGACCCGCAATCTTTAATTGATGAATACGGTGCGGATACAGTTCGTTTGTTTATGATGTTTGCCTCTCCGCCCGAACAAAGTCTTGAATGGAAAGATGAAGGCGTTGAAGGTGCGCATCGTTTTTTAAAAAGACTATGGAAATTTGCGAGCACACATATTAATGAAGGTAAGTCCCCAACTTTAAATCCTGCTTCAATAACTGATGCGCAAAAAAAGTTACGTCGGAAAATTCATACAACAATTAATAAAGTAAATGATGATATTGGTCGTCGGTATACTTTCAATACTGCAATTGCTGCCGTAATGGAGATGATTAATGCACTATCGCGCTGTGAATTAAAAAATGATAATGACCACGCAATTATGCGTGAAGGTGTTGAAACAGCAATCCTACTACTTTCCCCAATCGTCCCGCACATAACTAATGCACTTTGGGTTGAGCTCGGACATAGCGAACCCCTAATTGATGCCATCTGGCCCAAATCAGACCCAGATGCACTAGAGCAAAACGAGATAGAAATGATTGTTCAAATTAACGGCAAACTTCGTGGAAAAATTACCGTTGCAAAAAATGCTGAACAAAAACAAATAGAAAATCAAGCAGTTGAAGATGAAAAAGTAAAACGAAATTTAGAAGGTAAAACGATTAAAAAAATCATCGTAATCCCAGAACGATTAGTGAACATCGTAGTGTCATAGGGTAAGATAGGATGATAATAACTAGTTAAAGCTGTTAAGAGGAAATTAATGAAAGTCCGTTTATTACTTATTTATTTCTTACTGTTAACCACCGCTTGTGGTTTTCATCTGCGTGGCTCACAAACAACGAAAATTAATATTGATAATATTTTTATTACTGGTGGCTCTGCACTAGCTAAAGAAGTTAAATCTCAGTTTTTAAATGCCGGCACTTCATTTGCAGCATCATCACAAGAGGCTTCATATGTTATTACCCTAAAAGAATCACGTTTTGAAAAATCAGTACTAAGTGTTTCGCCAACAACGGGTAAGGTTGAAGAGTATCAAGTGGTATTTCAGGCAAAAATGGACGCGATACGTGCAGATGGTACCTATATTATTGAGAACGAAAAAATAATGGTGATTCGCGATTTTGCTTTTGATGAAAATGCAGTGCTGGGTGAATTCTCAGAAGAATCTATCATTCAGGAAGATTTAGTGCGCCATGCTGCCAACCAAGTACTCCGTCGGCTTCAGGCATTACTGTCTTCACCTAAATAACAAAGCGTAGCAATAAATGAGATTGCGCCCCGACCAACTTAAGACACACCTAAAACGTTCAAACATAACACCTATTTATTTTGTCAGTGGCGATGAACCGCTGCAAAAACTCGAGTGCATTGACCTAATAAGGAATCACCATAGACAACAAGGTTATGATGAACGTCTTGTATTTGACGTGAGTAAATCATTTGATTGGAATGTATTAGCTGAGGCAAGCAGTAACTTATCATTATTTTCAAATCAAAAAATTATTGAATTAAGAATGGCAGCGCCCAAACCAGGAAGAGAAGGAGGAAGTGTGCTTCAGAAATTTTCTGAAAGAGAAAATGATGGCACTTTGCTTATTATCAGCTCAGAAAAAATGGATAAAAGCACACAAAAAAACAAATGGGTGAAATCTATTGATAAAGCTGGAGTTATGATACAGGTCTGGCCAATAGGTCCCGCGCAACTACCTGGCTGGATACAACAGCGGGCGCAAAATAAACAGAAGAAAATAACGTATGAGGCAGCAAAACTAATTGCTGAACGTGTCGAAGGAAATTTACCAGCAGCACAACAGGAAATTGAAAAATTAGTGTTGTTAATTGAAAAAGATGATATGGATGTTGAAGATGTAATTAGCGCGGTTGCCGATAACACTCGATACAATGTATTTGATATGATTGAAAGTGCATTCCTTGGCAACACCGACAGAACATTACTTATGTTAAATGGTTTAAAAAATGAAGGTGTCGAACCGCTTGCCCTATTTGGTGCATTAATGTGGGAATACCGTAGGCTATGTTCAATTGCCTATGAGTACAAAGCAGGAGACCAATTAGAAAATATTTTTAAATCTTATAGAATATGGGATCAGAAAAAACGTGCAATCACCGCTATTTTAAAAAGGCTCTCTTGTAAAGACCTTGACCAATTATTAAATTATTGTGCGACAATTGACAAAACGCTAAAGAGCGGTCAAAGAGAAAAGGCGTGGGGCCAATTTAGTACATTATTGATGGCAATAGCAGGTATCAATACAAATAAATTACAAATTTCATAAAATAAATATTTAAAAAGAATCTGATGGATATAAAAAAATACATAAATAAATTAGGTGAACAAGCTTATGCTGCTTCGCGTGCAATGGCATCTGTTTCAACTGAAATAAAAAACACATCACTTAATGCTATTGCAAAAGAGATTATAAAAAACAAAGACAATTTAATTAAAATTAATGAACAAGATTTGCAAGCAGCAAAAAAATCAGGATTGGAATCTGCGTTACTCGATAGGCTTGAATTAACAGCAGCGAGAATTGATGCAATGGCTGATGGTCTTAACCAAGTTGCCGACCTTGAGGATTTGATCGGTAAAACAACTGACTATGTCGAGCAGGCAAGTGGTATTAAAGTTGGGCGTATGCGTGTTCCGTTGGGGGTGATTGGCATTATTTACGAATCACGCCCGAATGTTACGGCAGATGCCGCTGGGCTTTGTCTGAAATCAGGTAATGCAACGATTCTGCGAGGTGGTTCTGAGGCAATTCATTCTAATCAAGCAATTGCCAACTGCATCCGTACGGGTCTTAAAAGCACGGGGCTCCCGGAAAATGCAGTCCAACTCATTGAAACAACAGAACGCGAAGCAGTCGGTGAACTACTAGGTATGTCTGAGTATGTTGATGTCATTGTGCCTCGCGGGGGTAAAGGTTTGATCGAACGGGTCAGCGCAGAAGCAAGAATGCCGGTAATTAAACATCTAGATGGTATTTGTCATGTCTATATTGATGATGATGCTGATATAGAAAAAGCTATCAGTATTGCCTACAACGCAAAAACGCAACGTTACGGCACCTGTAACACAATGGAGTGTCTATTAATCGCTCGCTCACAAGCTAAAACTGTCTTAGAAAAACTAGGGCCGATGTATCAAAAAGCAGAAGTTGAAATTCGAGGCTGTAAGGAATCAAAAAAAATATTAGATAATATTAAAATTGCAAATGATGAAGATTATGCCACTGAATATTTAGCACCAATCTTATCACTTAAGATAGTTAATAATATTGATGAAGCAATACAACATATCGATAAGTTTGGTTCAAAACATACTGATACTATTGTGACAGAAAATAAATTAAATGCGGATCGTTTCCTGCGTGAAGTTGATTCGAGCTCGGTAATGTTAAACGCATCAACACGTTTTGCAGATGGTTACGAGTATGGTTTAGGTGCTGAGATTGGAATTAGTACAGATAAATTTCATGCGCGTGGCCCTGTAGGACTTGAGGGACTGACATCACAAAAATATATTGTACTTGGCGATGGTAATATTCGTTCATAACTAATGCGTTTAATCGGCGTTCTTGGTGGTACATTTGACCCAATTCACAATGGGCATATTCATCTTGCTCTTGAAGTTCGTGATAAATTAAAATTAGATGAAGTAAAATTAATCCCAGCTAATATCCCGCCACATCGTTCAACACCAACCACCTCTGCTGACGATAGAAAAAAAATGACGGAACTTGCAATTTGTGATCAGAAAAATTTATCTGTTGACTTTCGTGAAATTGAAAATAAAAATATTTCCTACACTATTAATACGCTTATATCATTACGTACTGAATTTCCAAACGATGCATTATTTTTGATTGTTGGAGAAGATGTTTTTAATATGGTCGATAGTTGGAAAGATTGGCAATCTTTATTAAATTATACCCATATTATTGTTGCAACAAGACCAGATGATGATAAAAATATTTCTGATGAATTAAAGATATGGCAAGATAAAAATAGAATAGATGATATTAAGATATTAAAAACTACTTTGTCTGGATATATTTTTTATATTAGTACACCTATTGTTGAAATTTCTTCCAGTATGATTAGGAAATATTATTCTGAACACAAAAATATTGGCGTGTACTTACCCGCTAATATTATTACCTACATAAAAGATAATAATCTTTATATGGATAATTGATGGCTATAAAAAAATTATTAGATGTTGTATTAACTTCGCTTGATAATGGTAAGGCTACAGATGTCGACATATTTGATGTAAAAAAAATAACTAGTGTGTCAGATTACATTCTAATAGCGAGCGGAAATTCGAGAAGACAGGTTAATGCGCTTGCAGATAAATTAATACAAAATGTAAAAGAAAATGAATTTGAAACATTAGGTGTTGAAGGAAAAGCTGAAGGAGAATGGGTGTTGGTTGATTTGGGTGATATTATTGTCCACATTATGCATCCTAGTAGCCGCGAATATTATCAGCTTGAAAAACTGTGGGGAAATAACCCTTAAAAATAAAGGGTTACAGTTCATGCAATTTGATTTGATGGCAATTGGTAAACGCACGCCAGTATGGGTAGATTCAGCATTTAATGAATACTCAAAACGTCTCCCTAAAAATATTAATTTTAATCTAATTGAAATAACGCCGGCAAAACGTAGTAAAAATATAAGCTCAGAAAAATTAAGAAAAATCGAAGAAGAAAAAATTAACGAATCTATTGCCAATAACTCTTTTGTAATAGCCTTAGATGAAAAAGGAAAATCAAAAAACAGTCGCGAACTTTCGATTGAATTGCAAAAATGGATTGATAACCAACAACACATTAGTATTTTAATTGGAGGCGCTGATGGATTAAGTTCGTCAATAAAAAATAAGGCGAATGAAATCTGGTCTTTGTCAGAAATGACGCTTCCGCACAGTTTAGTAAGAATCATAATAATTGAACAAATTTATCGCGCCTGGTCAATTATTAGTCGCCATCCCTATCATCGTGAATAAATAGTCTTTTTAACAGTGAAAATATATCTTGCATCCAAATCGCCCCGGCGTCATGAACTGTTGAAACAAATCGGCATTGACTTTGAAGTGATTAATATCAACATTGATGAATCAGTTAATAAAAATGAAATGCCTTTAAATTATGTGCATCGTATTGCTGCAGAGAAAGCAAGAGCAGGTAAAAAATTTTCAAAAAATAATCTACTGGTGCTTGCAGCTGATACGGCGATTGTACTGGATAATGTTGTGTTAGGAAAAGCTGAGTGTGAAGAAGATGCGATCGATATTTTAAATAAACTATCGGGACGTACTCATGATGTATTATCTGCTATTACTGTAATTAATAAAAAAGAAATGACTAAAGTAAATATCAGTAAAGTTACTTTTAAAATATTAAGTAAAGATGAAATTTCTTGTTACTGTAATACTGACGAACCGATTGGTAAAGCAGGCGCTTATGCGATTCAAGGCAAAGGGTCGGCCTTAATTAAAAAATTGGAGGGGAGTTATAGTGGAGTAATGGGGCTACCACTTGAAGAAACCTATCAATTATTAAGCAAGTGTGGTTAATTTAATTATAAAGTTGTAATCGCAAGACAATAGCCATAATAATGATCGACAATATAATAGTAAATTGTTGACCAATCTGGTTTACCATCTTCATCAGTTGGCCACCACATTTTTCGATTGCGCCAGTAATCATGAAAATGTTCTGCACATAATGTGAACATTTCATTATTTGATGCTTGTTCTTCACCTTTTTTAAGACTAGATTTAAAATAATCATCAAGAACATCTGTATAAGCATTCTTCAGTATCGGTTTATTATTTTCTTCTCTTTTTAATCGATCTACAGTACCTGCAAAACGATCACCAAGTTCAACAATACGATCGCCGAGTCGCTCGCCTTGAAGCATTGCTTTAGCTCTTTGACAACTTTTCTCTTCCCCTTCATTGCACTTGCGTTGATGATACTCGCGCAGTGTATCGGCCTGTGTTATTGAATAAATTAAAAACCAAATAACGACAAAAAGAAAATATCTGGGTATAAATGCTGTCATACAAATCGTTAATCTATTTAGTTGCTATATGATATTAAAATGCGTCTTTGACAGCACGTCATGATATCGGTATAAGGTGTGCCCAAGATGTATCACAACAATAATAATCACTTACTCGCTACCAGTAAATAAACAGTTAAAAGAGAGGAAACTTTAATGATTTCAAGTGCTTTTTTGCCTATCGGTTTGGGCTTATTCGGTCTTTTTGCCGCTATTCTTGTTTTCCTAAATATAAAAAGTGCCCCTGCTGGTGAAGGGAAACTTAAAGAAATATCAGATGCCATACACCTTGGCGCAATGGTTTTTATGAACAGCGAATATAAACGGCTCGCTATATTTTGTGCTATCTGCATCACTGCTATTTGGATGTCAGAGCTAGGGAAAAATACTGCTCTGTCATTTTTACTCGGGGCTATATGTTCGGGTTCTGCTGGTTACTGGGGAATGTATACAGCAACTCACGCAAATGTCAGAACAGCAGTTGCTGCTAATACCAAGGGTGCAGCAGACGCATTAAATATTGCCTTTTTTGGTGGTTCAATCATGGGGCTTACTGTTGCTTCAATGGGTTTATTTGGTATTGGTATTCTTTATTATTTTTTCGCGGGTGACCCTCATACGATTCATGCTATCGAGGGGTTTGCTATGGGAGCATCTTCTGTAGCATTGTTCTCACGTGTTGGTGGTGGCATCTTTACTAAAAGCGCGGATGTGGGTGCAGATTTAGTAGGTAAAGTTGAAGCCGGCATCCCTGAAGATGACCCAAGAAATCCTGGTGTGATTGCCGACAATGTAGGCGACAATGTAGGCGATGTTGCAGGAATGGGTTCGGATATTTTTGAATCTTATTGCGGAGCAATGATTGCAACAATGGCGCTTGCTGCAACCATGACCTCAACCACTATTTTTGACCTATCGCCTATTGGTGGTAAAGATACACTTACTTTCATGCCTCTAGCACTCGCATCCATCGGTTTAGTTTGCTCAATGCTCGGAATTTATTCGGTAAAACTTTTCTCATCAAAAAGTCCAGAAGTTGCGCTTAGAATAGGCACAATGGGTGCTTCAATAATATTTATAATTGCTGCATTCATTTTAATTAAAGAAATGGGGGTGTCTGTTAATGTTTGGATTGCCGTCTTAACTGGTGCTGTTGGTGGAATTATTATCGGTCTCGTAACAGAATATTACACAGGTGGTCCGCCCATCAAAAAAATTGCACAAGGTGGGGAAACCGGTCCTGCAACCATCATGATTACAGGACTTGCAGTAGGAATGCAATCTGTCGCCATACCCGTTATAACTATTTGTGCGATCATTTTTATATCGAGTCACTTTACAGGCCTCTATGGTGTTGGTATTGCAGCTGTCGGCATGTTAGGTACAGTTGGAATTACCATGGCAATCGATGCGTATGGTCCGGTTGCAGATAATGCTGGTGGGATTGCTGAAATGGCAAAACTTGGAAAAGAAACACGCCAAATCACTGATTCGCTTGATGAGGTTGGAAATACCACTGCGGCAATTGGAAAAGGTTTTGCGATTGGTGCAGCAGCACTTGCAGCGCTAGCATTAATCAGTGCGTACATAGAAAAAGTATCGTTGGGTAATCCGGACTTCATATTAAAAATAAATGACCCGTTAGTATTAAGCGGTATGTTTCTGGGTGCAATATTCCCTTATCTAGTAAGCTCAATCACGATGACGGCAGTTGGTGACGCTGCTTTTGATATGATTAAAGAAATACGACGCCAATTTAAAGAAATTCCCGGACTAATGGAAGGTACAGGCAAACCGGATACTGCAAGATGTGTTGATATTGCAACACGTGCGGCATTAAAACGTATGATTTTGCCAGGTTCGCTTGCTGTACTTGCCCCTGTAGTAGTTGGCTTTGGCCTCGGCCCTCAAGCGTTAGGCGGGATGTTAGGTGGTGCACTTATCTGTTGTGTGATGATGGCACTTATGATGGCGAATGCTGGTGGCGCATGGGATAACGCAAAAAAATATGTTGAAAAAGGTAATCTTGGTGGAAAGGGTTCTGACATTCATAAAGCAGCCGTCGTTGGAGATACTGTCGGTGATCCACTAAAAGATACTTCAGGACCATCAATGAATATTCTAATCAACGTTATGGCAATTGTTAGCCTAGTAATAGCACCTCTATTAGTTTAATTCATTTAAAAATAAAAGCCGCGTTATTTTGACGTGGCTTTTTTTATTTAACTAATTCAATTTTATCCAACATAACTTCCGCATCAAGATAGTCAGGTTCAATTTTTATTTTTTTTTCTCCGTTTACGAAAACTAAACTAGGTAACGATTTTAATTCCAAACTTTTAGACTGTTGAATTTCTTCTTTTAAAATTTTATCAATCTCTGAAGAAGCGACATCTTTTGAAAATTTAGTTTTATCTGCGCCAATTTCTCCTGCTAATTCAATTAGCGTTTCATAATCTGATGGATTGCGTGCCTGTAAGTAATAGGCTTTTTGAATTGCCAGAGTCATTTTTGTATCAAATTTATTTTTTTGTTTTCTTGCTGCAATAACTGCGCGACATGCAGGGTAAGTGCTACGTCGTGGCTTACATTGTTCCCAAAAATCATAATTAAATTTTGTTTCGGGAACCTTCTTTTCTATAGCTCGCCAATTTTGTAAGACATATTCACGTATATTATCAGGCATCGCGATATCACTATCAGATGCAAGTCCGCCTAATAAGCGAATAACATTGATTTCTTTTGGTAATTTTTCTATTAAAGTATTGAATGCCGGTCTAAAAGCCCAGCACCAACTACACATTGGATCATGAGAATAATAAAGTGTTTTGGACACAACTAAATATTACAAACTATAATTTAAACTCAGTGTTCAGAATCTTTTTTACAGATTTATTTTTAAGTGTTACATACTCTGGCATCCCATTTTTATAAGGCGGATAATCTTCGCCTTCAATCAATGGCAACAAATAACGACGGCAGGCTTCAGTAATACCGAAACCATCATCTGTTATAAACTCTTTTGGCATCATCCTTTCAATATTAGCAACATCTTCAAGTTTTGCCTTTCCTATTTCCCATACATAAGGGCTATCAGATTTCCGAACAATTGTTGGCATCACTGCATTCTCACCCGCAATTGCCATATCAACAGCTGCTTTGCCTAAAGCATAAGCTTGTTCAACATCAGTTTTCGAAGCGATATGCCTTGCTGAACGTTGCAAATAATCTGCTACTGCCCAATGATATTTATAACCTAATGCCTCCTTAATGATGTTAGCAACGACAGGTGCGGCACCGCCAAGTTGCGCATGACCAAAAGCATCGCGAGTGCCTTGTTCCGCAAGAAATTTCCCATCAGACCAACGCGCGCCTTCTGAGACAACAACAGAACAATACTCATATTTCTTAACATTAGCATCAACCTTTGCAAGAAATGCATCTTGATTAAATTCAATTTCAGGGAAAAGAATCACAATAGGAATATCGTTTTTTTGATCTGCCGCTAAACCACCGGCAGCAGCAATCCATCCTGCGTGACGGCCCATAACTTCGATCACAAAAACTTTGGTCGATGTCTTTGCCATCGATAAAACATCATAAGAAGCCTCTCTAGTTGATATTGCAATATACTTTGCAACTGAACCAAAACCTGGACACACATCTGTGATCGGTAAATCATTATCAACAGTTTTTGGTATATGAATCGCTTGTATTGGGAAATTCATTTTCTCTGAAAGAGTGGAAATTTTATGACATGTATCAGCAGAATCGCCGCCACCGTTATAAAAAAAATAGCCGATGTTATGTGCCTTAAAAATTTCTATTAAACGCTCATATTGCACTATATTTTCTTCAAATCCTTTTAATTTAAAACGACATGACCCGAATGCGCCAGAGGGTGTAAATTTTAAAGATGCTATATCAGCATCAGTCTCGTAACTTGTATCTATCAATTCTTCTGTTAGTGCACCAATAATGCCATTTCTGCCTGCATAAACATTGGCAATTTTATCCGTGTTATTTCTTACTGTTTCTATCACACCACATGCACTGGCATTAATAACAGCGGTTACTCCACCAGACTGTGCATAAAATGCATTTTTTGTCTCAGCCACCAATGAACTCTCCCAAATTAAATATTTTTTTTGAAACCAAAATACGAAAAATCCTGTCTATACCATATTGATAGTTTACAATGATAAATCAAACAAAAGATAATTATGTTGTCACAGATATAGAACAAACTATTTTAAATGTATTTTTTTACACATAAATACCAAAAAATAAGACCGGCACTTATTTTTATACTCCTTTTATCGGCAAATGTGCTATTTGCGGATAGCGGAGACATTAGTTTGCCCGATTTTGGTGACTCCGCAGGTAGCGTTATCTCACCAGCTTATGAACGAAGACTTGGACAAATGTTTTTAAAGCAAGTTCGGCAGTTCTCTCGCATCATAAATGATCCCGAGGTTGAATCATATATTCAGGCGATTGGACATAACCTAAGCTCCCATACTGATAATATTAAGCAGCCATTTAAATTCTTTGTGGTTGATAATCCAACAATTAATGCGTTTGCTGGCCCTGGTGGCATGATTGGTATTAATAGTGGGGTTATCCTTAATTCCGGAGATGAAAGTGAACTCGCGGGTGTTGTTGCTCACGAAATTGCACATGTAACTCAAAGACACCTTGCACGAAATTTCGAAGAAGCAAAAAAATATAGCCTGCCAACCGCTGCAGCAATGATTGGTGCGCTAATTATCGCGACACAAGATCCAGCTGCGGGTCAAGCAGCAATTACTGGTATTGCAGGACTTAACATACAAAATCAAATAAACTTTACTCGCGAAAACGAAGAAGAAGCGGATAGAATTGGTATTAATTTGTTAGCAAAATCGGGTTATGACCCTCGTGGTATGCCCCTATTTTTCGAAAGATTACAAAAATTATCAAAATTTTCACAAAGTAATGCGCCTGATTTTTTTCGCACCCATCCTCTAACTACATCACGTATTGCAGATACTCGTGCGCGAGCAGAATCTTTTCCTAAAAAAAGTTTTAAAAATTCACATGCTTATGAACTTATTCGATACAAATTACTAGTTAACTCTTTACAAACACCAAAAGAGGCGATTTTATTTTTACGAAATCAACTTGATAAACATGAAGGTAATTTAGAAGAAAAATTGCCGATAAGGTATGGGTTAGCTTATGCTTATCTTGCTGATAGAGCGTTTGCACATGCAAATCAACAAATTAAACATCTACTAAAAAATGATAATAATGACGTTGCTTATTTATTGTTAGCAGCAAAACTTGAAACCGAACAATCAAAATATGATGCTGCTTTTAAAATTTATAAAAAAGCCTACGAACTTTTTCCTGACTATAAACCAGTAGTAATGGCTTATGGGCGTTCACTGATGGATGTTGGTAGAGCAAAAGAAACGCGTGATATTATGAAAAATTATGAGCGTCATCACTCACATGATTTAAATTCATACGCACTACTTGGACAAGCTGAAAGCGCGCTCGGAAATGAAATTGAAACTGCTATACTACATGCTGAATATTATTATTTAGCGGGAGAAACAAAACTTGCAGTTGAAAAACTAAAATTTATAAAACAAAGATATAAAATGGACTATTATCAGGAACAACGTGTTGCTGCTCGTCTATCAGAGCTTAAGTACGAACTCGAATTAGAAGAAGAAATAAAACTATAGAAGTATATATTCAATGTTACGCAGAAAATTTCTTAAAATTTTAACTTCAAGTTTAGCTGTATTAACAACTGGATTACTAACGTCGATCAAAACCTTGGCAGGGTGGAATAAAGAAGCGTTTTCTGCAAAAGATTTTAATGCTGCAATTAATGCCTATTTTACTGATCAAAATATTAATGAGTCAGACAAAATTCAGATAGGCGTTTATGATGAAATTGAAAATGGCGCCGTTGTTCCGGTAAAAGTCGAAACCAGTTTAAAAAATGTAGATAGAATTACAATTTTTGCTGATAAAAATCCAAACCCCCTTATAGCTAATTTCAATTTGTTACAAAATTGTGTTGCTTTCGTTTCAACAAGAATTAAAGTGAGCGAACCTTCTAATATTATAGTTATTATTGATGCTAATAATAAACTTTATATGGCAAAAAAATTTATTATTGTTCATGAAAATGGATGTGGTTAAATGGCATCAACAATTAGATTAAAAACAAAAATAAGAAATAACATAACAACTGTTCGTGCAATAATACGACATCCGATGGAGACTGGTTTTAGAATAAGTGACGAAACAGGAAAACTAGTCCCGGAACACTACATTAAAAAAGTACTAGTTAAACATAATAATAATATTATTTTTTCATGTGATTGGAGTCGTGCTGTTTCTAAGAACCCTTATCTTTCGTTTATGTTCGAAAATTCAAAAGTTGGAGATAAAATTGAAATAGCTTGGTTTGATACTGAAGGTAAGAACGAAACATTAGAAACATTAATACAATAATTATTATTTTTTTAAAAATCTGATGCGCGCTATAATTTATTTTAGTTTTTTTGTGATACTGACATTTGTCGTTGGTGCATTATTGGCCTATCCACTAAAATTACTTCTTGATCCAATATTTGATCTCGCGTTTAGAAAGTATATAAATTATGCGACTTTAATTAGTGGAGTTATAACCTGCTTCATTTATCTGAAAATAAATAATCTACTATCATTTAGTGCATTTGGTTTTGGTGGGAAACTAAATAAATTTTCAATAAGCCTTTTCAACGGTTTTGTATGTGGTTTAGCTATTATGCTAATTATTGAAATTATATTGTTTCTGCTCGATATACATGAATTTGACCCCTATCGTAGTATCTGGTTATTTTCTAATATCTCTTTTTTATACAAAACATTACTCGCTGCTATTTTGATTGCCCTAGTTGAAGAGTTAATTTTTCGGGGTGCTTTTTTTTCGGGTCTTCATAAAGAAGCGGGTGCCTTTATAGCTGTCCTCTTTACCAGCCTAGTTTATGCTGCAGTACATTTTGTTCGCTATCCCGACTTAATAATGGAAATAAATATTGGCTGGTTTACGGGCATAGAAATGATGCCAGACGCATTTCGGCGTTTTCAAGAATGGAATATAACGGATTATTTTTTAACACTATTTATTTTCGGTGTACTCTTGAGTCTATTACGTCTAAAACATAAGAATATTGCTGCATGTATAGGCGCCCATGCAGGTATTGTTATGCTGATAAAAATTGCAGATCATTTTACCAATAGAACAAATAGTAGTGAGTTTAATTATTTAGTAAGTCCATATAACTCGACATATGGCTGGATAAGTTTTTCAGTAATATTACTTTTTGCTTTTTTTTATTTTATTAAATTAAAAACAAATAAAAAATAAATATTAATTTAGAATTTAATTTTAATTAGGTAAAAATAGTGCCTTACCCTTTACTTTAAAATTTCTTATTATAGTTTTCGCTTCTTCGCTTCTTAAAAATTCAGAATACTTTTTTGCTAAAGTAAAATTAATATGAGGATGTCTTTTTGGTGAAACTATAATGATATGATAAGGGTTTAGAAGCTGATAATCATTTTCAAAAACAATGTCGAGTTTTATTTTATCTTTATAAGCGAGATAAGTTCCTCTATCAGACAACGTGTAAGCCTGTTTATTGTCCGCAATAATTAATGTTTGCCCCATACCTTGCCCGACAGATAAATACCAATCGCCAACAGGTTTATAACCCGCCATGCTCCAAAGATAGTTTTCTTTTTTATGAGTACCGGAATCATCGCCACGAGATACAAATAAATATTCGGTTTTTATTAATCTTAATAATGCGTTTCTAATATCTTTCGATCGTTTCAGTCTGGCCGGATCAGTATTCGGCCCAACAATAATAAAATCATTTTGCATTACTGGAAAACGTGAAATACCGTATCCTTTATTAACAAACTCAAGCTCTTCCTTTGGGGCATGAACAAGTATTGCATCAACATCACCATTTTCAGCTAAACGAAGTGCTTTTCCAGTACCTACAGCAATCACACTAATTCTGGTGTTATATTTTTTTTCAAACGGTGGATGAAGTACAGAAAGCAATCCAGAATTTTCAGTACTAGTTGTTGTTGACAATCTTAATCGCTGTGGTTCAGCAGATAAACTTCTAAAAACCACAGAAATGAAAAAAATAAAAAATATATAACGTGACATAAAAATCCTGATTTTCTGAGAAATATTACACAATATTCAACAAATTTTAGTCAAATTAGAAAATGGTGGGCCGTGGGCGATTCGAACGCCCGACCAATGGATTAAAAATCCACTGCTCTACCGGCTGAGCTAACGGCCCTTATTCTTGATTTACTAAAATTATATGCTGGTTCAAAAAATCTATTGCTGTAGAGTAACGGCGGCGATAATACCCAAGAATTGCTCTTGGGTAAATATAAACTAATAGTTTGCTATTTTCTCTTGATTTTATCAGCGTATCGCCATATTTTCTAACACTGTTATCATAAATTGAGATTTTTGGAGTTTTTAAAAATAAGTGCCAATTTACGAATATAAATGTGATAAATGCAATCACCAATTTGAGATATTACAGAAAGTAAATGACGAGCCTGCAAAAACATGCCCCAAATGTAATGCAGATAGATTGCGAAAACTTGTATCGGCGGCAGCTTTTAAATTAAAAGGTACAGGTTGGTATGAAACTGATTTTAAAAATAAAAAACAAGAAATTGATAAGAAAGCTGACAAAAAAAATAAAAATGAACCGAAAAAAACTATGAAAGGAAAAACAGCTGAATCGGCCCCAAATTCTAAAGATTCTTCGGATAAAAGCAAAGAATCAACAAAAACATCCGCCAAAAAATCTAGTTCTTGAGTAAAATGTCATTCGTATGGCCGCACTAAGAAAATACATCATTGCAGGGCTCCTTGTTTGGCTGCCATTTGCAGCAACAATTGTCATCGTTAAACTACTAATAGATTTAATGGATAAAACTGTCCTGCTGTTACCGCCGGAATGGCAACCAACTAATTTACTGGGGTTTTCTATCCCCGGTTTTGGTGTTGTTCTGGCAATATTGATATTGTTATTGACCGGAGTACTTGCAGCTAATCTATTCGGTCGTCGTTTTGTTGAAATATGGGAAAAGATATTAAATAGAATCCCATTGGTTAGAACCATCTACAGCAGCGTTAAACAAATATCGAGTACCATCTTTGACCCTAGCGGTAAATCATTTCGTAAAGTAGTTTTGCTGCAATATCCAAGAAAAGGTCTCTGGAGTATTGGTTTTTTAACTAATGATAATATGGGGGATGAGTTAAATACTGTTGATGATCATCTAGTTTCTGTATTTATACCAACTACACCAAATCCAACCTCTGGTTTTATTATTATGGTGCGAGGTGATGAGTTAAAAGAACTTGATATGAGTGTTGAAGAAGCTTTTAAATTTATTATTTCAATGGGCGTTATTATCCCAGATAGTGCTGCCCTTAAAGAATTAACGCGGAATTAAAGTTGCGCAATCATCTGCCGACTCGTAAGATTTCGCCTTTTGTTCATACTAGGTGGAAACAATTAAATGCGTACTCACTATTGTGGTGAATTAAGTAGCTGTCATACAGATCAAGAAATCGAGCTATGTGGCTGGGTACATCGTCGTCGTGATCACGGAGGCGTTATCTTTCTTGATCTGCGCGACCGTTCAGGATTAGCGCAAATTGTATTTGACCCGGACCGTGCGGAACCTTTTGCAATTGCTGATTCTGTTAGAAATGAATTCGTTATAAAAATAACTGGTAAAGTACGAAATCGCCCTGAAGGTACAATTAATCCTGATCTACCAACTGGAGAAATTGAAATTTTAGGCTATACCATTGAGATCCTGAATAAATCAAAAACACCTCCCATCCAAATGGATGATGAACATGTCCATGATGATATAAGACTTCGGTATCGCTATATTGATTTGCGTCGTTCCCCCATGCAAAAAAATCTTCAACTAAGATCTAGGATAGTTAAAGAACTAAGAGCTTTTCTTGATCAAAAAGGTTTTCTGGATATTGAAACGCCAATGTTAACAAAGGCAACGCCTGAAGGAGCTCGGGATTATTTAGTGCCAAGTCGTACTCAGCCCGGTAACTTTTTTGCGCTCCCGCAATCGCCGCAATTATTTAAACAACTATTAATGATTGCTGGAATGGATCGTTATTATCAGATTGTTCGTTGCTTTCGTGATGAGGATTTGCGTGCTGACCGACAACCTGAATTTACTCAACTTGATATAGAAACATCTTTTCTAAATGAAGATGACATTACAAATATAACGGAAGAAATGATTGGTTTATTATTTAAAAATATTTTAGATATTAAACTGCCCTCGCCTTTCCCTCGCCTTAGTTACAAGGATGCAATGGGTCGTTATGGTAGCGATCGACCGGATATGAGAAACCCACTTGAGTTAATTGATGTAGGTGATTTAATGAAAGAAGTTGATTTTAAAGTATTCTCAGGACCTGCGAATATGGAAGGCGGTAGAGTTGCCGCATTAAATGTATCTGGCGGAAGTAAGCTTACACGCAAGGAAATTGATGACTATACTGCTTATGTTAGTCAATTTGGAGCTAAGGGTCTTGCTTACATTAAAGTAAATGACGTTACATCGGGTCGCGATGGATTACAGTCGCCAATTTTAAAATTCCTGCCTGATAATGTAATAAAAAATATTATCGAGCGAACAAAAACAACTAATGGCGATTTGATATTCTTTGGTGCTGATAAAATAAAAATTGTTAATGATGCATTAGGTTCGCTACGCAATAAACTTGGAGAGGACTTAAATTTATTAAAAGATGAGTGGGCGCCAGTCTGGATCTTTGATTTCCCAATGTTCGAATATAATGAAGATGAAAAACGCTGGGAATCACTACATCATCCATTCACCTCACCAAACTCAGATGATATTGAAAAAATTAGAAAAAACCCTGGAGAAGCTATATCTCGTGCTTACGATATGGTTATAAATGGTATTGAACTTGGTGGCGGTTCAATTCGTATTCATAACGCTGAAATGCAAAAAGCTGTCTTAGACCTTTTAGGTATCGGAGAAAAAGAAGCGCAAGAAAAATTTGGGTTTCTTCTTGACGCCTTAAGTTTTGGTTGCCCACCACATGGTGGTATTGCTTTTGGTCTTGACCGCACTGTAATGTTAATGACTGGTAGTGATTCTATTCGTGATGTTATTGCGTTCCCAAAAACTCAAACTGCTAGCTGTTTACTTACTTCAGCACCTGCTAATGTAAATTCAAAACAATTGAGTGAATTAGGAATTAAACTATCAAAACCAAAATCTGAATAAATATAGCTTCCTAAACTTGTCTAAAGCTCCTTAATGAGTCTATATTTCTACCATGAACCCAGAAACTACCCAATATCGTTCGTATTCATTAGATAAAGAACAAATTCCTCCTGTTGTTGTGGAAAAGCTCGATGATATTGAACTTATTAATGTAAAAGAAAAAATTAAAAAAAAACTAGTAGAACGAGAGGCTATTATCGTCTCGCACTACTACACTGATCCCGAATTACAGCTTCTGGCAGATGAAACTGGCGGTTGTGTATCAGATTCTCTGGAAATGGCGCGTTTTGGCCATACATCAAAAGCAAAAACTTTGATTGTATGCGGTGTTAAATTTATGGGGGAAACCGCAAAAATACTAAACCCCGAAAAACGCATATTAATGCCTGACTTAAACGCAAATTGCTCACTGGATCTTGGTTGCCCTGATGAGGAATTTTCAAAGTTTTGTGACGCACATCCTAACCATGTCGTTGTTGTCTACGCCAATACAAGTGCGGCAGTTAAAGCAAGAGCTGATTGGATGGTAACTTCAGGGAGCGCGGTTGATGTTATTAAATATATTAATGCAAATAATAAAAAAATTATTTGGGCTCCAGATAAATATCTGGGAGATTATGTACAAAAACAATCTGGTGCTGACATGTTGATATGGCAGGGTTCTTGTGTCGTGCATGAAGAATTTAAAGGAAATGAACTTAAATTACTTCGTAAGAATCACCCTGATGCTAAAGTCTTGGTTCATCCAGAATCCCCATCATCTGTAATTGCTCAAGCAGATTTAGTTGGTTCTACAACTGCAATAATAGAAGCTGTTAGTAAAATAAACGCTAAGAAATTTATTGTGGCAACGGATAAAGGTATTTTTTATAAAATGAAAGAAGCAGCAAAAAATAAAATTTTAATTGAAGCGCCAACGGCAGGTAAAGGAGCAACCTGTATAAGTTGTGCACATTGCCCATGGATGGCAATGAATAGTCTTAAAAAATTATTACATATTCTAGAAACTGGAGAGAATGAAATTTTTGTAGCGAAGGATATGATTAACCGCGCAAAAGGATCGATAGAAAAACTTCTAAAATTTACAAATAATAATCGAGTGGGATTAGCTAATGATGCCTAGCTTAAGAACATTTTATGTCTAGCACTATTATATTTATTCATGGTTTATTTATGAATGGCACAGACATGTCACTACTTAGATATCGTTTCAAAAAAAGTGGGTACGATACATACCAATTCAGTTACAAAAGTACAAAAAATACTCCGTTTGAAAATGCCCAGAAACTTTCTGAATTTATAAATTTAATACAATGTAAAAAAATAAATTTTGTTTGCCATAGCTTAGGAGGTATTGTTCTTCGTCACTACCTAAGTTTAGATTCTGCACAAAAATTAAATAACATTGTTATGCTTGGGACGCCTAATCAAACAAGCATTGTCGCAAAAACTATAACAAAATGGTCGCTAGGCAGAAAATTACTAGGTATGAGTGTGGAAAATGGTCTCACCGGCATACTCCCCCCGTGGGGTAGTAAACAAAAGCTTGGAATCATTGCTGGGTATTTCCCTGTAGGGTCTGAATTGCTTACGCCTATAATTAAAAATCCGAACGACGGGACAGTGTCCATTGAAGAAACGCGGCTTGATGGGTCTAGTGATCATGTAACGCTTAACTGCTCTCACCTTGGCCTATTATTTTCAAAAAAAGCATTCCTTCAAACCAAGCACTTTTTAGAATATTCTTCTTTTATTCACTAAGTAGCTTTCTTCGGTCTAGTCTTGGGCCTCTTAGTGACGAGTGCTATAATTTCAAACACCCCAATAAAATATCATTAATATTGAGCATCAAAAATTGCAATGGCAGGTCATAGTAAATGGGCAAATATCCAGCACCGTAAAGGCCGACAAGATGCTAAACGCGGAAAGCTTTTCACTAAATTAATCAGAGAAATTACCGTTGCGGCAAAATTGGGTGGAGGCGACTCCAGTGCTAACCCTAGACTACGAGCCGCAATTGATAATGGTCTTTCTAATAATATGACCAAAGATACAATAGATCGTGCGGTAAAACGCGGAGTTGGGGGAGACGAGAGCGGGAATGTTGATGAAATACGCTATGAAGGTTATGGACCAGGGGGTGTCGCTGTTATTGTTGATACAATGACAGACAACAAAAATCGTACAGTTGCTGAGATACGCCATATCTTTTCAAAATTTGGAGGTAACCTTGGCACAGATGGTTCTGTATCAAAAATTGGTTTAATTTCATTTCAAGATGAGGTTGATGAAGACACAATTATGGAGTCAGCATTGGAAGGAGGGGCTGAAGACATCATTACCAACGACGACAATTCTATCGACGTCATTACTAATCCTGACAATCTTGTTGACGTCAAAGAAACCATCCTTGCTGCTGGCTTTATACCCGAGAATACAGAAGTAACTATGCGCGCCTCAACAACAAGTGAATTAGATAAAAAAAGTGCTGAAACAATGATGAAATTATTGGATGCATTAGAAGATCTTGATGATGTTCAAAAAGTGTATTCAAATGCAGAAATCCCAGATAATATTTTGGCTGAATTAAGTTGATAAAAATTTTAGGCATCGATCCTGGCTCGATAAACACTGGATATGGCATTATAGAATCTAAGGGAAACTATAATAAACATATCAAAAATGGTGTAATTAAGATCAAAGCTAAAACGCTTGCTGAAAAATTAAAAATAATAAATTCAGAAATCACAACAATTATTAAAACTTTTGAGCCTGATGAAATTGCCATTGAAAAAGTATTTATGCATCGTAATGCAGATTCTGCTTTAAAACTTGGGCAAGCAAGAGGTGCGGCTATTACAGCCTGTGCAATAAATGATATCCCCTTATTTGAATATAGTGCAAATCAAGTAAAACAGGCGTGTGTTGGAAAAGGACACGCCGCTAAAGAACAAGTACAACATATGATAAAAATCTTATTATGTTTGGAAGAGAGCCCATTAGCAGATGCTGCAGATGCATTAGCTATCGCTCTGTGCCATGCAAACTCACGTGAAAGTTTATTACGCATGCAAGGTGTTAGTGGAATGAAATATGGAAGACTACAATGATTGGTTTCTTGCGTGGAACGCTTATAAAAAAACAGCCCCCTCTTCTGATGCTTGATGTTAAAGGTGTTGGGTACGAGATTGAAGCTCCCATGACAACTTTTTATGTTTTACCAGAAACTGATAATGAGATTGAAATATACACTCATCTTGTTGTGCGTAATGATGCACATTTACTTTTTGGTTTTGCAACAGAAAATGAACGCCTATTATTTCGAAATTTAATAAAGGTAAATGGTGTTGGTGCAAAAATGGCGCTTACTATTTTATCCGGAATTGAGGCAAATGAATTTTCGCAATGTATACAAAATAATGATGCGGAAAGACTAACAAAATTACCGGGGGTTGGGAAAAAGACTGCGGAAAGATTGATTGTTGAAATGAGAGACCGTATCGAAAATATACCTAAATTGGCAACAACTCAAAAGAGTAACAATGTAGACGGATATAATAACCCCGCTGATGAAGCGGTTAGCGCGCTAATTTCTCTGGGTTATAAACCGCCCGAAGCTAGTAAATACGTACTTGCTGTTGCAAATGACGGCATGAGTAGCGAAGAATTGATAAGAGAAGCGCTCAAACATTCGGTAAAAAAATAATTATTTATACAATGAAATCAAAAAAATCATCACTATTTTGTCATTTTATCAACATATCATTGTCATTTTTTTAGATTTAAATGAAAATTTAACTTTAACTAGTTTAATCTGGCGTATAAATAAAAAACAGACCCCTTATGGCAGAACCCGAAACAGTAGTTTCCCCGACAAGCAATCTGGATGATGTTGCTTCTGAAAATACGTTACGCCCAAAAAAACTAAAAGATTATATGGGGCAAAAATCGGTTCATGAACAAATGGAAATTTTTATTGGGGCAGCCAAACAAAGAGCCGAACCCTTAGACCATGTTCTTATTTTTGGGCCGCCTGGGCTAGGGAAAACAACTCTTGCTCACATTATTGCTAACGAAATGAATGTTAATATGAGGCAAACTTCAGGGCCAGTACTAGAACGACCTGGGGATCTCGCAGCTTTATTAACTAACCTTGAACCTAATGATGTTCTTTTTGTTGATGAAATACATCGTCTCAGCCCTGTTGTTGAAGAAGTACTATACCCCGCAATGGAGGATTATCAAATCGACATTATGATTGGGGAAGGGCCAGCAGCACGGGCGATCAAACTTGATGTGCCGCCATTTACTTTGGTGGGTGCAACTACACGGGCAGGTTTATTGACATCGCCATTACGTGATCGCTTTGGGATTGTTCAAAGACTTGAATTTTATTCGCCTAACGAACTAACACAAATTGTTAATCGTTCATCTAAGATTCTTGATGTTAAAATTGAGGCTAATGGCGCTAATGAAATAGCGGCCCGTTCACGTGGAACACCGCGTATTGCTAATCGCTTACTAAGACGTGTTCGCGATTTTGCTCAGGTAAAAGCAGATGGAAAAATTTCAGGAGGGATATCATCTGAAGCTTTGGACATGTTGAACGTTGATGCACACGGATTTGACATGATGGATAGAAAATTACTTCTAGCGATTCTACAAAAATTTGATGGAGGCCCTGTTGGTGTTGATAGTTTAGCAGCAGCTATTGGTGAGGAACGCGACACAATTGAAGATGTGCTTGAACCATATTTAATACAACAAGGTTTTATGATGCGAACCCCACGGGGTAGAATTGCAACGCGTAATGCATGGTTACATTTTGGTTTAGATGCCCCAAAAGATTCTCTTGGCACTAATGACTTATTTGATGAAGATAAATAAACATAAAATTTAAAATGCTAAGAGAATTTACATGGCAAATACGTGTTTATTATGAAGATACTGATGCGGGAGAAGTTATATTTTATGCAAATTATTTAAAATTTATGGAACGTGCTCGTACGGAATGGTTAAGGAAAATAAATTTTGATCATAAAATTCTAAAAGAAAAATATAAACTATTATTTGCCGTAAAAAATTTAACAATTAATTATATTAAACCTGGGCACCTTGATGATTTATTAACTATTACATCAGAATTATTAGACAGTCGTAAAGCAAGCCTAACATTTGGACAAAATATTAAAAATGAAAATAATGAATTACTTAGTGAAGCAAAAGTTAAAATTGCTTGTATAAATTCAAAAACATTAAAAGCGTCACCAATGCCAGATGAATTAATCTTGGAGTTAACGAATGACAACTGATCACTCATTTATTGATTTAATATTAAACGCTAGCCTTATAGTACAACTTGTAATGTTAATACTTGTGTTAGCTTCTGTAGTTTCTTGGACAATGATCTTTAGTAAACGCTTGTTACTTAAACATTCTAAAAGTGATGCAGATATATTTGAAGAAAGATTCTGGTCATCAGAAGACTTAAGCCCTTTATACAATAGAATTACAGCGGGTCGTTATGAGTCAAGCGGTATGGAAAAAATCTTTGAAGCCGGCTATAAAGAATTTTCAAGACTTCAAAAACAAGAAAGCATTGACCCAGAGGCAATACTTGATGGGGCGCAAAGATCTATGCGTATTGCTATGAATAAAGAAGTTGATCATCTTGAAACTAATCTTTCATTTCTAGCAACTGTTGGATCGACAAGCCCATATATAGGTTTATTCGGAACAGTATGGGGAATCATGAATAGTTTCCAAGCTCTGGGTACCGTACAACAGGCAACTATATCGATGGTAGCACCTGGGATAAGTGAAGCACTAGTAGCAACTGCTATGGGTTTATTCGCGGCCATACCTGCAGTTATTGCCTACAATAGGTATTCAAATGACGTTGAGCGTTTAATTAATCGTTATGATAATTTTTTGGAAGAGTTTTCTTCAATTCTGCATCGACATGCACATAGTTAGTAATTAATTTTTATGAGACAGCGCACCCGTAAAAAACCAATATCTGAAATCAATGTAGTTCCTTACATTGATGTGATGTTAGTATTATTAATAATATTTATGATAACAGCACCGTTATTAAGTCAAGGAGTTAAAGTTGATTTACCACAAGCTCCGTCCACACCTCTACCACCTAATGAAAAAGAACCAGTAATTGTAAACGTAGATAAAAATGGGAATTTCTTTATTAATTACGGAGAAAACCAAGATGCGCCTGTACCTCCTAATATTTTAGTTAACCGCATCAGCGCATTATTAAAATATCAACCTGGAATTCCTGTTCTTGTTGGGGGAGACACAAATGTAGCCTATGGAGAGGTAATCCAATTGATGACGTTACTACAACAAGCGGGTGTACCTTCAGTAGGCATGATTACTGACCCGCCTGAAAAATAAAAAATATGTATACAAATTGGTTGCAAACTTCAAGATCATTGTTTTTATCTATTGTCCTACATATTGTGCTTGGTGGAATATTAATATTAAGTTTCAAATTTTCAGCTAAACCTGTGCCAATTCACAAGCCTGTTGCAAATATTGTTAAAGCTGTATCAGTAGATAAAAAACAGGTTGAATTAGAACTAAAACGCTTGAAAGAAATAGAAGATACAAAAAAAGCGGATGAGAAAAAGCGACAGAAAAAACTAGAAAAGAAAGCTGAAGATGCCAAAAAGAAAAGAATAGCTGAGGAGAAAAAACTAAAAAAACTAAAAAAGAAAAAGGAAGCAGAAAAGAAAAAAAGGAAAGAAGAAGAGAAAAAGCTCAAAAAACTAGAGAAAGAAAGAAAAGAATTAGAAAAAAAACAAAAGTTAGAGAAAGAAAAAAGAAAGAAAGAAGCAAAACGTAAACGTAAGGAAGAAGAAAAAAAGAAAGCTAAAGAAGCAGAACGTAAACGTAAGGAAGAAGAAAAAAAATTAAAAGAGAAAGCGTTACAAGAAGAACTTGAGGCAGAACAATCACAACATGATCAGTCTGAAATATCAAAATATACTGGTTTAATTATAAATGCAATTGAAAATAAATTTAATGAAACGAATCTTAAAGAAGGTTTATCTTGTAAAATCCTTATTAGAATGATTGAGGGAGGCGAAGTAATAGAGTCAACTATTGTAGATTCTAGTGGTAATGAGCTATTTGATCGAAGAGCAGAACTAGCTGTGCGTGCCGCATCTCCATTACCTGTGCCAAGTGAAAGTAGGTTATTTAATAAAATGCGTTCAATCCGAATAACTTTTGACCCATAAGAGTATAATGTAGATTATGAAAACTTTTATAAAATTATCTTTTATTTATTTTTTACTTTTACCATTAAAAACATATGCCGTACTTGATATAAAAATAACTCAGGGTATAGAAGAGCCTATTCCTATTGCCGTTGCGATTTTTGGCTGGTCACAAGCAAGTAGTGTTGCGCCAATAGATATGTCGCAGATAATTACAGCAGATCTTACACGCAGCGGGCGATTTGATGTTATGGATGCTCAGGATCTACCGCAAAGCCCAACAGAATTCGATGCAATAAATTTTAGCGATTGGCGAAAACTTGGGATGGAAAATATTGTCATTGGAAATCTTGTGCTTACAGAATCCGGGAACTATGACGTAAGTTTTAGATTAATTGATATATACCGTAAAAAACAAATTGCCGGCTTTCGTATACCTGCAAAACCAAATCTTTTACGTAGAGTAGCCCACCAAATTAGTGATATTGTTTTTGAGAAATTAACTGGAATAGAAGGCGCATTTAACACGCGTGTCGCTTACATAACAGTCAAAAAAGAGAATAAGAAAAAAATACACACTCTTCATATAGCCGATGCTGACGGTTACAACATAAAGAAACTGGTTGAGTCCTCTGAACCATTGCTTTCACCATCCTGGTCATATGATGGCAAAAAAATTGCATATGTCTCTTTTGAAGGAAAAAGTTCTTCAGTTTTTATTCAAGATATTTTAACCGGTAGCCGCACTCGAGTTTCTAAATTTGAAGGTATTAATAGTTCCCCAAACTGGTCGCCTGATGGCGCTCATCTAGCTCTAACTTTGTCAAAAGATGGGAACACCGAAATTTATATTATGGATTTAACTACAAAATCATTAAAGCGAATTACTAAACATGACGGTATTGACACAGAACCCGTATGGTCACCTGATGGCCAAAAATTGGTTTTTACGTCTGACCGTAGCGGCAGCCCACAAATATATGAAGTTGTTATTAAAAATGGCACGCCTAAGCGACTAAGTTTTGAAGGTACCTATAATGCGCGTCCTAGGTATTCACCTGATGGGAAATCTATTACCTTGGTACACTCCGTGGGTAATTCGTACCATATAGCTGTACTTAACCTCGATAATGGTTACATCAGCGTGTTAACAGATGGTCCCCTAGATGAATCACCAAGTTACGCCCCAAATGGAAGCATGGTTATTTATGCAACAACTGGCAGACGTGGGGGTCAGTTGGCTGCTATCTCTGTTGATGGCCGTATTAAACAGCGACTTGGCTTGCACCAAGGGGATGTGCGCGAACCCGCTTGGGGGCCATTTTTAAAATAAACCTTTAATAATGCTTCTATGCGCTTACTTATGAATGTTATGCTATATAAAACAGCCTGTTAAATGCTGAAAAGGAGAAAGATATGACCATTCGTTTATTCTTTGTAATTGGTTTAGCTATGCTTCTACTCGGTTGTAGCAAAGACCAAGTAAAAGAAGAAGAGCCTGTTGAAGTTACTGACTTAAACGCTGATTCTGCTGTCGACTCAAGCGAAGATGGGGCACAAACATTTGGTGCTGAAGATGAGTCTAGCTCGGCATTTAGTCAATTAGATGATCCGCAAAGCCCATTATCAGTTCGTATTATTTATTTTGAATACGATAGCAGTGAAATCAGATCAGATTATAGATCTACAATTGAAGCACATTCGCTCTATCTACAACAAAATCCAAATACATCTATCACATTAGAAGGACACGCCGATGAACGAGGCTCTCGTGAATATAATCTAGCTTTGGGAGAACGGCGAGCTAAAACAGTTAAGCAGCAGATGCTGTTACTCGGTGCTAATTCAAGCCAAATAAGGATGGTTAGTTACGGCGAAGAACGGCCTGCAAGTGATGATCATGATGATGCATCTTGGCAACAAAATAGACGCGTTGAAATTCTATATTAATTAGAAAATTTTTTGGTCTATGTAAATGCGTATATTTATTTATTTGATAAGTTTTATTTTTTTTGGTGTAACTCTAGCTGATGAAAAAAATACTAGCGAAAGTTTAACTCCCGTATATGAGCCTGTCACAAGCAACATTAATGAACGGCTAGAAAAAATTGAACAGCAACTAAATAACAGCGCGCTACTAGAAATGCTTGAGTCTTTAGAATCCTTAAAAAAAGAAATCAATACACTACGTGGTGAAATTGAAGTACAAGCGCACACAATAGATCAATTAAAACAAAAACAACGCGACCTTTATACAGACCTAGATAAAAGATTAGAAAGATTTGGAACTAATGAAACTAACGTAAATTCTCAAAGTGAATTACAGGTATTAGACACAAATAATGAAGAACTGATAAGTGAAGATAATATGTCAAACGAAGAAATGCTTGTCATTGAAACAACCAGCGATATTGGGAATGGGAGCAAAATAGATAGCGGAGAAAAATTTATAGACCCTCAAAACGCAGATAAAATTTACCGCGATGCATTTAAATTACTAAAAGAATCTCAATATGAACAAGCTCTTGTAGCATTTAAAAATTTTTTAAAAGATTACCCTAATAATTCTTTATCAAATAATGCACAATATTGGATAGGTGAGGCAAACTACGTAATGCAAAATTATGAAATTGCTATTAATGAATATCAAGCTTTATTAAATACTTACCCAGATAGCCAAAAAACATCTCATGCCTTATTAAAAATAGGGTACAGCTATGTTGAACTAGGAAACATAGCTGAAGCAAAAAAGACACTAAAGGAAGTTATTCGCCAATACCCAGACACTACTGCATCAAAACTTGCAGATGAACGGTTACGGAAAATTAGGTAATTTAATAAATATTTATAATTAGATGCAAATCGGCTTCAATCTCAGCTCATTAATACAAAAAAAAGAAATAAAATTAATTATTAATGAAATTTTCTACTCTATACAGGGTGAATCTTCAAGAATAGGTTTTCCAACGATTTTCATTCGATTGACTGGTTGCCCGTTACGATGTAGTTATTGCGATACTGAATATGCATTTACAGAAGGGGAAAAAATGTGCATAGATTCCATTTTAAACAAAATTAAACAATACCCTACTAAATATGTCACTGTAACTGGTGGAGAACCTTTAGCTCAAAAAGAATGTGTTTTATTGTTAAAAAGACTTTGTAATTATGGTTATGATGTTTCGTTAGAAACAAGTGGTGCAATCACTGTTTCTAATATAGATAAAAGGGTGAAAAAAATAATTGATGTTAAAACGCCTGGCTCAAAAGAAGATGATAAAAATAACTTCGAAAATTTTAAATATTTGACTAAAAATGATGAGATAAAATTTGTTATTTGCGATCGAACTGATTATCTTTGGGCCAAAGAAAAAATACTTGAGAAAAAAATAAGTGATATTTGCGATATCATTTTTTCTCCTGTATATAAATTATTAAACTCTTCAGATTTAGCAAACTGGATACTTGAGGATAAACTAAATGTTCGTTTGCAACTACAATTGCACAAACATCTATGGGGTGAACAACGCGGTAAATAGGGAAAAATTGTGTTTACTATTTAAAAAAATTATTTTTACTAAATAAATATATTAACGTGGAAAATTCCGAAAAAGCTATTATCCTTATTTCTGGTGGTTTAGATTCCACAGTAACACTTGCAATTGCAAAAGAACTTGGGTTTGATTGTTATGGATTAAGTTTTGATTATAAACAACGACATATTTCTGAATTAAATGCTGCAAAAAATATTGCTCTTTCTTTGAGTGTTGCCGAACATAAAATTATTAATATTGATTTAGCCGAAGTGGGAGGTTCTGCTTTAACTGACAATAAAATCGCAGTGCCTGATTCTCCAACTAATGGTATCCCTATCACCTATGTCCCTGCGCGCAATACTCTTTTTTTATCATATGCTTTAGCATGGGCAGAGATCCTTAATTCCCGTAATATTTTTATTGGTGTAAATGTAGTTGACTATTCTGGATACCCAGATTGTCGTCCAGAATATATTAAAGCTTTTGAAAAACTTGCCTCCCTAGCAACAAAGGCTGGTACCGAAGGAATTAAATTTAAAATCCATACGCCCTTAATAAAATTAAATAAAACTGAAATTATTAAAAGAGGATTATCGCTTAACATAGACTTTTCATTAACAGTTTCTTGTTACCAAGCAAATAACAAAGGCATGGCATGTGGTGTTTGTGAATCCTGCAGATTTAGAAAAGACGGGTTTAGAAAGGCTAATGTGCCGGATCCGACAATTTACCAAGATAATTAAAAACGCATAAAATTAGTTAATTTGCTGCCTTTTCCTATTAATATAAGGACGCATTGCTAGCTGCTGTGTTTCTGTTAAACGTATATAGTTAAAATAAC
>CAZJED010000006.1:34549-38749 GCA_964544965.1 uncultured Enterobacteriaceae bacterium
GTGTCCTAATTTCTCGTACGTATACGACTGTTTGGCCACAACGACAATTACGTATCCTTTTTCCATTTTTTTTATAGGGCTTAGCCATAAGTAACATTGCTAACTCAACATTTTTAAACCACTTATCTTTATCAAGCCCCATTTCTTCTGCAAGTTTTCGTGCACGCTTTAATCTTGTATATCCGGAATTATACGCCGCAACAGCAAACCACATGCGGTCATGTAAAATAATCGAATTATCAAATTTACCTCTTAAATAGCTTAAATAACGTACGCCAGCATCAATACTTTTCTCAACATTTTTTGTATCGTTCAAGCCCATTAATTTAGCAGTCGCCTTTGTTAGTTGCATCACGCCTTTCGCGCCGGCATAAGAATTTGCATTTGGATTAAATCGACTTTCTTGAAACATCAACGCAATAATCAATCGCCAATCAAAACCATATTTTGTTGAATAGTGTTTTGCTTCTTCATCATACGGAGACAGTGAATCGACTTTTACTAGTTGGTTTTCCGATGAAGTTTGTTTAGGTTGTTCAAAATATTTTGCGTGTAATAAATTATATTTTACGCCCCTGTATTCGCGTTTAATAAATTCATTAAGTGCATTATGTAATCGGCTGCTATCCGTCCTTACAACCCAACGATGGGCTAAAGGTTCAAATAAAACAAATTTTGCATCTAATCCCAATTCTTTCATTTGGCTAAATTTTATTTGATGGCTGCCTGCAATGGTGAAATCGTATATGCCAACTGCAACTTGCAACATTATTGTAGCAATATCCTCTGTATCTGCTTCAATAAGCTCAAAATCTATACCTTGTTCTTTAAGCCGAGACATATAATTCCAATATGGATTATCGCGGGATATGCTGATTCTTTTACCTATTAGATCACGTGCATCAACTATTAACTGGTCTTTTTTTCTGCCAATCACTACTGGGCTAGCATAATCGTAAGGCTTGGTGTACTTGAATGAATCATCGTGTTCTAAAAAATTTGTAGCTAATGATGCGGCTATAACATCGCCTTTCCCTTCTTGTAATAATTTAAACATTTCTTGTTTTGATGTTGCTATTACAACATCTACACGCATCTGATTATTTGATGCAAAGTCTCTTAATAGCTCATACTCAAAACCATTAAGGTTGCCATTATTCAAATAGTAATGCTCTGAATTTGCATTCGTTATTACACGCAGATAACCTCTATTTTTAATTGCCGATAAATCATCAATATGAGTAGAAGCTACATTGTGTGTATGATATTGCTGATTCAAATATTGATTTAAGGCTTTGCGCAATTCTTTTGCGTCACTTTTAACCGCCCATGCCATATTTCTTTCATCAGAAATGCTGAGACTAGTTTGTAATTCATTATTTGCGGTTAGATACTGGTCAATAAAAAGACTATCAACAACTGCTAAATCATATTGGCCTGTTTTTACGCGTTCTAAGATTTTTCTGTGGGAATCAAACTTTGGTATTTCTTGTAAAGTCATTCCAATTTGCGTACGTGATAACTCTACAAGATAATTCCATACAGAAGATGATTTATAAGCAGCAACATGCCTCCCCGTAAGATCCTGAACACGGTTTATACGACTATTATCACGTCGCTGAACAATTTTATAACTTGCGCTTGTCCAAGCATGCGCAAAATTAATTTTATTATGTAATCCTAAAGCTAAATTTTGATTCTGCCCCACAACAACATCAACGCTCCCTGTGATCAATTCTGTTACTAATTCCCATTCATTGTTGACGTATGACCAATGAATTTTTAGATCGTGTGTATTTGCAAACTCTTCGATTAATAATTTTTCTGTTTTATTAATAATACAATCATCATTCTTCTTTTGGATTAAAATTCGTAATGTGCCTCGCTCAAGTATAGCCCCTAGATCACTGCCATATTGGTGACTAATATTATTGTTTTGAGAATTGAATTTATTTTTAGCTTGAAAGGTATAACAAAAATTCTTTGTAAAACCCTCTTCATCAGAAGTCAGAGCTGCTACGCTTGATGTAAGTAAAAAAAATGATGCTGCTAGACTAAATAACGATCTAAAAAAATGTCGTGTTTTATCTAATCTCACGTCCGTCCTCATTCATTAAATTTCTTAGGATCATATTGTTGCTATGCAGCATAACTGATTCTTTATTAAAAAATTAAACCATATTAATCATACCCTATTTTTTTGTTTATATTCTACATATTGTATTACATTAGAATTATTACCCAAGATATTGATAAAAATAGATAATATTTTGAATGGTAAAATAATAATAAAATTTTACCAATCAAATCAAAGAAATAGATTAATTGCTAAATGTGCGGAATTGATTAAATTAAAATGTTAGCACTTACTTACTTTTTATTATGCCAATTACTTATTTCCATCAATCTTTCTGGTGTGCCGACGTCATTCCAAAAACCATCAAAATATTGCCCGCTGAGAGTTTGTTCTTCTGCAGACCGACGTAGTAACGGGGCGAGTGGGAAATGATTTTGATTTGGCATGTATCTTTTAAAAAACCTTGGGTGATAACATCCGATCCCGCTATAAGTTAATTTGTGTGCTCCGGCTACTAAAATACGTCCTTTTTCCAGTACAAAATCACCATGTTTATTATGTTCTGGGTTATTTACTAAGACAAGATGCGCATGGTCATGTTCAAGTTTGCAATTTAACTCTCCATAATCAAAATTAGTAAAAATATCTGCATTAGCAAGAATAAAAGGCTTTTCTTCTAATAGAGGTAATGCTCGCGCAACACCACCAGCGGTTTCTAATGGAGAATCGCCTTCATCAGAATACATTATTTTGACGTCATAATTTTTACCATCGCCTAAATAATCATGTATTTGTTCGCCAAATCTACCAGTATTTATAATAATTTTTTTGATCCCGGCTAAAACCAATGACTCTATTTGATAAACAATGAGTGGCTTGCCTGAAATTTCAAGTAATGATTTTGGTCTGTCGCGAGTTAAGCTAAGCATTCGTTCGCCGTGACCCGCGGCTAGAATCATTGCATACATTTATTCTTTTTTCTCTAATTTCGGTAACACTATATCTTCTATCATAATACACATTGGCAGTAATTCTTTATGCGTTTCTTTCAAATCTAAAATATAAGAAAGTGTCCTAGGTATATCTTTAAGAAAATTATGCTTTCCATCTCTATGTGATAATCTAGCAAAAATTCCGCTGGCTTTTAAGTGTCTTTGAACGCCCATTAAATCAAACCACTTTATAAATTCATCACGATTAATTTTAATTTTAGATTTTTCTTCGTTGCGTTTATTAAGATAGAAATCTATCCACTTATTAATTTCTTCTTGTGGCCACTTAATGTAGCAATCTTTTAAAAGTGATACTAAATCATAACTGATTGGACCGAATACAGCGTCCTGATAATCTATTATTCCTGGATTATTTTCTTTTGTTACCATTAGATTCCTAGAATGAAAATCTCTATGAACAAAGACCTTTGGCTGTTGTTCTGCATTATCAATAAGTAAACCAAATAATTTATCAAGATCTCTCTTTTGATTTTCACTTAATTTTATTTGCAAGTGTTTTTCTACTAACCATTCGGTAAAAAGATTCATCTCATCCCTTAGTAAAATTGCATCATAATCATTAAGCCCACCAACATTTGCTAAATTTTGCATTCCCGCCAAAGAACTTATCGCATCAGAATATAAGTCATATATTGATCCGTCATCAAGTGCATCAAGGTATAAACTATCGCCTAAGTCGCTTAGCAACAGAAATCCCTGTTCAATATTTACATTATGAATTGACGGCACATTAACATTACATGCATGCAGTTTTTTTGTTATTTTGATAAATAATTTACTATCCTCGTGTTCTGGCGGTGCGTCCATTACGATAAATGTTTTATTCTTTAGAAATAAACGGTGATATGTTCTAAAACTTGCATCTTCAGAAGCTGGTCTCAAATTAAAAACACTTGTACCAAGAACATCTGTCAACCAATGCTGTAATAAACTGTGTCTGTCGGCCATAAGAATTCTCTATCAACTGATTACAATTTTAGGATAAAAATAACAATAATCACCGCAAATATTCAGAATCATCGTATAATCTGCCATTATCTCGAATTAATGTTTAATCTGCACGGGAAAACATAATATATGCAGAGTTTAATACCCTACATACTATCAATA
>CAZJED010000007.1:0-38159 GCA_964544965.1 uncultured Enterobacteriaceae bacterium
TTTTGAGCGTATTCGAGAAGAGATACGTAATGGTAATTCTCCACAAGCAAGTATTCATGCTGGTTATCAAAAGGCTTTTTCAACAATTGCAGATGCAAATATCACGACTTTAATTGCGGCATTAATGTTATTTAGTTTTGGAACAGGACCTATTCAGGGTTTTGCTGTTACATTATCGTTGGGCATTATATGTTCAATGTTTACAGCTATTATGGTTACACGCGGATTAGTGAATTTATTATTCGGCGGGAAAAATTTAAAAAGATTGACGATTTAAATTGATTTAGACAGGAATATTGTTATGAAGAAAATAGAGTTTAATTTTATGGGTTCACGCAAGATAACATCAGTCATCTCTGCGTTGCTTATTATTTTTTCTACTATTTCTATATCCTATCAAGGTTTGAATTTGGGAATTGATTTTACTGGTGGAACATTAGTTGAGGTTGGTTATCCAGAAGCAGTTGATTTAGATAAGGTACGTCGATCATTTGACAATTCGGATTTTAGTGCTGCTGCAATACAGTACTTTGGTTCAGCTAAAGAGATATTAATCAGAATACCGCCACAGCAAGGTTTAAATAGTGCCGATATAAGCAGCAGAATTCTCGATTTGATCTCAGCTGATAACACTAGTGGTGTAATGCGCAGAGTTGAATTTGTCGGCCCTCAAGTTGGAGAAGAATTAAGGGAAGATGGCGGTCTAGCAATGCTTTACGCTTTGTTATGTATTATGATTTACGTAGCATTTCGTTTTCAAATGCGTTTCTCAGTAGGAGCTGTCGCGGCGTTAATTCATGATGTGGTAATAACATTAGGATTTTTCTCTATCGCACGTTTTAACTTCGATCTAACTATACTCGCTGCCTTACTCGCTGTTATTGGGTATTCACTAAATGATACGATCGTTGTTTTTGACCGTGTGCGTGAAAATTTTCGTAAGATTCGAGAAAAAGCACCGGTTGATGTTTTTAATATTTCTTTAAATCAGACACTACGTAGAACTTTGATGACATCATTCACAACACTATTAGTTTTACTGGCATTATTCTTTTTAGGCGGGGAAATTATCCATGGTTTTGCAATGGCATTAATTTTCGGGGTTTTAATTGGCACATATTCATCTATTTATATTGCTAGCCCAGTTACACTTGCCCTTGGAATTAAGAAGGAAGATCTGATGCCTGTTAAAAAAGAAGGCGAGGATCTAAGTAGCCGCCCCTAATGTAATTCTTAAAAAAATAACGAATATCGTGGTTGGGTCATTATCCATAATAGCAGACGACCAGATTCCTTTTGCCGATAAAGTTTTTTCAAAATTTGGCAACATCAATTTGGAAAATGGGCGCGCTATTAATAAAAAGAATATTAAAGATGCTGATGTTCTTTTAGTCAGGTCAGTTACAAAAGTTGACGAATCATTATTAAAAAATACCAACATTAAATTCGTAGGTTCTGCGACTAGCGGGATCGATCATGTTGATGTTGATTATTTGAATAAATCAAATATTTCTTTTTCGTACGCTCCTGGCAGTAATGCAAATTCTGTTGCTGAATATGTGTTAAATAGTTTGATTACGATAAACAGAAATACAAACACTCCTTTTTCTTTATATGGAAAGAAAGTTGGGATTGTAGGTTATGGAAATATTGGGTCCCGCGTTAAATATTTTATGGATGTATTTAATATTGAGTGTGTACTAAACGATCCTCCTTTGTTTGATCAAACAAAGAGTCAATCCTTTGTTGATCTAGAAGAGGTATTGCAATCTGATATCATCACATTACATGTTCCATTAACAAAAAGTGGCAAATACCCTACAATTAATTTAGTTAATGATAAATTTTTAAAAAAATTAAAATCCGATGTTATTCTAATTAATACATCTCGTGGCGAGGTTATTGATGAGCAGGCTTTAATCTGTTTTAAAAAAAGAAATCCGGAATCAAAGCTAATATTGGATGTATGGCGTAATGAGCCGAATATCAATATTGAATTACTTCAGCAAGCATTTATTGGGACACCTCATATCGCTGGGTATAGTTACGATGCCAAGATTAGAGCTACAAAGATTCTTTTTGATTCATTGCAAAAATTCTTAAAGACAAACTTTAATTATCCAAATTTTTTGAACAAAGACATTACATCTTTTGTTCCTAATATATCTGAACCAGATTATTCAATTGAATCTATAATATCCCAATATTGGAATATTTTAGGAGATAATATTTCATTTTCACAATATGCTAGTCTAGCAGATAATGAACGTTCAACTTTTTATGATAGTTTAAGAAAGAATTACCCGATAAGATATGAATATGGCAGCGGTATTATTGATACAAATAAACAGAATGAGTCATCTGTATTTAATAATAAAGCTAGGAGCAATTTAAGAAAGCTGGGTTTTAAATTTAAAAACGTATGAAAAGACTTGGTATTTTGGTTTCCGGCCGTGGCAGCAATATGACTGCTATAATAGATGCATGCGAGAAGGGTAATTTGTTGGCAAATGTGGAAATTGTCATAAGTAATAATCCTGATGCAGAGGCACTTGTAACGGCTAAAGAAAGAAAAATTAACGCTATTCATTTTGATGCATCAGTTTGCGAAAATCCAGAGTTGTTAGATACATCCATATGTAACGTCTTGTGTGATTATGAAGTTGATCTTGTATTGCTGGCAGGTTATATGAAAATAATTGGACCGATGGTTTTATCAATGTTTGAGGGTAAAATTCTCAATGTACACCCATCATTGCTACCTAAATACGGCGGTCAGGGTATGTATGGCATTAATGTGCACAGAGCAGTTATCAATGCAGGGGAAGAGATGAGCGGCGCGACTATTCATTTGATTAATAGTCATTATGATAAAGGGAGAATTTTGGCGCAGAAATCGATTATTGTAGACGAATATGATACGCCAGAGACTTTAGCAAAGAAGGTCTTAGAAATTGAACATGCATTATACGTTGAAACAGTACATAAAATTATTGAAGGACAAATTACATTATAAATCAAAGAGTCTAGACAAATTTAAAATAAATTTCAGTGATTAATAAAATAAAAAATATATACATATCAACTGTTCTTAGAAAACCAGCATTAGTTTGTTTCTTTATGTCAGTTGTATTATGTTTTTTTGCATTACATACAAAAAATTTCAAACTCGATGCATCTGCAGATTCTTTACTGCTAGAAGATGATAAAGATCTTCAATTATTTCGTGAAACTATAGAACGTTATACAACGAAAGAATTTTTATTTGTAACCTTCACTTCAGATGAAAGTCTTTTTAGCGAGCCTGTTCTTAAGAAAATTACTCAACTTAGAGATGAACTAAAAAAAATAAAATTAGTTGATTCAGTTATAAGTTTAATTGATGTGCCTTTAGTTAGGCAGTTTGAGGGGTCACTTTCTGATGTTGCAGATAATGTTCGTACAATAGAAGGCGGCGATGTTAATTTAGAAAAAGCCAAACAAGAATTACTTACTAGTCCGATATACAAGGAACTTGTGATAAGTAAAGATGGAACTACGACAGCGTTGTTAGTTAATCTAAAGACCCAACCTGAATTCCGTGACATTCAACGAGAAAGAAACCGATTATTGATTAAAAGCAGAAAAAATGAATTAAATGCAGACGAAATAGCTAATCTAAAAAAAATATCTCTTCAATACAAAGAAAAGAAGAATGAAATAGACAACATTAATCATCAGACGATAGCCAGTATAAGAGAAATACTTTCAAAATATGATCAGTATGGTTCATTACACCTTGGCGGTGTGCCAATGATCGCTGATGATATGATAACTTTTATAAAGAATGACTTAATTATTTTTGGTATCGGCGTATTTCTTTTTCTCATCATTATGTTAACAATTATTTTTCGCAAATTAAGATGGGTTTTGTTGCCTTTGGTGAGTTGTTTTTATGCCGGGTTTTTAATGATCGGTCTGCTCGGTTTAGTTGGATGGAATGTTACGGTAATTTCATCGAATTTTATTTCGCTTATGTTAATTATAACTATGTCAATGAATGTTCATTTAATAGTTCGTTATAGACAACTATGCACCGACTTTCCTGATTATACGCAACAAGAATTAGTATTGAATACCGCTACTAAAATGGTTTGGCCGTGTTTATATACTGCTTTGACGACAATTATGGCTTTCACTTCTCTTGTGGTAAGTGGCATAAAACCTGTTATTGATTTTGGTTGGATGATGACAATTGGGTTAAGCGTAACATTCTTAACATCTTTTATTTTATTTCCTTCTTTGTTAATTATGTTACCAAAAACTAGCGAAGTACTAACTACAAAAAATGAATTTCAATTTACACCAAAACTTGCAAGCATTACTGAAAAGTATGGAAATAAAATATTAATATTTACCGTATTTCTCACCATAGTTAGTATTTACGGTATCGCCCGCCTTCAAGTTGAAAATAGTTTTATAAATTATTTTAGTAAAGATACAGAGATCTACCAGGGGTTAAGTTTAATTGATGAAAAATTAGGCGGAACAACACCCGTTGATATTTTATTAAACTTAGAGGATTCAGAAATCATGGAAGATGAAGAGATAGATAGTGAGTTCGAAGATTTTGATGCAATGTTTAGTGAACTTGAAGAGCAACAAGAGAAGGTATGGTTTACACCCGAGCGTATTGATGTAGTTAAAAATGTTCATGATTATCTTGAATCATTACCAGAAGTTGGGAAAGTATTATCGCTGGCATCCGCTATACGTGTTGGCGAACAAATTAATAAAGGAGAGTTCGATGCTTTTGAGTTAGCAATTGTTAGTAAACGAATGCCAAATGAATTACGAGAAAGCATGATAAATCCGTATTTTTCTGAAAAAAATAATGAAGCGCGTATAAACATAAGAATACTTGATTCTCTAAAAGATCTTCGGCGAAAAGAATTGCTAGATAAAATTAAAACTGATTTGACAGAAAAAATTGGTTTGGACAAAGATAAAGTAAGAATAACAGGTATTCTTGTGCTTTATAATAATATGTTACAGAGTTTATTTAAGTCACAAATTTTGACTCTTGGTGTTGTTATGATTGGTATTGCGTTCATGTTGATTATTTTGTTTCGTTCAATAAAATTAGCAATAATCGGCATTATCCCTAATTTATTCGCAGCAGCAATTATATTAGGGTTGATGGGTTTGCTAACAATACCTTTGGATATGATGACAATAACGATTGCTGCGATAACAATTGGTATAGCTGTTGATAATAGCATTCATTATATTTATCGTTTTCGCGAAGAATTTCCAAAGACAAGAGATTATGTTTTTACTATGCACTATTGTCATGCGAATATAGGAAAAGCGGTTTTTTATACGGCGAGCACTATTATTATCGGTTTTTCAATATTAATATTATCTAACTTTATTCCCACGATTTATTTTGGGGTGTTAACTGCTTTTGCAATGTTCGTAGCGCTTCTCGCCGCGCTCACCTTATTACCAAAACTAATTCTTATATTTAGGCCTTTTAGATAAAATTGCAATTAAACAATATCTTGCATTAGTTATTTAATGTTAAATAATCGAAATAATTATTTGATAAGCCCTTTCTCTTGCAATACATTCCTATTACAATATTTAAGGATATGGATAAAAAATAACGATAGCGATTAATAATCAGTTTTTCTTATAAATCTAACAATAGTTAATCTAATTTATGCTGCTTCATAAGGTTTATGGATCTGCTAAAAAAAATAAAAAATTAAGAGGTATTTTTGATGATTAATAAAAATTTAAAGTGGCTCTTATTAATTGTATGTTTGATATTTACTGCTGCATATGCAGCAGCGTCACCAAATGAGGTGGTTAAAGAAACCGCAGATGGCGTTATTAACCACATTGAAAATAATCGTGCTATCTTAGAAGAGACTCCAGAAAAAATATATGAAATGGTGGACGAATTAATTATTCCACGTTTTGATTTTGTTAGTATGTCTAAATGGGTGCTTGGCAAGCATTGGAAACAAGCAAGCGAAGCACAAAGATCTGAATTTATTAACCAATTCAAGGAATTACTTGTGCGTACTTATGCACGCGCATTGCTTGAATATTCCGGACAAAAAATAAAATACTTTCCAGTTGAACAAAATCCAAAATCAAATCTTGCAGTTGTAAAAACTGAGTTAACTAGTTCAAGCAATGCTCAGTTACCAATTTTATATCGCATGCATCAAAAAAATGAAGAATGGAAAGTTGTTGATGTTTCCGTTGATGGTGTAAGTTTAGTAACTACTTATCGGGGTTCTTTTGCAACACAGATCAAGCAAAATGGTTTCGATTCACTGCTTAATGAACTAACGAAAAAGAACGCAAGACTTGAGGCAAGCATCACAAAGTAGTTATATTTTTTATTCCTAATTAATTGGGTTGATTACCATCCAAAGTAAGACTTTTTTTTAGATTTAAATCGCACTAACTTTTCGTACAGATAAGTTAAGAAGTATTTTTTTATGACTCCTAAAATTATAAAACAACTAATCGAGACTCGATTACCTGATGCAGATGTTAAGGTTGAAAGTGAAGACGGGACTCATTTTAAAGCTTTTATTATTAGTGAATTGTTTACCGGGAAAAGTATGTTGCAACAACATAGGATGGTTTATGAGGCGTTAGGCAGTAAGATTGGCAAAGATATTCACGCGTTGTCTTTGAAAACATTTACTCCACAGCAAAATAAAAATGTAAACAAGGCATAACATTTTTAATAATTTAATTAAGGTAAAAATAGATTATGGATAAATTAATTATCCACGGCGGAATGCCTCTAGAAGGTGAAATTCCTATATCTGGCGCAAAGAATTCGGCCTTACCGATACTGTCCGCAACTTTACTAACTGACCAACCGGTTATCATTGGCAACGTTCCGCATTTACATGACATAACGACAACAATAGAGTTGCTTGGTCTCATGGGTTCAAGAATTACAGTTAATGAGCGTATGAATATAGAAATAGATAATGCCGAAATAAATAATTTTTTTGCTCCATATGAATTAGTTAAAACAATGCGCGCATCTATTCTTGTTCTAGGGCCATTGCTTGCTCGTTATGGGAAAGCCGACGTATCTCTTCCAGGAGGTTGTGCAATTGGTTCACGACCTGTAAATATTCACCTGCAGGGTTTAATTGCAATGGGTGCAGAAATAACAACGGATAGCGGATATATTCGTGCATCAACAAAAGGGAGGTTAAAAGGAGTACGTCTTGCTTTGGATATTGTAACAGTCACAGGTACAGAAAATTTGATGATGGCAGCAACTCTTGCTGAAGGTTTAACAGTTATTGAAAATGCAGCAAGGGAACCCGAGGTAAAAGATTTAGCAAATTGCCTAAATAAGATGGGAGCTAAAATTAGTGGTGCCGGCACAGATCGTATTGAAATTAAAGGTGTTGAAACATTGTCTGGAACAGAACACAAAATTTTACCTGATCGCATAGAAACAGGTACATACCTTGTCGCTGCTGCAATGACAGGCGGTAAAATGCGGTTGAAAAATACTCAATCAATTCTATTAGAATCTGTTCTAGCCAAATTATCAGAGGCAGGTGCTAAAATCGAAATTGAGGAAAATGCAATTTCAATTGATATGGAAGGAAAAAAACCAAAAGCAGTTGATATACATACTGCGCCATTTCCAGGATTTCCAACGGATATGCAAGCACAATTTACAGCAATGAATAGCATAGCAGAAGGCACAGGCATAATTACCGAAGCTGTTTTTGAGAATAGATTCATGCATGTCCATGAACTACAAAGAATGGGCGCAGATCTTAAATTGGAGGGCAATACCACAATAACAGATGGTGTTGAACAATTAACATGCGCTCCTGTCATGGCAACAGATTTAAGGGCATCAGCGAGCTTAGTCTTAGCTGGTTTGGTTGCTGAAGGTGAAACTGTTGTTGACCGTATTTACCACATTGATCGTGGTTATGAGACAATAGAAGAAAAATTATCGCAATTGGGGGCTAATATTAAACGTGTCCCCGAATAAATTAACATTTAAGATACGTTAGATTTGAAACTTTTTATGTCTTATTGTTTCTAATGTATTTTGTGTGATTTACTTACGCATAAATCAAAAATTATTAATAAATATATAAATTATAATGTCAGATAAGATAACAATTGCCGTTTCAAAGGGCAGAATTTTCGATGAAGCTATTCCTTTACTTGCCAGAATTAATATCATTCCCAAAGATGATCCAAAGAAATCTCGTAAATTAATAATAGAAACAAATCAGAGCGATATTCAGATGCTTGTGATCAGAGCAGCAGATGTGCCAACCTATGTTGAACGAGGTGCAGCAGCATTAGGAATTGCCGGTAAAGACGTGCTGCTTGAGTATCAAGGAGATGGTTTTTATGAACCATTTGATCTTGGTATTGCAAAATGCCAAATGATGTTAGCAGGATTAAAAAAAGCAAAACAAGCTTCTGCAAGGCCACGAATTGCAACGAAGTATGCGAATATAACTCGAGACTATTTCGCTAATTATGGCCAACAGGTAGAAATTATTAAATTATATGGTTCTATGGAATTAGCACCGATATTAGGTTTAGCAGATCAGATCGTTGATCTTGTGGATACTGGCGAAACATTAAAAGCAAATGGCCTAGTTCCACTTAAGCATATTGCAGATATTAGTTCCAGATTAATTGTAAATAAAGCAGCAATGAAGATGAAGAATTCCACTATAAAATCTTTTATGGAACGGCTATCCAGTGTTATTGGAGATTGATCATGATTAAACATATGGATGCATCATCAACTGATTTTAAGAAATCATTACAAGCTATAGTTTCATCAACATCCGAGCCTAGTAAGAGCGTTTCAGAAACCGTCTCAAAAATTATTACTGATGTTCGTACAAGAGGCGATGATGCATTACTAGAATATACAAATCATTATGATCATTACTCGGTAAAAATCGAAGCGCTACAGATCAAAAAAGAAGAGATTAAAATGGCTCTTAATAGGGTGTCTGATTTGATGAGAAGTAGTTTAACTGAGGCAGCGAGACGGATTCGTGCTTTTCATGAGAAACAAAAGCAAGAAACTTGGGTTTATAAAGATGACGATGGTAACGAGTTAGGCCAAAGAATTACCCCAATGGACAGAGTAGGTGTTTATGTACCGGGGGGTAAAGCTGCTTATCCTTCTTCGGTTTTAATGAATATTATTCCTGCACAGGTCGCAGGCGTTAAGGAAATTATAATGGTTGTACCAACACCAGGAGGAGAAAGAAATGATTTAGTATTGGCTGCAGCAGCAATTCTCGGAGTAAGCAAGATATTTAGTGTTGGCGGAGCGCAAGCAATTGCTGCTCTAGCTTTTGGCACAGAACTTATACCCAAGGTTGATAAAATTGTTGGCCCCGGAAATATTTTTGTAGCTACAGCGAAAAGACAAGTTTTCGGTACTGTAGGTATTGATATGATCGCTGGACCATCAGAAGTTGTTATTGTTGCGGATAAAAATGCTAATGCAGATTGGGTTGCCATGGATCTTCTTGCCCAAGCTGAGCATGATGAAGAAGCAACCGCTATATTAATTTCACCTGATAAAAATTTTATTGAGTGTGTAGAGAGAAGCATAACGAAGTTTTTACCTGAAATGGAAAGAACCAAAATTATAAAGGCATCATTAAAAAAGAACGGCATAATGATAAAAACAGAAGATCTTAAACAAGCAATTGAGGTTGTAAATATTTTAGCGCCAGAACATTTAGAATTAGCAGTTGATAATCCTGAAACATTATTAACTGATATAAAACATGCAGGCGCTATTTTTATGGGTAATTATTCTGCCGAATCACTTGGAGATTATTGTGCCGGCCCTAATCATGTTTTACCAACAGGCCGCACAGCTAGATTTTCGTCACCATTAGGTGTTTATGATTTTCAGAAAAAAACATCGCTTATTAAATGTGGAAATAGTTCAGTTTCTAATATAGCAGAATTAGCATCGATTTTAGCACGTGGCGAAGGTTTAACTGCTCATGCTCGCTCAGCTGAGTTTCGTAATGATTCTTGAACAATTATAATTAAGTATTTCAGTAACGAGGCAATCTCATTACGGGTCTTTGTACTATCAAAGCTGTTAATTCTAATTCTTCCCAGCCCCGTAAAATTTTTATTTTAATATTTTTACCAGGTTGAAGTTTAGTAATCATAGGAATGATTTGTTCCGGCGAATTTGTGTTCTCAGCATTTATACTGAGTATAATATCCCCGGGGATAATGCCTGCTTTATCAGCAGGATCGCCACGAATAGTTGCTGTAATTAAAACACCCTCTATTTGTAAATCTTTTTCAACTTCAATACCTAACCAACCTCTTACAACTTTTCCATTTTTGATTATTTCATTCATTATACTTAATGCTTGATTTATTGGAGTAACTAAACCAATACCTTCAGAACCGCCAGTACTTGAAACAATTGCTGAATTAATTCCGATAAGTTCCCCAAAAATGTTAATAAGTGCTCCGCCTGAATGACCTTGATTAATATCAGCGTCTGTTTGAATGAAATCATCAAAAAAAGATATACCACGACGTTTTAGTTTTTTCCCTGTTGCACTAACAATACCCTGAGTTACTGTTTGACCAAAATTGTATGGGTTTCCTATAGCAAGCACGATATCCCCAATTTTTAATTTGGATGAGTTACCGATAGGGATTGTAGGAGGGTCTTCTAAATTTATTTTTATTACAGCTAAATCAGTGTCTACATCTAATCCGATGAGTTTTGCTTGTAATTGAATGCCGGAATTTAATGTAACTCCTATGTTTTGAGTGTTTTGTACAACATGAGCGTTGGTTAGGATGTAACCTTCTTTATTCATGATTACACCAGAACCAATCGAGCTGTTTTTATGAGTTCTTTTAAAAGTTGGAGGTATGCCAAAAAGGTTTCGTAATGAAGGGTTTTGAAATACCGAAAGCTCTTCTTCTTGATATAATCTGGAAGCATAAACATTCACAACTGCAGGGGCGGCTGATTCTACAGCATTGTTAAACGAGTGGTTGTTTAATATAAAAAAAGAGGGAAGTGAATAATTTGCCAGTTGAGAACCAGGCATAAATAGCAAAAATAAAAATGCTGCTGCTAATCCGTATACTGAAAAACGTAAAATAAAGATAATAAGTTTTTTAAATTTGAACGACATTTCATTAAAAAGATGTAAAAAACCAGTTTTTTTATTAACATCACGAAATCAGGTTAGTTTATCATGTTACACTGGGAATCTGATTAATATTATAAATTTAGCTATCGTTTTGATCGCGAGGGAGCTATGGAAAATAAGAATATTGACCAAAGTCGACGTCGATTTTTGACAACGGCTGCTACGGTAGTTGGCGGGGTAGGTGCTGTTGCAGCCGCCGTTCCTTTTGTATCAAATATGAATCCAAGCGCAAAAACCAAGGCCATTGGTGCTCCTGTGGAAGTTGATATAAGTGATATAGAGCCAGGCGGACGGTTGATTCAAAAGTGGCAAGGGAAACCAGTTTGGATACTTAGGCGAACTGAGGAGATGTTAAAAGATATTTCTACTTTAAATGATGATGTTAGCGACCCAAAATCTGATGAAAGTGCGCAACCGGAATATGCAAAAAATGAATTCAGAGCCCGTAAAGAAGAGTTTTTAGTAGTAATTGGAATTTGCACTCATCTTGGGTGTTCGCCAAATTTTGTTTTGAAAGGAGAGGGCGCAAGCATTTCCGCAGACTGGAAAGGAGGATTTTTTTGCCCCTGTCATGGCTCAAGATTTGATTTAGCAGGGCGTGTATTTAAAGGTGTTCCAGCCCCACGAAATTTAGTCATCCCTCCCTATAAGTTCATTTCACCAACTCGTTTATTAATCGGTGATGATAGCGAGGCTGCATGATGAGTAAACCAATTAAAATTCTAACTGGTTTAAGAGATTGGATTGATGCACGTTTTCCTTTAATGAAAATTTGGAATGAGCATCTTGCCCAGTACTATTGTCCAAAGAACTTCAACTTCTGGTATTTTTTTGGTTCTCTTGCGTTATTAGTTCTTGTTATACAAATATTAACCGGTATTTGGTTGACGATGAATTATAAGCCCTCTGCAGAAGAGGCTTTCGCATCTGTCGAGTACATTATGCGTGATGTTAATTGGGGTTGGTTAATTCGGTATATGCATTCAACTGGAGCTTCTGCATTTTTCATTGTGATTTATTTACATATGTTTCGTGCATTGCTCTATGGCTCATATAAAAAGCCACGCGAGTTATTATGGTTATCAGGCATGGCAATATATTTATTACTTATGGGCGAAGCATTTTTTGGTTATTTATTGCCATGGGGTCAAATGTCTTATTGGGGCGCGCAAGTAATTATTTCATTGTTTGGCGCTCTACCTATAATTGGAGATGATCTTTCTCTCTGGATTCGTGGAGATTTTGTGGTATCAGACGTTACACTCAACCGTTTTTTCTCGCTTCATGTAATTGCATTTCCTTTATTAATTTTGGGGCTAGTTGGATTTCATATTTTGGCACTACATGAAGTCGGTTCCAATAATCCTGATGGTGTTGAAATTAAAAAGAATAAAAATGCAGAAGGAATTCCATTAGATGGCATTCCATTTCATCCTTATTATACAGTTAAGGATATTGTAGGAGCCGTGGTTTTTTTAATTTTCTTTTTTGCAGTAGTTTTCTTTATGCCGGAAGTGAAAGTACCAGGAACACAAGGTCTATTTTTGGAAAGCGCCAATTTTATTCAGGCAAATCCATTACAAACACCAGAACACATCGCACCAGTTTGGTATTTTACACCCTTCTACGCAATTTTAAGAGCAGTTCCAAGTCAACTAGGCGGTGTCATTGCAATGGGATTAGCTGTAAATTTATTTCTATTACTGCCATGGCTAGATCGAAGCCCTGTTAAATCATTTCGTTATCGTGGAAGAAATTATCGTATTGCATTGACATTATTTGTAATAAGTTTTTTATTCTTAGGATGGCTTGGATTGCAAGTTGTGACACCCCTCTACACGTGGTTAGCACGTTTTTTCTCCGTTGTTTATTTTTTATTTTTCTTTTTAATGCCCTTCTATACAGCATCTGATAAAGATAAAGTTGTGCCTGATAGAGTAACTGATTAATGGATACACATAAATTATTAAACAACATAGTATTAATATTTTCTCTCATGTTTTCTGTAGAAAGTTTCGCTACAGCCGATTTAAAGTTAATGCATATGAAGGTCGACCTTTCTGATCAAGAATCATTACAACGTGGAGCGAAGGTGTTTATTAATTATTGTTTGAGTTGTCATTCAGCTGCTTATATGCGTTACAATCGCATGGGCGCAGATCTATCAATAAGCGATAGCGTATTAAAAGAAAACTTAATGTTTGGAGCAGAAAAAGTTGGAGATGTTATGAGCATTTCTATGAGAAAAGAAGATTCCATAAATTATTTTGGTGTTGTTCCACCAGATTTGTCTGTTATCGCTCGTTCTCGCGGGCCTGATTGGCTGTATACTTATTTTCATACATTTTATGAAGATGATTCCCGACCTTTTGGCGTCAATAATCTTGCTTATAAGGATACAGCAATGCCTCATGTTCTATGGGAGCTACAAGGTATACAACGCTTGGCTAGCAAAGAAAGTATTGCAGCAGTATATTACGACCCATCGTATAAAGATTTCTTAGAATTAGTTAGCCCAGGTACACAAACTCAGGAGGAGTATGACCGAACGATTCGTGATTTGGTAAATTATCTTGTATATATTGGAGAACCAATCAAATTAAAAAGGACTAAGATGGGTATTTGGGTTATGTTTTATCTGTTTATCCTTCTTTTAATAACATATATGTTAAAGAAAGATTATTGGAAAGATATTCATTAGGACGCACTTATCTGGTAATATTCTAGATTCCGCATTAATAATCACATATTTAAAAAATTTTCTGGAGAAAATTATGGCAAGTATAGCCAATCGTCGCTCGTTAATGGTTTTGTATTCGGATAAGGTTAGTCCTCTCGGGCATGCTGTTCGAATTGTGCTCGCAGAAAAAGATGTTAATGTTGAGATAAATTATATAGATGATGATAACAAACCAGAAATTCTAAATGAGCTTAATCCATATAGTACAACTCTAACACTGATTGATAGAGATTTGGTTTTATATGATCCACAAATCATAATGGAATATCTTGATGAACGTTTCCCTCATCCGCCGTTAATGCCAGTTGACCCAGTTAGTAGAGCAAGTAATCGTCAATTGCGTTATCGAGTAATGAATGATTTATATTCAGCAATTTGTGATATTGATAGTGATAATGAAATTGCTGCTGCAAATGCAAAAAAAGTTTTACGCGATAATTTAACTGCGATAGCCCCAGTTTTTTCGCAAACGCCTTATTTTATGTCAGAAGATTACACGCTTGTAGATTGTTGTATTTCACCAATAATGTGGCGTCTAACTCAATACGGGATAAAATTACCTATGTCGGGCAAGCCGTTACAAGAATATTCTAATAGACTATTTGAAAGGCAGGCATTTAAAACTAGTTTATCCTCAGAAGAAAAAGAATATCATACAGCTTAAATTTTAAATCAATTAATGTATTGAAATAATTTAACTACTTTTTGCACACCGCCAGTTTCTCTAGCAATTTTTGTAGCAATTTCAGCTTCTTCACGAGTTATTAGACCCATTAAATAAACAATTCCCTTTTCAGTAACAACCTTTATTACTAGCCCACTTAATATTTTATCAGCGAATAATTTCGCTTTTACTTTTGTTGTTATGTAAGTATCACTGCTTCTAGATACCATGGAACTGGGAGCTGCTATTGTTATTTCGTTATAAACATGCGTCACTTTTTCAATGCCAGTTACTGTTGCAATGATTTTCCCCCTCATTTCATCAAGCGGCGATTCCCCTGTTACTAACACAGCTGTGTTATAACTAGTAATATTTATATGTGTTTGTTTAGCTAATTCCTTGTCAGCCTGTATGGCTCTATATGCTTTTAGCTCAATCGCCTGATCTTCTATTATCGTTCCAGTTGTTCTTCTATCTAGAGTCGCGGCACCTGCTGCGGTACCACTACCAGCAGCTGTAATCGCACATCCTAATAAATACGGAAGAATTAATAATAATACAATCCAACGAGATTCTTTATATAGTGTCATAGATTAGCCATCCTGCCCGAGTAATTGTAGATCAATTAAATCACATAGTGAATGAATTATCATTATATGAACTTCTTGTATTCTTGCTGTCGATTTTGCAGGCACACATATTTCAAAATCACCAGCTTTTAATAGGGTTCTGATTTGTCCACCATCCTTTCCTGTTAAAGCGATTACGATCATATTTATATCATGTGCAGCATCTATAGCATGAATAATATTATGTGACTCGCCACTAGTGCTAATTGCAAGAAGCACATCATTTTTTTGTCCTAACGCACGTATTTGTTTTGAATATATCTCCGCATATTGATAGTCATTCGCAATCGATGTTAATGTTGATGAATCTGTTGTTAGTGCAATGGCCGGTAAGCCAGGACGCTCCATTTCGAAGCGGTTTAACATTTCTGCCGAGAAATGTTGTGCGTCAGCAGCCGAACCACCGTTGCCACAAGCCATGATTTTATGATTATTCAACAAAGAATTTGCCATAGCATTGGCAGCCTTAGCAATTATTGGCGCGAGCTCTTCTAGAGATTCAGTTTTAATCTGAATACTCTCGAGGAAATTATTTTTTACTCGCTGGGTAGTATCCATAGATAAGAAATTATTTAAAAATTTAAGTTACATTATGCACGAAATTTTTTTTTAATTCACCGTATAGATAATAATGAATTTACTCTAATTTAATAATATAGGCCTTCCTTCTAAAAATTTTGCTTTGCGTAAATTACGTTGGACAATATTAGCTGGATTTATTGTTAAGTTTCCTGTTTCCCCTAAAAGGAAGCTATTTTCTTCATGAGTAAGACGATAAATATCAGGGATCAAATTGTAAGCGTCAATACCGAGAGCGTATAAACGACGATATTGTGATTTTTCTTGAGACCAATTTCTATTCAGCGCATCTTGGATAATTGATAATTGTTTTTCAGAATCTAGTATCCAGGGTATATCAACAAAAATTACGTTATTTAAATCAATATCTTTAGCGGTGTCTACGATGCCTGTAAATATATGTGATGTTGAATATATCGGTAAATTATCAGCATGATGAAAACGAATTTGGGGGATTAATTGTCGCGCATCCTCGGGCATAGCCACTGTGAAAATAAAATCTACATCTTTTCTACGCCTTTCAACGTTATGAATTTTGAGATTATGAATTTTGAGATTAAGTTTATTGCGAAGACTCCGAGCACGTTGTTCACTTTTATCAATATTTAAGAGTTCTTTGACAGGGGTTGAAAAATCTGTTGTGTTATTTATAAAGCTTGTGTGTCCTGTTATTTCACCTCCTAGCTTTACCCAATGTTGAGAAAATGTTTCAGTAATACGATTACCCCATGGTGTGTCAGGCGTAAGCACTAGAGCTCGCTTATGCCCATCAGACATAGCTATCTCTGCTATTTGTATAGCCTCATCTTCAGGAGATAAACTAAATTGAATTAAATTTTTATTTTCTATTTCATCTTTTCTTAGATCTTGTCGATTAAGCGCAAGTATTTTTATAGATATATCAGCATTATCATATAATTGGTTTATAGCCTCTTTTTCCAGTGGTCCCACAATGTAATCAACACCGTCTTTCAAAGCTTGTTGGTAAACTTCAATTATGTTTATAGTGTTTGCATTGTATATTCGGATATCCGCTTTTTTTTGTTTATCGAAATACCACGCAGCTAAAAATCCATCACGAACAGCAGCAGCTGATTTTTTATGTTTCCCTGTTACAGGCAGAAGTAAACCAATTTTAGACGGGCGTTGAACTGACTGTATGCTTTTATCAATCAGTTCATCTGTTACTAATGTGTAAGCAAAATGATTTTGATAACGCTGAGCCCAGCCATCAATTGCATTCTCAAGTTTTTTTGGTTGATATTTATATGTTTGATTTATTGATGCCAATTCAAACCAACTTGTTAATTCATCGGGAGCGACAAAACGTAAATCTTCAAGCTCAAATTCGGACATTGATTCAAATATTTCCCAAATCACTTTAATATTATTATTAATCACTTCAGTTGAAACTAGATATTTTGCTAATTTCAAATGTTCAACTGCAGCTTCTATATAATTTCCATGAGCAAGATTAGCCTTGGCTAATATTTCATGGAATGCAACTTCAAAGTTTTCTGGTATTTCATGTTCAGACAAGTTTTTAAGTAAATTAATTGCTCCCCCAGGTTTTCCAGAATCAAGTTGCTCATATGCATTCAGTATGATAATTCTTTTGTTCAATCCTGTATTTTGATTATCAAGAGAGCTATTTTTTATTATTTCATTAGCTTTTTTATATCTCTTATCTTTAGTGTACGCATCAATTGCTTTTGTTATATAAAAAGTAAATTTTTTCCGATTTTTTTGGGAGAGATTGATGTATTCAATAGCAGCTTCCGAGTATCTGCCAGACTCAAACAATAATAAGGCATTTTCCTCTCTTTCCTTTATTTCAATACTTATTTGTGTATCGACATCTCGTGTAGTAGTTGGGACACAAGCCGATAAAAAAAACAATAAAAGCAGTAAAATTATTGAAAGTCTCATGCGTATATTGTGTAACATTAAGCTGTAAATTTCGATACCCATTTTTTGATAAAAAAACAGGAGTAATAAATTGGCTGGATCCCTTTATATTGTCGCCACTCCAATTGGTAATTTAGATGATATTACCAAGCGTGCAGCCAATATACTTGAACAGGTTGGATTGATAGCAGCCGAAGATACTAGGCATAGCAGGAAATTATTAAATCATCTTGGTGTCGATAATAAGATTATTGCCTATCATGAACATAATGAAGAAAAATTGACTGGCCAATTAATTGGAAAATTAATTGATGGTAAATCAATTGCGCTCATATCAGATGCAGGCACACCACTAATTAGCGATCCCGGATATAAATTGGTTTCAGCTGCACATGACGAAAATATTACTGTTATACCAGTGCCGGGTTCTTCCGCTGTAATCGCTGGTTTAACAGCTTCAGGTTTATCTTGTGATAAGTTTGTTTTTCATGGTTATTTGCCGGCAAAGCCATTATCACGACGAAAATATTTGAAAACGTTAGTTTTAGAATCAAAAACACTAGTTTTTTATGAAGCCCCACATAGAATCTTAGATTTAATAAAAGAAATGTATTCTATCTTTGGAGAATTAAGGAATGTAACGATTGCCCGAGAACTAACAAAAAAGCATGAGCAGATATTGCGTGGTACTTTATCAGGCATAAAGTCTAAAATTGAAAATAATGAAATAAAAAATAAAGGCGAATTTGTTGTGATCCTAGAAGGAAATAAGAGTAATTCGACAAAGGATTCTGAAATATTAAGAATAAATAAAATTTTAACAGAGATAGTGTCTTCCAAAGACGCTGTTTTACTAACAGCAAAAATTACTAAAAGAAAAAAAAATGAGATTTACAAATTGGTTCATAAGAACGACAAATTGGGCCGATGAACAAATTTGCTTGCAACTAAAGTTTATAACCATAAACTAACATATAGAGTCGGCTAGGCAATCGCTGCTGATCGTTGAATCAGTAGAGGAAAGTCCGGGCTCCATAGGGCTAGGCGCCAGATAACATCTGGGCGGCGTGAGTCGATGGAAAGTGCCACAGAAATTATACCGCCTAACTTAGTTTAGGTAAGGGTGAAATGGTGTGGTAAGAGCACACCGCGCTGTTAGTAATAGCAGTGGCAAGGCAAACCCCGTCAGGAGCAAGACCAAATAGAGAAACTATGGTGTGGCCCGCACTGTTTCTGGGTAGGTTGCTAGAAGTGTGTGGTGACGCGCACTCAAGATGAATGATTGCCCTTGACAGAACCCGGCTTATCGGCCGACTCTTTTTTAATTTTGAAATATTTTTTTAAGGGGGGGAGTGTTTTATGGATTGGAATGTCTACCTATCAGGTGAAATTCATACTAATTGGCGAGAGCAAATAAAAGAAGGCACTGAAAAATTAGGGTTACCAATAATGTATACATCAGCTGTAACAAATCATGAGTCGAGTGATGCAGCAGGAGATCATTTAGGAATAGAAAAAAATAGTTTTTGGCGGGACCATAAATCGTCAAAGATTAATAGCATAAGAACGAAAACATTAATTGAGAAGTGTGATATTGCGATTGTACGTTTTGGGGATAAATTTAAACAGTGGAACGCTGCATTTGATGCAGGATGTTGCGCAGCTCTTGGGAAGCCTTATATAACTTTGCACGACGAGGAAATTATTCACCCGCTAAAGGAAGTTGATGCGGCTGCATTAGCTTGGGCAAAAACTCCTGAACAGGTTATAGAAACTCTTCAGTACGTCATAAATGCATAGTTTTTTTTAAAAAGATATCCAAACTTAAAGTAATTTATTATATAGATAATGGAACATCCTGAAATAGATAATGTTATTAACATAATTTTTTACCAATTTAACCCCTAAATTTCAAATTATCTCAGTTAACTTGTTGTAAAATAAGGTATATTTTTAGGGTAAAAATACAAAGAATTCTTGACATAGATAGCCTGGAATCCCTATAGTTCATAGTAAGTGGGGTAATGTGGGTAAAAGTGGAATTTACCAACATGAAGAGGATTATTTCTATGTTTAGAGGCTTTAGTAAAATTAGTATTGATAGCAAGGGGCGATTGGCGATTCCAAGTCGTTATCGCTCGCTTGTATTAGATCAAGCACTAAACAATTTAGTCATAACGTTGAACCCACTTGATCGTTCTCTCTGGTTATATCCTTTACCAGAATGGGAATTGATCGAAGATAAATTAGCCGCCCTTTCAGACTTTGATAAACAGAGTAGAAGAACAAAACAAATGATGCGAGGTTATGCAAATGACTGTCAGCTCGATGCCCAGGGACGAATTCTTATTCCTAAAGAATTACGTGAATATGCTGAACTTACTCGCCAAGCAGTCATTTTAGGGCAGGGCAATAAATTTGAAATCTGGAATGAAAAATCATGGAAAACACAACGAGACAATTGGCTAGAGTCAGTTGGCAATGAATCTACCTCCTCCTCAGATTCATTGCGTTCGTTGTCATTATAAATTTATATTTTTAATAAAGGCGAATTATAAAATTGTGTTATGAGCATGAACCTGTTTTATTGGATGAAGTTATCAAGGCACTTAATATTCGCCCAGATGGTTTTTATATTGATGGTACTTTTGGTAGAGGCGGTCATAGTCGCGAGATTATTAAGAGACTTAATTGCAATGGGCGCTTACTTGCTTTTGACAAAGATCCAGTTGCAGTTATGTCTGTTGGCATGGATCTCGCACAGGATGAGCGTTTCGAAATCATTAAAGGCTCTTTCACAATGTTAATGAACTATGTGAGGAAACACGAAGTTGAAGAGAAAGTTTCAGGAGTACTGTTTGATTTTGGCATTTCTTCACCACAGATCGATAACAATAAACGTGGTTTCAGTTTTAAGTATGATGGCCCACTAGATATGCGGATGAATCCAACTGAGGGAGAAAGCGTTGCTGATTGGTTAAACAAAGCAAATGAAACCGAAATAGCTTATGTGATTTATAAATATGGCGAAGAAAGAGCCTCTAGAAGAATTGCAAAGGCTATTACTAGTTTCAGAAAAAACACGCCGATTGAAAGCACAAAACAGCTCGCTGAAATAATTTGCAACACAATATCTAGTAAAAAACATGATATACACCCTGCAACTAAAACTTTCCAAGCTTTTCGAATTTTTATTAATCACGAACTTGATGAAATTAAAGAAACACTTCCACAGGCGATGGATGTTTTGTGTAAAGGAGGACGTTTAGTAACAATTTGCTTTCACTCATTAGAAGATAGAATTGTTAAACGTTTCCTACGAAATCAATCTAAAGCAAAAGAGCAGCCACTAGAACTTCCCGTTTTACAGGATTTTTGTGATATTAAATTAAAATTAATTAGTAAAAAAATTCGACCAAGTGAGAAAGAGATATCCACGAATCCAAGAGCACGTAGCGCACTTTTACGTGTGGCTGAGCGTTGTTAAGAATGAAAATTCTACTACATTTTGGATTTTACACAGCAATAATTTTGTCTGCATTGCAAGTTGTTATTTCACGTCACGATGCAAGGTATCTTTTTGTGGAATTGCAATCTCAACTCCAAATAAAAGATGAACTGAATGAACAATGGGGGCGATTACAACTCGAATACGGTGCTTGGGCAGTTAATGACAGAATTGATACTCACGCGAGAACAAAATTAAACATGAAAGAGCCAATTCATAGTTTAGTGGTATTAATTAAATGAAGTCACAAAGAGATAATAATCAAGTTTCTTTACGTTACTTGTTTGTAATTGGTTTATTTTTAATTTGTATGTTTGCACTGACTTCGAGAGCTGTATATTTACAACTTCTTTCTAGTAAATATAGTAAAAAAGGCGATGAAGCAGGCATTGGAATAGTCAATGTATCAGCACATCGTGGCGCTATTATGGATAGAAATGGCGAACAATTAGCAATTAGCACACCAGTAGATTCTATTTGGACTGAACCAAGGAAGTTACTAAATGAAAAAAATCTAAAACCATTGGCAAGTCTTTTGAATAAGTCAGAACAGGAACTTAACAAGTTTCTAAAAACTCGCATTAAACGCGATTTTGTTTGGTTGAAACGACATGCAAACCCAATTTTAGTTGATGAAATAAAAAAGCTTGGATTAAAAGGTGTTTCAACACAGTCCGAATATAAACGTTATTATCCAGCAGCTGAAATGACTTCACATGTTATCGGCGTTACTAATGTTGACGACGAAGGTCAGGAAGGAATTGAGCTTGCTTACAACAAAATATTAAAAGGTAAAATAGGAAAAAAACGCATACTTAAAGATCGTTTTGGAAGAATTGTTCGCGATATTGAAAATGTCAAATCATCTGAGCCAGGCACCAAGATTAAACTTAGTATTGATAAACGTATTCAGTTTTTAGCTTACCGAGAACTTGCTGCAGCAGTTGCAAATCATCAAGCAATTAGTGGTACGCTAGTTATGTTAGATGTAAAAACTGGTGAAGTAATAGCAATGGTTGGGCAGCCCTCATTTAATCCAAATAATCGTAGCTGGTTAAAAAATGCAGCTCGTAATAGAAGTGTAACTGATGTTTTTGAGCCAGGGTCAACAATGAAAGTTTTTACAATTGCTGCCGGATTAGAATCAGGAATCTTCACGCCACAAACAATAATAGATACTTCTCCTGGTGTTTTTAAAGTCGGCAATCGTTCTATTTCTGATCATCGTAATTATGGCTCAATAGATGTAACCACGGTCATCACTAAATCGAGCAATATAGGAGCGACTAAAATTGCATTAGCATTAAGACCAGAATATTTCTACGATGTTCTTAATAGATTTGAATTTGGCCAAACTACCGGCAGTGGTTTCCCCGGTGAAAGATCCGGATTACTTAGGTCATTCGATACTTGGACTGAACAAGATATAGCAAGTTTATCTTATGGTTACGGTGTCGAGGTAACTTCCTTAAAACTAGCACATGCATATTCCATAATAGCCAATGGTGGTATTAAGTTACCCGTATCTTTTATAAAAACTGATAATTCTATGGAAGGCGAAAGAGTTATTTCTAAGAAAATAGCAAGACAAATCAGAGATATGTTAGAGACCGTAGTTTCTTCCAAGGGTACTGCTTCTAGGGCAGGAATAAAAGGTTATCGAGTTATTGGAAAAACAGGAACAGCACATAAATTTAATCCTCAAGGTGGTTATTTTGATGATCGTTATCGTTCGTTGTTTGTAGGTATTGTACCTGCAAGTAATCCGAAGTTTGTAACAGTTGTGACAATTGATGAACCAAATAAAGAGTTAGGGCATTTCGGTGGAGCGGTAGCAGCACCTGTATTTGCAAAGGTTATGGAAGGTGCTTTACGTATATTAAATATTCCACCCGATAATTTGAATAATTTTAATACACCAATAATCGCAGATATTATAGGAACGGAAAGATTGAAAGGGTATGAATGATGATGTCAGTTGAGAAACTAAATTACATAAAATCCTTAAAACATATCTTAATGGGTTTTACAGAAGTAGTCTCTACAACTGAAGTGACTGGTGTTGCAATTGATAGCAGGAAGGTTAAGCCAGGAAATCTATTTTTAGCATATCGCGGCACAAATCATAATGGTCTAGACTATATCGCTGATGCAATTGAAGCCGGAGCTGCAGCTGTTGTTATAGATGAGACAGAGACATTTACCATAGAATCTATTTCAATAGAAATTTTTAAGGTTCCTGAACTGCGTAAAAATGCAGGCCTTATTATCAGTAAATTTTATGGCAACCCATCAAAAAATTTAGAAATCGTAGGAGTAACCGGTACAAATGGCAAAACAACAGTATCATATCTACTTACGTATGCAATGCACAGTCTTAAAAGGAACAGCGCATTTATTGGAACACTAGGCAATGGTTTATTTGGCCAGATAGAAACTAGCAAAACTACAACACCGGATCCGGCTAAATTACATTCACTATTTTCATTATGGGAAAATCAAGTTGATTTTGTTGCGATGGAAGTGTCTTCTCATGCTTTAGCACAAGGAAGAACAGAAGGTACCGAGTTTAATACTGCTGTTTTTACAAATTTGAGTAGAGATCATCTTGATTATCATAAAACTGTTGATGATTATGTTAGTACAAAATTTTCATTATTTAAAAAAGAAGGTCTTGAAAATGCTGTAATTAATATTGGTGATTCATATGGGGCTAGGCTTGTAGAAAAATTACCAACAGATATAAATGTTTTTGCTTATTCAGTAAAAAAAAGCAATCTTCAGTTTTATAAGAAAGAAAAAATCTCTTTTATTTTTTGTGAGCAGATAGAAGCCGAATCTTTTACAGCGAAAATAATAAGAGTTCAGAGCCCTTGGGGTAGAGTAGCTATTAGAGTAAATTTGATTGGTGAATTCAACGTAGAAAATATTCTAGCGGCTTTCACCGTGCTGTCTCTCTCCGGTGTACCTATTGAAGAGGTTGCTACTGTATTGTCTTGTTTTACAGGTCTCCCTGGTAGGATGGAGGTTTTTTCTTCATCAAAAAAACCCTTAATTGTCGTTGATTATGCCCACACACCAGATGCACTTGAAAAGGCATTAACTAGTTTGAGACCGTATTGTAAAGGAAAATTGTTTTGTATTTTCGGTTGTGGTGGCGGACGAGATATTGGGAAACGCGCCCAAATGGGTTCTGTTGCCGAATCGTTGTCCGATAAAATTATCCTAACAAATGATAATCCACGTTATGAATCACCTGATCAAATTTTTAAAAATATTCTTGAAGGAATTAAAAATAAATCAAAGGTAATTATTAAAGAAGATCGTTCCGATGCACTTATTAGTACCTTTATTGAAGCAAACACTAAAGATGTGATTTTATTTGCAGGTAAAGGCCATGAAATGACACAACAAATCGGTTCCACCATAGTTCCATTTTCCGATCGTGAATTAGCTAAACGTTTAACAGAGGAGCACTTATGATAAATATGCTGCTTTCTGAAGTTGCTAAAACAGTCGGCTCATCTTTAAGTGGAGAAGACATTATTTTTTTTGGATGTAGTACCGATAGCCGAACGATTGAGAAAGGAAATTTGTTTATTGCTCTGCAAGGAGAACATTTTGATGGCCATCAATATATTTCATCTGCTGAAAAAAAAGGAGCATCTTCATTAATAGTCGATCGTGAAATATCTAATACTAGACCTTTTATAAAGGTAAAAAATACTCGCAAGGCAATGGGTTTATTAGCAAAATCTTGGCGAGAAAAGATAACAATTCCATTAATCGCAATAACTGGCAGTAATGGTAAGACTACCGTAAAAGAAATGGTAACCAGTATCCTGTCAACAGTTTCAAGTGTACATGCTACTTCGGGTAATCTTAATAACGATATCGGTGTTCCAAAAACACTCTTTGGACTTAATAAGAGTCATAATTATGCAGTTATCGAAATGGGCGCAAATAATTTAGGGGAGATTGAATGGTTAAGTAAAATATCATCACCAAACGTTGCGGTAATCACTCAATGCGCTCCAGCTCATCTAGAAGGGTTTAAGGATATTGAAAGTGTTGCAAAAGCTAAAGCAGAAATATATTCGGGATTACAATCTTCTGGTACTGCAATAATAAATGCGGACGATATATATGCTGATTTTTGGAAAAATAGTTGTAAAGAAATTAATAAGATTACATTTGGCATCAAATCGAAAAATGCCGATGTTAGGGCGGAAAAAATTAAATCATCTGTAGACGATTTATCAATTAAATTTACCTTAGTTGCTGATAATGATTCAGTTGAAATTTGTATACCTATTTTTGGCGAGCATAATGTAATGAATGCTTTAGCTGCCGCCGCATGTTGTGTAAGTCTAGATATATCTTTGCAAGCAATAAAAAATGGACTTGAGAATATAAGTTCAATTAAAGGGCGACTAGAAATAAAAATAGGGAAGAGGCAAGTAAGGATTATTGATGACACATATAATGCTAATCCAGTATCACTCGATGCAGCTGTTAAGACATTATGCAGTTTTAATGGCGCACATTACATTGTCTTAGGTGATATGGGTGAATTGGGCCGTGAAGCAAAAAAATTTCATAAAGAAGTAGGCATACTAGCAAAAAAGAGAAAGGTAGACGGGCTATTTACGATTGGTAATTTGAGTATTAATGCTTCAGATGGTTTTGGCGAAGGTGCTTTTCATTTCGAAAATTATGATGATCTTGGGAAATTGCTAGAGAAGACCTTAGATAAAAACAGCACTGTTTTAGTCAAGGGTTCACGTTCAATGGAGATGGAACGCGTTGTTGATGCTCTTATGGGGAATAACAGAAAATGCTAATTTGGCTAACAGAATATCTCACTCAGTTTGAAAGCGGTTTTGCTGTTTTCCAGTATTTAACATTAAGGACAATATTAAGTGTTTTAACTTCTTTATTTATCTCATTTATTTTAGGTCCATATTTGATAAATCATTTAACAAATAAACAAATCGCACAAAGTATACGAGACGATGGGCCCGAGGCTCATTTAACAAAAATTGGTACTCCTACAATGGGCGGTTTATTGATTTTGTTATCCATTATTATAAGCACAGTTTGTTGGGGAGATATTAGTAATCGTTATATATTAGTTGTCCTTTCAGTTACATTTCTATTCGGAATTATTGGATTAATTGATGATTACAGAAAGGTAATTCACAATAATTCAAAAGGATTATCTGCTTCATATAAATATAGTGCCCAATCAATTGTTGCTTTGGCAGCAGCAATCTATCTTTATCAGTCTGCTACTTTGCCTGTTGAAACACAATTGCTAGTCCCGTTTTTTAAAGATTTTGTTTTTGATATGAATTGGTTATACGTAGTGTTCGTTTATTTTGTTATTGTCGGTTCTAGTAATGCTGTTAACTTAACTGATGGGCTTGATGGATTAGCAATTCTTCCAACAGTAATGGTAGCTGGCGCACTCGCAGTTTTTGCTTATCTATCAGGCCACGTAACTTTCTCCGGTTATCTTGGGATCCCTTATGTTCCTGGTGTTGGTGAAGTTGCCGTGTTTTGTGGTGCAATGGTTGGCTCAGGCTTAGGATTCCTTTGGTTTAACACATATCCAGCTCAAGTTTTTATGGGTGATATTGGCGCATTGTCATTAGGAGCTGCACTGGGAATTGTCGCAGTTGTTACTCGGCAGGAACTTGTATTATTTATTATGGGCGGTGTTTTTGTTGTAGAAACACTTTCAGTCATATTACAAGTTTCCTCGTACAAATTAACAGGTAAAAGAATTTTTAAAATGGCTCCCCTACATCATCACTACGAACTAAAGGGTTGGCCAGAACCACGAGTAATAGTTCGATTCTGGATTATTACCGTTATTTTAATTTTAGTTGGCCTTGCAAGCTTGAAAATACGTTGAGGATAACAGTTGCTTTGTGTTGAGAAAAAAATGTCAACAGTAAACAATATTGATTTACATTATGATGCGATTGTTGTTGGTCTTGGTAAAACAGGGCTATCTTGTTTTCGTTATCTTTCTAATCAAGGTTTAAATGTAGCAATTACAGATAGTCGTGAGGTGCCACCTGAGCTTTCAAAGTTGAAAGAAGAATTTGGATCGGTTCCGATATATCTTGGCAAGATTAATGAAGAAGCTTTGCTTGCATCAGACCAGATAATTCTAAGCCCGGGAGTTTCACTAGATAACAAAAGCATCCAATTATCAATTGAACGTAACATACCGGTTTTTGGCGATATTGAATTATTTTGCCAAAAAGCAGAAGCACCGATAGTCGCAGTGTCTGGCTCAAATGGTAAAAGCACAGTGACAACTATAGTTGCGGAGATGGCGCGTTCAGCTGGCTTAAAAACATATATTGGTGGAAATATCGGTGTTCCTGCTCTTGATTTATTAGATGGCACAGTTCCTGAATTATATGTACTTGAATTATCAAGTTTTCAATTGGAAACAACTTTTTCATTAAATGCTCACGCAAGCGTGGTGTTAAATATATCACCAGATCATATGGATCGTTATTCAAGTTTTGATGATTACGTAGCTGTCAAAAAAAGAATTTATTCAGGACAAGGTTTGATGATACTTAACAGGGACGAAGAATATTCTCATTCTGTTATCGATGATAATCGGAAAATTATTTATTTTACTCTTGGTACTCCAGAAGAAGGAAACTATGGATTAATAAATCATGAGAATGAGATTTGGTTAAGTTGTGGAAATAAAAAGATTATAAATCGAAGTCAATTAAAAATAAAAGGTGAACATAATGTTAGTAACGCATTAGCAGCTATGGCATTGGCGGAAACAGTTAATGTACCAACAAGCACAATGGCTGATGTTCTAAAAGATTTCACAGGCCTTCAACATCGCTGCCAATTAGTAAGAAAAATTAATAACGTTAGTTGGTACAACGATTCCAAAGCAACAAATGTTGAGGCATGCATAGCCTCAATCAAGGGTCTTTCCGCATTTGGCAATATAATTCTTATTGCAGGAGGGGATAGCAAAGAAGCGGATTTATCTGGCCTTCATTCAGTAATTAAAAAATATGTAAAAAAAGTTTTTTTGCTTGGTATTGATGCAAATAGATTAGTAAATGTTATTGGTTCTGATGTTGAAAAAGAACTTGTTAAAAATATGAGTGAGGCAGTAAAAGGTGCAAACAAAATTGCAGATTCTGGTGATTTAGTATTACTTGCTCCAGCTTGCTCCAGCCTAGATATGTATATAAATTATCAACAGCGTGGGGATGCGTTTATTACAGCAGTGAATGCATTATCAAATGATGTTTGAGAAGCGTAGACAACAGACAATATTGTCACAGGGAGGTCGTCGACTATCGCCAGTGAGTAGCTATGATTTTTGGTTGGTATCTAGTTTATTCTTAATAATTTCTGTCGGGTTAATTATGGTTGCTTCGGCGACTATTTCGTATGCTGATAAATATTTCTTAGACCCTCTGCACTATTTTTGGAATCAGGGTCAGTCAATTATTTTAGGTTTATTTTTCATATTATTCTTTTTAAAAATACCAACTTTATATCTACAAAAAGTGAGTAGATTATTGTTAATGGTAGCGATTGTATTATTAACATTTACATTAATTCCTGGTATTGGGAAAGAAGTGAATGGTAGTATGCGCTGGATTCAACTGGGTCCCAAATCTTTTCAGGCAGCGGAATTAGTAAAATTCTTTATTATTACTTATTTGGCAGGGTATCTCGTTCATCATAACGAATCAGTTCGGTCTGATTTGATTGGTTTTCTTAAGCCAGTATTTATTTTAGCAATTATTTCTATACTACTGTTAAAACAACCCGATTATGGTTCATGTGCTGTACTATGCGCCACAGCAATTGGTATGATATTTCTAGCTGGTGCCCCGCTAGTAAGATTTTTTGTTTGGCTTCCACTTTTTGTTAGCGCATTAGCCTCTCTAATCATTCTTTCTCCATATCGTATGCAACGTTTAATGAGTTTCCGAAATCCAGACCAAGATCCTTTCGATACCGGTTATCAACTAATACAAGCGTTAATAGCTTTTGGTCGTGGTGATTGGATTGGTGTTGGTTTAGGTAGCGGCGTACAAAAACTTTTTTATTTACCAGAACAACACACAGATTTTATTTTTTCCGTTATAGCTGAAGAGCTTGGTCTTATAGGAACTATTTCAATTATTTTATTGTATTTTTTTATCGTTTGGCGTGCATTTATGATCGGTAGATTTGCTGAGAGTATTAAAAAATATTTTTCAGCTTATTTAGCCTACGGGATTGGATTGATTATAGGTCTTCAGGCGTACATAAATATTGGTGTAAATATGGGAGTGCTACCAACTAAAGGATTAACTCTGCCATTTATCAGTTATGGCGGTAATAGCATGATCGTTTACTGTATTTTATTTGGCGTGCTTTTACGGATTGAGTACGAAAATAGACAGAACATAAGAAGTGTTAACAGAAGGCCGGTATCTACCTATGAGACATAAAAATATCCTTATTATGGCGGGTGGAACAGGAGGCCATGTCTATCCAGCATTAGCTGTTGCCGAGAATTTAAAACTTAAAGGATTTAAATTATTTTGGTTAGGCACTAATTACGGCCTAGAAAAAAAGATTGTTCCAAATTATGGTTACCCATTACTTAAAATTAATATAGTTGCAATCCGAGGCAAGGGTTTTTTACGTTTATTATTAGCACCTTTTTTACTTATATGCTCATTATTTCAGGCAATAATCATAATAATTAAGGTGCGTCCGGTTGTTGTCTTAGGTATGGGAGGGTTTGCGAGCGGGCCAGGTGGAATTGCGGCGTGGCTGATGCGTATTCCTCTTCTTATTCATGAGCAAAATGCAATAGCTGGTTTAACTAATAGACTATTAGCTCCATTTGCTTCTTCAATAATGACAGCATTTCCTAAGGTTTTTAAAAAATCAAACAAAGTCATTGTAACGGGTAATCCCACAAGAGAAGATATTAAGAATATTTCTAAACCAGATCAGAGGTATGAAAATCGTAATGTAAAAATATTAAAAGTACTTGTTCTTGGTGGAAGTCTAGGCGCAGAAAAACTTAATAAAATAGTGCCAGAGACATTATCTAATTTTAATAACAATTATATTGTAAAGGTAAAGCATCAGTGTGGAGAAAAACATTTTTCAAACACACAAAAAACATACAGAAACTATAATATCGGCGCAGAAATTTCTCCTTTTATTGAAGATATGGTTAGCGCATATGCATGGGCCGATATCGTAATTTGTAGAGCAGGTGCCTCGACTATTTCAGAATTAGCAGCATGTGGAATTGCTTCTATACTTATACCTTTCCCTTTTGCAGTCGATAATCATCAAGTAAAAAATGCAGAATATCTTGCAAGTAACGGAGCTGCAGTTCTTGTTGAAGAGAATCAGTTAAATACTAATAGACTAAAACAGATTTTGTTAGATTTTTTTAATACTCCTGATTTGCTAATGCAAATGGCAAGAAAAGCAAGGGATTTATCTGAATCAGATGCAACTGATAATGTTGCTAAATTATGTGCGGAAGCATCTTATGCGTGAAATGGAATCACATTTTTCTCCTCATATAATGAGAAGAGTTAAACATATACATTTTATTGGTATTGGTGGTGCTGGTATGGGGGGAATAGCGGAAGTTTTAAAAACTTTGGGCTACGAGGTTAGCGGGTCTGATATAAAAGAAACTTCAATAACAAAAAGATTAGAATCATTGGATATAGAAGTTTCAATTGGGCATAGCATCAAAAATATAACTGATGCCGATGTTGTTGTGCATACGAGCGCAATCAAAGATGATAATGAAGAATTAGTTTCCGCCAGAAAAAATAGAATACCTATTGTTCGTCGTGCTGAAATGTTAGCAGAACTCATGCGGTTTAGTCAGGGTATTGCTATTGCTGGGACACACGGCAAAACTACAACAACTAGTTTGGTTACAAGCGTGTTAGCCGAAGAGGGGTTTGACCCAACTTATGTAATTGGTGGCTTACTAAATAGCTCTGGGTCTCATGCTCATCTTGGGAAAGGAAAATATATTGTTGCTGAAGCTGATGAAAGCGATGCATCATTTTTACACCTTCATCCTATAATTGCAGTTATAACAAATATAGATGCTGACCATCTTGAAAATTATTCTGGCGACTTTTCATTTTTAAGACATAATTTTGTTGAATTTTTACATCAATTGCCATTCTATGGATTGGCAGTTTTATGTGTTGATGACGAAGGTGTTAGAAAGGTGTTACCCGAAGTTACTAAACCAGTGGTTACATACGGAGTCGATTTTGAAGCTGATTACAATGCTCAAATTATAAATCAGGAAAAAACAAAAACATGGTTTAAGGTATCTCGCAGAGACAAAAAAGATTGGTTAGAAATAGAATTAAATCTCCCTGGTAAACATAATGTGCTAAATGCTTTAGCATCAATTGCAGTTGCTCGTGAATTAGGTGTTAATGATAAAAATATAATCAAAGCTTTATGTGATTTTGAAGGTATCTCTCGTCGTTTTCATGTGCGCGGGGAAATAAAGATAAATAACATTAATTTAACACTTATTGATGATTACGCGCATCATCCTACGGAAATAAGATCTACTTTCGATGCAATAAAATCGGGTTGGCCAGATCGGCGTTTAGTAGTTATATACCAACCACACCGTTTTACACGTATGCGCGATCTATTCGAAGATTTTAGCGATATTCTTTCGCAAATAGATAGGCTAATGATTTTTGATGTGTACCCAGCAGGCGAAGAGGCGATCCCTGGTTCTGATGGACGTTCTTTATGTCGAGCAATTAGAACGAGAGGGAAAGTTGACCCTATATTCTTAGAGAGTAAGGAATCAGTTTTTGAAATTCTTCCTGGTGTTGTGAAAGAAAATGATTTGTTGTTAACGCTTGGAGCTGGAGATATTGGCTCTTTGTCATTACAAATTTATGAAAATTATTCACAAGCTATACATTAAAGGAAATTAATTTGTTAATTACAAAAAATGAAACAAAATTTAAACAGGTAACTTTAAATAACATAATGTCCTTTGATATAAATACTATAGATCAACAAGGGGAATTGCGAAAACAAGAACCCATGTCGCGTCATACTTCTTGGAAAACTGGCGGGAGTGCTGATTATTATTATATTGCATCTGATATAAATGATTTAGTGAAATTTATTTCCAAGATTCCAGATAGTATTCCAATCACTTGGGTTGGTTTGGGTAGTAATTTGTTAGTGCGGGATGGAGGAATATCCGGGGTTGTTATATCTACATCTTGTCTTTTTAATGAGTTAAAGAATATTAGTGAAACAGAAATTTTTATAGGTACCGGAGTTTCCTGTGCTAAAGCGGCACACTTTTCTGCAAGATCTGGTTTAGGGGGGATTGAATTTTTGGCTGGCATACCAGGGACAATTGGTGGTGCACTTGCTATGAATGCCGGCGCTTATGGCGGTGAAATTTGGTCTTACGTGAAAGAGGTTGAGATAATAAATCGTGAAGGAATACGTAAGATTCTTGGAAAAAAAGAATTTGATATCAGTTATCGCAGTGTCTCCATTTCAAAAAATGAATGGTTCATCGCATGTAAAATGAAATTAGAAACTTCAACAAGTTCTCTTGTTAGTGGACGCATAAAAGAAATGTTGAAAGAACGTGCAGATGAACAACCTTTAGGTCAATTAAGTTGCGGTTCAGTTTTTAGAAATCCTCCGAATCAATATGCTGCAAAATTAATTGACGAATGCGGGCTCAAAGGCAAAAGAATAGGCGGTGCAATTGTTTCGGAAAAACATGGCAATTTTATTATTAACACTGGTAATGCTACATCATTAGATATAGAGCAATTAATGGAATTTATCCAGGAAAGCGTATATGAAAAATATGCGATTAAATTAATTCCTGAGGTGAGAATTATTGGTGAAGGTAATAAGGAGGCGAATTAATGTTTAACCCAATTAATTACAAAGCATCAAGATTTGGAAAAGTTGCTGTGTTAATGGGCGGTGAATCAGCAGAAAGAGAAATTTCATTGGAAAGTGGAAGAGCAGTACATTCAGCATTACTTAAGACTGGTGTTGATTCACATATGATTGATTATCAGGAGGATTTATTCGAAAGATTTATAAATGATGGACATATAAATGATTACGATCGTGTCTTTTTAGCGCTACATGGTAGGGGCGGGGAGGATGGAACCATTCAAAAGAAACTAGAATCGATCGGACTTCCTTACACAGGCAGCGATGCTCCAAGTTCCGCATTAGCAATGGATAAAATTAAAAGCAAATCTATTTGGCGTGATGGAGGTTTATCAACACCGAGCGCTATCGAGATAAATAGAGATACTAATTGGGATAATGTCGTTGAGAAAATTGGTTTACCAATTATGGTTAAACCCGTTAGAGAAGGTTCAAGTTTTGGAGCAGCGAAAGTTGATCAAAAAGAAAATTTATTTTCCGCATGGGAAAATGCAAGTCAATTTGATGATCGAGTCATGGCAGAAAGTTGGGTTGATGGGGATGAATATACCGTGCCCGTAGTAGCAATGGAAACTCCGCAAGGATGGCATCACGAATTTTTACCAATGATTAAATTAGAGACTAAAAGAGAATTTTACGATTTTGATGCGAAATATAATGATAGTAATACAAAATATATTTGCCCATGTGGTTTAGGTAGAGATTTTGAAAATATGATTGGAAGGATATCAATAAGAGCATGTGAATTATTGGGTGTTTGTGGTTGGGGCCGCGTTGATTTAATAATCGATGCAAATGAAAGGGAATGGCTAATCGAAGTAAACACAATTCCGGGGATGACGAGTCATAGTCTTGTGCCAATGTCTTGGGGAAAGTGTGGGAATTCTTTTGAAGATTTAGCAAAAACAATATTAGCAACTAGTTTTTTTAAAAAAAAGGCGGATTGCGGAGGATATTATAATTAATTCTTATAAAGAATCTAATTTTGATAAAGAAATATCAGAACAATCTGATTTTTCGAGATTATTCGGCGTTTTTATTATTATTATTATTTTAGCTTTGTCTATATACGGCGCGAAATATATGTTAAACCCAAATACCTTGCCTATTAAACATGTAAAGGTTGAGGGTGTTTTTAATCGCCTATCACAAACTGAATTAAAAAAGAACGTAGTAAATAATATTCAAGGCGGTTTTTTTAATATTAATGTTAATAAAGTAAGGCTAGCTTTATTAAATATGCCTTGGGTAAGAGACGTAACTGTAAAAAGAATTTGGCCAGATTCACTAAAGGTCGTTGTTAATGAGCAAATCCCTTCAGCTCGTTGGGGGGATTTAGGTTTATTAAATGAATCAGGAATATTTTTCTCTCCAGATGATACAACCATACCAAACGATTTGCCTTTGTTATTTGGGCCGGCTAACTCTGAAGTTAAGCTTCTCAATAGATATAGAGTAATTCAGGAAAAATTACAATCGCTGCCATTTCGCTTGAATGTATCTTCGGTTACCTTAAATGATAGACGTGCATGGTCTTTCGATTTAGAAAATGGCGTCAGGATTATAATAGGTAGATATTCTTTCGATGATAGACTTAATCGATTTTTAAAATTTGTACCAACATTAATTCCAGATGGCATCGATAAAATTAAGTCTGTCGATTTACGTTATTCAAATGGTCTTTCGGTTCTTTCGAAAAATAATATTAATATTTCCTCAAATTAATATTGGGTGAAAAACTATGGTAAAAAAAATAGATAAAACAATTCAGCATCGACTCGTCGCTCTTGATATAGGGACATCAAAAATAGTTGCCATTGTAGGAGAGATTTCAAATGATAACGTGGTTGAAATAGTTGGTCTTGGATCACATCGCTCTCGAGGCTTGAGAAGAGGTGTCGTAGTTGATATTGAATCTACAACACTTGCTATACAACGCGCACTTGAAGAGGCTGAATTAATGTCCGGTTGTAAGATTGATTCGGTTTGGACGGGGATTGCAGGCAGTCATATACAGAGCATGAATTCACATGGTGTTGCGGCAATAAGACACAATGAGGTTTCGCAAGCTGATGTAGATCGTGTTATTGAGTCGGCAAAGGCTGTTTCAATACCAGCCGACCAGAAAACTATCCATGTAATACCTCAGGAATACATCATCGATGATCAAGATGGGATTAGATTTCCTATAGGCATGACAGGTGTGCGTCTCGCGGCAAAAGTTCATTTGGTAACAGGTGCGGTTAGTGCGGCACAAAATATTACGAAATGTGTTAAAAGATGCGGGCTTGAAGTTCACGAAATCGTTTTAGAGCAGGTGGCATCAAGTGAAGCTGTGCTAACTGATGATGAAAAAGAACTCGGCATTTGCATGGTTGATATTGGCGGTGGCACGACAGATATCGCTGTTTTTAATAATGGTGAAATACATCATACAGCCGTAATCCCAATTGCCGGGGATCAAGTTACTAATGATATCGCCATTGCTTTGAGAACTCCTATACCGAATGCCGAGGATATTAAAATCAAATACGCGTGCGCGCTGACGCAGCTTACAAATCACGAAGATACAATAGAAGTGCCTGGGGTAGGGGATAGACCCCCTCGTCGTTTAGCCCGTCAAATACTGGCTGAAGTTGTTGAACCAAGATACGAAGAATTATTTACTCTCGTACAAAATGAACTTCGAAGAAGTGGTTATGAAAATCTTATTGCCGCAGGGATTGTTTTAACAGGCGGTAGTTCAAAAATGGACGGAGTTATTGAATTGGCTGAAGAAATTTTTCATATGCCCGTGCGTTTAGGAATCCCACAGTTTGTCAGCGGATTAGCAGAGAGCGTTAAAAATCCAATTTATGCAACGGGTGTAGGTTTATTACTACATGCACACGAACAAGTTCAGGATAGCATGACAGGAATTGATGTTAATAGTGGAGTTAAAGGTATTTGGGGACGAATAAAAAGTTGGTATCAGGGTCATTTTTAGATTTATAAATTCATTGTAATTTAGGAGGATAAAATTATGGCATTTGAATTAGTTAATGCGACTAATCAGCCAGCAATTATTAAAGTAATAGGTGTTGGCGGCGGCGGCGGTAATGCAGTAATGCATATGTTGGGCAGTAATATCGAAGGCGTTGAATTTATTTGCGCCAATACAGATGCTCAAGCGCTTCAAACCTCAGGTGTACAACCTGTTTTGCAGTTAGGTTGTGGTATAACCCAAGGTTTGGGTGCAGGTTCAGATCCTGAAGTAGGGCGTCAAGCAGCTTTAGAGGATCGTGACAGCATCATGGGAGTACTTGATGGAGCAGACATGCTGTTTATTGCAGCTGGCATGGGCGGAGGTACTGGCACTGGCGCAGCACCTGTTGTAGCTCAGGTTGCAAAGGAGATGGGTATTTTGACAGTTGCAGTTGTCACGCGGCCTTTCGATTTTGAGGGGGAAAAGCGCGCAAATGTTGCTGATGAAGGTATTACTGAATTAAAGCAATTTGTTGATTCATTAATTACTATACCCAATGAGAAACTTAAGGAAGTTCTTGGTGGCGAGATTACTATGACGGATGCATTTGGCACCGCAAATGATGTGTTATCTGGTTCTGTGCAAGGTATAGCAGAATTGATAACCCGTCCTGGTTTAATTAATGTAGATTTTGCTGATGTAAGAACTGTTATGCGTGAGACTGGGATGGCAATGGTAGGTTCAGCAAAAGCTGAGGGCGAAGATCGCGCAAGAACAGCAGCAGAAAAAGCAATCGCTAGCCCTTTGCTTGATGATGTCGATCTAAAAGGGGCCAGAGGTATTCTAGTTAATATTACCGCTGGACAAAATATGACAATTGCTGAGTTTGAGGAGGTTGGTTCTATAGTCAAAGGGTTTGCTGCAGAGGATGCAGTTACGATTGTTGGCACATGCACCGATCCTGATATGCCAGATAGTATAAGAGTCACAATAGTTGCAACCGGATTAGGCAAAGTAGCTCCTCCTGAACCAGCGCCGGCACCTACGCCTCCCGGTAACGATGATATTGTTTCTTTAACTCCTCCTAAATGGGAAGATCTTGAGGAACCAACTATTATGCGAAAAAAGGAGGGCGATATAAATATTGCTGAGACTGAGGGCAGTAGTCGCGTATCGGATGAGCATAATACACAAATTCAGACGGATATCCTTGATATTCCTGCATTTTTAAGAAGACAGGCCGATTGATTATGCCGCAATATGTGACAAAAATTTTCGAAATATTAGGAGGTGCCCTGAGCAAATAAATTCATTTTTTACTAAAATTTGCCAGCTCATAATTAAATTAATAGAATGGTTCTTTAAATAACAAGAACTTACTAAAATTTAAGCAAAATTAATGATTAGGCAGCGCACATTAAAAAATGTGATTCGGGCGACAGGTGTAGGTTTGCATACCGGAAAAAAGGTGCTGCTAACTTTAAGGCCTGCTCCTACAAATACAGGTATTATATTTCGTAGGGTGGATGTTGATCCTGCAAAAGAAATTCCTGCCAAACCAAAATACGTTGGTGACACAAGTTTGTCGACGACATTAATTAAAGATGATATTCGTATATCGACCGTCGAACATTTACTGTCAGCCTTTGCAGGTTTTGGAATTGATAATGTATATATTGATCTAACTGCAGATGAAGTTCCGATTATGGATGGTAGTGCGGGACCATTTGTTTTTCTGATACAGTCAGCTGGCATAGAAGAACAAAATGCCGCAAAAAAGTTTTTAAGAATAAAAGAAAAAGTCCGTGTTGAGCAAGATGGTAAATGGGCTATGTTTGAGCCTTTTGACGGTTTTAAAGTAGGTTTTAGTATTGAGTTTGATCATCCTGTTTTTAATCATAATAATTG